>CAKZNV010000119.1 GCA_937132085.1 uncultured Rubritalea sp. | reverse complement strand
TGGATGTTAAGTGTTCATTTGTTCACGAAAGACAATTGAATAGAAAATGCTTAGTTTATTAAAGATACAGAATTTGGCACTGGTAGAGAAGCTGGAATGGCAGCTTGACGGTGGCTTAGTGGGGGTGACTGGTGAGACTGGTGCGGGTAAGAGTGTGATCGTAGGAGCGCTGAAGCTAGTGCTCGGTGAGCGTGCTGATAAGGGGCTGATCCGAACTGGTGAGAGTAGCTGCACAGTGGAGGCAGTTTTCTATTTGAATGAAACGACTCTGTGCCGAGTGAACGAAATTTTAGAAGATGCTGGGGTAGAGCCGTGCGAGGAAGACATGCTGATCATCAAGCGTGTGGTGGGGCAGAGTAGTAATAAGCAATTTGTTAATAATTCGCCAGCGACTTTGGCAGTGCTGAAAGCTCTTGGTGAAGAGGTGGTGGATCTGCATGGTCCTCACGATCATCAGTCGCTCTTATCGGTGGATCGTCAACTTTCTATGTTGGATGCCTATGCCGGCAGCGGTGCCGAGAAATCTCTGTCTGGATATCGTCAGCTGTGGAGCGAGTGGAAGGAGAAGAGCATGCGTCTGGAGGATCTTAGAAACTCTGAGCGAGCGAATGAGCAGGAGCTAGATTTGCTGAAATTTCAGCTAGATGAGATCGATGGTGCTGAGCTTAAACCGGATGAAGAAGAGGACGTGGAACAGCGATATCAGAGAGCATCGAATGGTTCTAAGTTGGTGGAGTATTCTGGTAAAATCGCAGGTCTGTTAGAGAATACGGTGAATGATGCGATGGGTGAGGTGCAGAGAGCTGCGGCTGAGCTGGGTAGGTTAGATCCGAGTGTGGCTGATAGGCTGGCTGGGCTAGAGCAGGCTGCACTGGAGTTACAAGATTTAGAGCGTGAGATGGTGGATTACGCAGAGGATTTAGAAATGGATCCTGAGGAGGAGCGTGTGTTGGCGGAGAGAATTAATCTCTTTGAGAATCTTAAGCGAAAGTATGGTTCTACGATAGAGGCAGTGATGCAGCATGGTGAGGAGGCTAGACAGAGATTATTTGAAATAGAGAACCGTGATGGTGTGCTGGAAGATTTACAAGTAGAGGTGGATGCGTTGTATGAAAAGGTGCTGGCTAGTGGTGTGAAGTTAAGTGCAGTTCGTAAGAAGTGTGCTCCTAAGCTGGCTAAGCTAATTGCTGGGCATCTTAAAGATCTAGGCTTCAAACAGGCTGCATTCGAGCTAGAGCTAGTGTCGCATGATAAGCCTGCTTCAGGTGGAATGGAGGGAGTAGATTTCCAGTTTGGACCAAACCCAGGTGAGCCGTTGAAGCCTCTGAGGCAGGTTGCTTCTAGTGGTGAAATTTCCAGAGTGATGCTAGCGGTGAAAAGTGCGCTGGCGGATCAAGATGCAACTCCGCTGATGGTGTTCGATGAGATCGATGCCAATGTGGGCGGAGAGATAGCTAGAGCAGTGGGTGAGAAGATGGCGGCGTTAGGTGAGAATCATCAGGTGGTATCGATCACGCACTTCCCTCAAGTGGCAGGTGTGGCTAGTCAGCATTTCGTAGTAGAGAAGCTAGTGGAGTCAGGCAGAACGCTTTCAACAATGCGTGAAGTAGCGGGTAAAGAACGTGTTGAGGAGTTAGTGAGAATGCTTGGTGGCGGTGACGGTAAGCAGGCTGTTGCTATGGCGAAGAGTTTGCTTGTGAAGTAGGCTTTTGGTGCGTTGGGTGGGGGCTGCCAGAGTTCTAGTCCCAGAAGCTGATTTCTAGATACAGATACCCATCATGATGCCAGAGTGTGACTTCGTTGCTGAAATCCGTTTTGCGGTAAGCTTGACGTGTGTAGGAGAGGGTTTCTGTTGAAGGGTTTTTAAACCAATCGGGTGCGTTTGGTTTTTTGTCTTTAGAAGTGGAAGAGCTTTTTAGTTCTAATGTAAATCTGAGTCTATCAACTTCGTTTTTGTCGCATTTGCTTCTAAAATACTGAGTGTATTTATCGGCTACTTTAACTGCATGAGCTAGAGCAGAGGTTTCGTCGGCATAAACAGGTTGGTTCAATGCCGATTCTAACTTTGCAACTGCGTTTTTTCCCTGAGGATTTGGATGGAGAGCATGCGTAGAATAGCAATGCAAAGATGCTTCCAATGATAATAAGTATTGGGAAGGATTTCATTATTCTTTTGAATTATCCTCAGAGTAAAACATCTCTATCGGGTAGCCGCTTTTATTGATGATGCCTTTAGTGATTTCTTGTTTGGCTTGTTCTATTGTATCAACCCATTTGAATTGAGGAGCGATAAAGTAGCCTTTGGTGCGGGATTTCCCTTCGAAGAATGGTCTGCCTTCTGAATCTTTGCTTGCTTCTCGAGTGCTGATACTGAATACGCCTCCAGATGTGAAGAGGGCTTCTCGGTGATGATGGTTTACTGAGCGTTTTCCTAGAGATTTACTAAAGTTATCTAGAGTTTCTGAGATCTGTTTAGTTTCTGCTGAGCTTGGCTTCTTTTCACAGCTAAATAATAGGAAGCTGAGAAGAGCGGTAATGAGGATGGTGGTGATTTTTGTAGTTTTGATGGGTTTAGGTTAATTCTTTTTTGCGTGCGTTCAAGGGTTTTAGACGATGTAATGATTTGCATGAGAAGACGTGATTTTGTGCGCTTGGTGATTCCTTTGCCGTTTGTGGTGGGGAGCGCTAGTAGAAGCGAGGCTGCTGTTGATGAGGGAAGTTCAGAGCAGGCGATGGTGAGCTTTGGAGTTATTGCCGACCCTCAGTTTGCGGATAAAGATACTAAGGGGAGTCGTTTTTATAGAAAGAGTCTAGGGAAGCTTAAGTCTGCATTGACTGAGTTAGGTCAGCATGAATTAGATTTTGTGATGACATTAGGTGATGTGATCGATCAGGATTTTAAGAGTTTTGCTCAGATTATGCCAGTTTATGAGAAGCTGAAAGTCCCGCATCGTTTGGTGCTCGGGAATCATGATTTCGATGTGGCTGATAAGGATAAGGGCAAGGTGATGAAGGCGATGGGAATGGATAAAGCTTATTACAGTGAGGTGAGGAATGGCTGGAGATTTGTGTATCTAGATGGAACCGAGATGAGTGTGTTTCGCTATCCTGAGGGATCAATTTTAAAGAAGGAGAGTGATGGAGAGCTTCAAAGGTTGCGTTCTGAGAAAGTGGTGCAAGCGCAGCCATGGAACGGTGGTATAAGTGTTGTGCAGTTAGCGTGGCTCAAGGGGGAGCTGGATGCTGCAAAGCTTGCTCGTGAGAAGGTGATTATTTGTAATCATTACCCAGTGATGCCGGAAGCTGATGCTCATAATTTATGGAATGCAGAGGCCGTGGTTAAGATGATAGATGAATATGATCATGTGGCTGTCTATATGAATGGCCACAACCATAAAGGGAACTACGCTAAAAGAAATGGCACTCACTATGTTAACTTTAAGGGGATGGTAGAGACTGAAAAGGAAACGTCCTATGCGGTCGTTAAGTGCTACACTGATCATGTGGAGATAGAGGGCTTCGGAGCTGAAATGGATCGTGTAGTGGACTGATTTTGTTACGAGAGAATGCTTGCTGAGTGGGGCTAGAAGTAGTAGGTGGGTGTATGCCAAATTATGATTATCGATGCGAGAGCTGTGAGCATGTTTTTGAAGTGTTTCAGAAGATGTCTGATGACAAGCTGACTGACTGTCCTGCTGAGGGATGTGATGGAACTGTGAAGCGTTTGCTCGGAGCTGGTGCGGGTGTGATCTTCAAGGGGACAGGGTTTTATGAAACTGACTCTCGTAGTAAATCATATACTGATGCAGCGAAGAAAGATTCAGCTAGCTCTAAGGCTAAAGAATAAAGGCCTAAAACATGCTCATCTTAGCGAGTAGGATCACTGCATGTTCAGGGAATTCACACTAGTTTTTTTATACAGAATTAACAGAATTAACAGAATTTCTCAGAATAGACAGAATTGGTTAATCAAATAGTTTCTGTAAATGACTAAATTGGTGAGCTTATAGCCATTCAAGATAAAATCGCTTCGTTGAATTCGCAAAATTTTGAATAATTGTGTTAATTCTGTAGGGCGCCGCAGGCATAGTCCGGCTAGTGTAGATTCCCTGACTACATGTATTAAGTTTAAGCGTGACATCAATCAGGCTGACCTTTAAAAAAACAACATAATGAAATCAATTTTAAACAAAGTAGTAATCGCTCTGTGCGGCTCGGTCATGCTGAGTAGCTGCGCTATCATGAAGAAGGCGGGGAGCTCTCCTGAGCCAGTAATCACTCCTGTGCCACAGACTGTGAAAGTAGCTAAGAATAATACTTATGTAGCGCCTACTATCAAGAGAGCGACTCCTAGAAATAGTGTGGGAGCGCTTTCATCAAATCACTCTGGGAACTCTAAGGTGAGTTGGAGCCGTGGCACATCAGCTGGCAAATACATTGCTCTGACATTCGATGATGGTCCTGTGACCTCGAATACGACTCGTGTGCTTAACATGCTGAAGAAGAGAAATATCAAGGCAACATTTTACGTGCTAGGGCCAAGAGTGAAGAATAACCCTACACTGATGCGCCGCATGGTGGCTGAAGGTCATGAGGTGGGTAACCACACATGGACTCACGGGAAATTGACTAACATGAGTGATTCAATGGTTCGTTCTGAGCTTAAACGCACTGAGAATGCTATCATCGCAGCGACTGGTGTGAAGCCACGCACGATGCGTCCTCCTTATGGAGCTCTGTTGACTAGACAGAGAAACATGATTTTCAACGAATTTGGTTATCCAACGATCCTCTGGGACGTAGATCCTCAAGACTGGAAGAAGCCTGGTCTGAGTGTGATTAGAAATAGAATCGTTTCTAAGACTAAAGCTGGATCAATCGTTCTACTTCACGATCTGCATTCGTCATCTGTAGACGCTGTGCCTTCTACTGTGGACGCTCTATTACGCAAAGGGTATAAGTTTGTGACAGTTTCACAGCTTATTGCTCTGTCGAAGTAAGACATAGACTATCGTAACAAATTGCAGATGCTGGGACAGCGCTATTTAGAGACTAGAGATAGTCTAGCAGACGCTGTAACAACGGCAAAAGCACTAGCATTAGAGACGAACTCTAGTGCGGAAGAATTGACGCATGAAGGTGTTGCTGAGATTTTAGCGTCTCCGCTGCGTATTGCTGTCTGTGGTGAAAAGGGCTCGGGTAAAACGAGTTTCCTACACGCCCTTCTGGGGCTAGAGTTGAATTCTGAAAGCGAGAAGGCTATCCATGTGTATGGAGCGGGTGTGCTGTGGGGCGAGAGTCCGAGCAGCCATGTTGAATACCAGCAAGTGCGAGCGCTGGCTGAACATGGTGGTCTCGAAGTAATAGACACTGGAGCGGTGAGTAAGCTTACTGGTGATGAGCGGGAGCGAATGAAAACGCTACTTAGTGAGTCAGACCATGTGTTCTGGGTGATGTCTTCTGAGAACCCTTGGGCTGCTAAATCTTGGGATTTGGTGACTGAAATGAGGGAGCTGTTAGGCAAGCGATCATCAGTGATTTTACAGAAAGTTGATTTACTTAAAAAGAAGGATATTGAGGTTCTGTTAGGACATCTGACATCGCTATCAATCCAACGAGTAGGACATGCTCTGCCGATGCATTGTGTCTCGGCTGAAAAGGGGATCAAGTCCTGGGGAGAAGGCAAGCGTGACGGAAGGCTATGGCTTAATTCAGGATTTAAAGACTGTGAGACAGCGCTCGATACTGCGCTCAATAGTGGCGAGGAACGTAGAGAGGCTCTGCTGTGGATAAGTCAGAGAATGCTCAAGGTGGTGAACCGAGTAGAGACAACGATTCAAGAAAAGATCAGCGGACTGAGGTCTGATATCAGATCGCTTCAGTTAGTGGAAACTGAGGTGGAGAGGAGCCGTGAGCACGAGGTGCAGAACTCTAGAGAGAATGTGGAGCATATTGCCAATGTGGTTTGCGATTGTGCTGACTATTCAGTGAACTTTGCGAAGCGTAAGAATAGTTTATTGGCTACATTGATCTCGATTTTTAACCGAGGTGATGGAGCTCTGAGTATTGAGAAAAATTTACAAGAAGAGGTGAGTGAGGCGACCTATGAACGCAGTCAGGAAGTTGCCTTTGGCATACTGGCTAAGTGTGAGCGTCAGTGGAGTGGGATGAAAGATGATCTGCAGAAGAGGATGGCTGTGGATGTGGTGAGCTTTGATAATAGTGTGTTCGAAGAGAAGGTGGATATCTTTGCTGAGAAGATGCAGAAGAAGATGAAGCATGCGATGGTGATGCTGAAGCTAAGGCGTCTGTTAGATAGAATGATGGTGACGAGGCAGCGTGCTCTGAAGAAGATGGTGATGTGGTTACTTAGTTTTGTGAGTATCGCAGGGATCATTGGCTATGCTGACATTGAGGCGATTTCGTTTTTGCCGTGGATCTTTATGGGGCTAGCTGGTGTGGTTTTTGCCGTGATGCTAGGCTATGGGTATAAGACACGTAAGTCGCTACTGGCTGTCTATAGTGAGTCGGTTTACAATGTCCGCTATGAGCTGGCAGATATGATTCAGGGAACTTATGAGGATGAGATTAGAGAGTTCTATTCTGGTTACACGAGCATGTTTGAAAACCTGAGACGCTACATCGTCAATAGCGAGGAAAGCATTGAGCCGCTGAACGAACGCTGGCATGACTTATTCCTGCAGCACAGAGCGATTCACCAAGACATCTAATAAAAAATTATGGCTGATCTAGAAAAGGTAATCGCGTGTTTTGAGAATAATTTTATTAGTCATGGTGAGCTTGGCGCATCAGTTAGTGTCTGGCAGCACGGTGAGGAGATTTTAAACCTAGCTCACGGATGGTGTGAGAAGGAAAAGCAGCGAGCTTGGACTAGCGAAACATTAGTGCCAGTTTATTCAGCGACTAAGGGGCCAGCTTCGGCAGTGCTGCTTAGAGAGCTTGAGAAAAATGGACTAACTCCTGAGAGCAGAGTGGTGCAAGTTTGGTCTGACTTTCCTAATGACTCGGCTAGCTTTGAGGAAATGATGTCTCACCAATGTGGACTTTCGGGGCTGGATCAAGCGGCGTCTGTGTATGATTTTGATGCAGTTATTTCTGCGGTAGAAGCGCAGGAACCTAGCTGGGATTTAGGTGATGGTCATGGCTATCATCCTAGAACGTATGGTTTTCTGTTAGATCAATGTGTTAGGTTGCTGAGTGGTGATACGCTGGGCGAAATTTGGCATAAGGAGATCGCTCAGGTGTTAGGGATCGATCTATTTATCGGATTGCCTGATTCTGAGTTTAGTAGAGTGGCCAAGCTGTATCCGGGGAAGATGGATAAGTCCGAGCTAGATAGCGGGTTTTATAAGGAATTCAACCAGCCGGGTTCATTAGTGAAGAGAGCGTTCAGCTCGCCTAAGGGGCTGCATGCTGTGCATGAGATGAATACGCCACAAGCATGGCAGTCTGGATTGCCTGCGATGGGTGGTGTAGCTACGGCGTCCGCATTGGCGAAGTTTTATCAAGCCTGTATCGGGAATATAGAGTTCTTCTCAGAAGATGTGATGGAATGGATGCGGCAAAGTCAGTCGATGGGCGATGACAAGGTGCTGATGACTCCTACGCATTTTAGCTGTGGATTCCAAAAAGATCCGTTGGATGAACAGGGGCAGAAGTTGAGAAAGCACTATGGTGAATCTCTATCAGCATTTGGCCATCCGGGAGCTGGTGGTAGCCATGCGCTGGGTGATCCTGAGAGTGGACTTTCATTTGCTTACACGATGAACCAGATGGACCTCTCTGTGCTGCCTGGTGAGAAGAGCAGCAGAATGATTGCGGCTTGTTTCTCAGCCTCCTAGAGGTGGAGCAGAATTAAAGATTTCTAGCTTAGGTTGCTCGTGCTATAACTTGTAGATGCCTATTAAAGTAGCGATGTGTCTTATACTGTTTTTCACAGTGGCGTTTCGTGTGGATGCGCAAGAGAAGGATACTGAGGTAGAGGCACGGCTACGATTTAATCTATGGGTGCAGAGTTCTCCGCAGGGGATGCAAACAACTGGTGCTGGAGTTGCTAAAAAGAAGGAGCGTTATCAGGGGAGCTTCTTTCTTAAAAATGGGGAGAAGTTGACTGAGGTAAGTTATCGACAGGGCAGGAGAACTGGTGAGGTGACTTACAAAGGTGGAGAGGAATGCGTGCTTTATAAAAAGGGGGCAGAGGACGTTCCTTTAGTAGAGCTTTGTAAATTCAGGCTTCCTAAATCAGGTAAGTATTTGGTTCTTCTTAGAACATCTGGAACAGCGAAAGATCCTGTATTTAAGCCTATTCTAATTCCTCATGATAAGAGCCATTTGAAAAAAGGGAGAGTGCTTTTTGTGAATTACACGAACCTCAAATTAGGCTTGGTGCTTGATGCAAAGCGGAAACTGGCGTTGCAGCCAAATGCGATGAAGTCACTATTGCTGAAAGACGCTAAAGCAGCAGGGGTGCACATCGAGATGCATACTAAAGCGAAAGGGGATAAAGAGTGGCAGGTTGTTGAATCGAAAGGATATTCTATTAATCATGAATCAAAGTCAGCCTGTATTCTCTACCAAGAAAAGAAAGGTGGGCCAGTAAAGATGAAGTTCTTTACTGGTTTATAGGTTTAAATTTCCTCTTTCGTTAACCAGCGAAATGATTTGATGATATAGCGTCTGCCAAGCTTTCTAGATAGTTCGCTGAGTTTTGGGTTGGGAGTCCATCGGCCATTATTAGGATCTTCTAGCTGCCATTGATTCGGAGGAGTATCACTCTCATCTTTTGAGTTAGCCCATTGAGGTGTTCTCTGGACAACGGCTTCGCAGTAGGCTGTGGCGACTATTTTACCATTAGAGTCTTTTGATTCGCCGTAGGCTCTGATTTTAAATGTGTCAGATCGCACCGTGAGTAGATGGCCAATACGGCTGAGAATGTCAGCCTGGGTGAGCGTGGATGAGTAGCCATAGCCGGGGTGATATTTTAGGGCATTTGGATTTATTTTACCGCGTTCGTAATCTGTGTATTGAGCTCCTTTACCTGTTTTAGCAGAGAGTTCGTGATCGACGATTACTTCTGCTGGGTAATTGGCTATAGCTTCGTCAAGGGCTCCATTTATCCCTGTGCGATTGATCGCTGACTGCAGCGCTCCTTCGTAGCTGATTTGCTCATGCGTGAGAGTCTGGCCTAGCACGGCTTGCCTGTAATGGTGGTCCGGGGAGAGGCTTCTATTTACAAACTGAGAGAGTGAGTAGTATGGACCACGGAGTTTGTTTTCGGCGACGATGTTATTAGCGAGTTCTGTAATTTCTGTTTCTGTTAGTGCTCTGTAGGAGCTGCCGTCATAAAGTGATTTTTCGGTAACATCTGTGGGTGGGGTAGTGATGGGGGTGGCGTCGGTGTATTGGACTTTAGGGAATGGAGCTAAGTCTTTGGCTTGTGAATCAGCGGCCGAGGTGCGTAGGCCGACTGTGGATGATAAGATGGCTTTCCACGCTTCTACTGAGGTCGAGTTGACATTGAATCCTCCTTTTAACATGAGCTGAGAAGCTGATTTGTGCGGATCTAGATATTTGTCGAGCTTGGCGTCGGTGTTAGGAATGAGGTTTTGATTTGGTAGGATCGTGGAGAGCTGATCTATAGCTGTGATTTCACCAGCTCTTTCACCAGTCATGAAATACCGATCCCAGAGTGCTTCGTTGTAGTTAAATGAGGAATCGTAGTGCGTAGCTGAGAATGCACTGTCAGCCTGACCTTTGTAGGAAGAGCTATCATAACCTTGAACGGACGTTCTGTTAGGTGGGATGTGTGGGGATGCGAATGAATTTCCGATAGCATTATTCTGCATAAGAGAGTCTGTCACTGAGGCGAAATCCTGATTTGAATTATATGAACTGAGCCATTTTGAGAGATTGATTTGATTGAGCTGGGCGATATTAGTAAGCCTATTCTCGGACCTAGGCAGTGAATATTGGACTGACTTAGTAGAGCCACCCGCAATGGTATCAGAATAGCCTACGTAGGTTTTGCCATCAGCAGACATTTGAGGAGAGATGAGATTGAAATCTGACTGACTGACAATGACCCCAGACAGATACATGAATGGAGCCGTGAATGTAAATGCAGGAGCCCCGATGGTGCGTCCATAAGCGCTCTGTCTAGCTGCGATGGGGTTATAGAGGACATTGAATGCCGTGTTATACGGGTTGGTGTCAAAGCCTGTAGTGTGCTTTTCCCAGCTTGCTCCTTTGGGGTAGTAATGAGAAAAATCAACCTGCTTACGTAACACGACTCCTGCAAACTTGGGGCTTTCTGTGCCATTAGCGTCTGAGGTGGGCAGCCTCTCATCGTCTTTGATGATCGTCGGGGTGAATACCAGTTTAGCTCTTCCTGTTACTGTGCCGAAATTCAGGTTTGTTTGTTGGAAGGTAGCTGAGTTCGAAACAATGAGTCGGGTCATCCTATCTCCACCTGCACTAGGGTAGCGGAGTAGTTCTAGTTCTGGTGTGGCGTCCTCTACTGTGAGATTATTGAGTATTTTTACCCTAAACTTAGCTGTCTTCACATAGAATGAATAGCCTACGGAATCTGCTACATTGGTGATCTTCTCTAGATAATTCTTACTCTTGTAGTCGAGCGCTTTATTGTTGCCGATGAGAGTAAAGGTCGCTGTTTCACCAGGAGCGATAGTGAAGGGGCGAATCTGTAGTCCGTAATTTGTCTTGTTATACCTAGAGGTTTTTACTCCTCCAGTGGGATGAAATGGGTAGTAAAATTGTGATGAAGTCGTTTTAACAGCGCTCCACGTCACTGGGTCATAGAGTTTCTCCATTGCAAAAACTTTCCATTGAGGATTACCTACGAAGTTAGCTTTGAAGGTCGAGTGGTGTTGATGTGTGCCATAGTCTCGATTGTTGTAGATTCTATAATGATGATTTACCGCCGTAGTCAGAGTGACATTATAGGGATTCCAATAGCTCACCATAGGAATGAAGTGCTGACGCATGGAGAACTCATGCCATTTATCTCCATCTTCATCGATGATACCTTCGTAGCCGAGTGAATAATCTATGGCGACTTGGAATCTCTGTAGCACTGGAGTTCTACGCACCAACCTAGAGCGAAGACCATCACTGCTAGTCTTATCTGTTTCCCAGTAGTGGGGTAGCTTGTGAGCTTTTCCTCCGAGGTGGGCTAGGACTGAGGGAGTTTTCCCTTCTAGCTCAAGTTCGAACTCTGGACGCCTTATGTAGCTCCGAAATAGCTCCCACACAGCACCGGGGTAGTTTAGGTAATCGACGGTGTCCTTTTTGTTTGGGAATGAGTAATTCTTAAATAGAAAGACTGGGTCTGCTCTATCTGACTCAGAGCCTAAGTGGAGAATTAGATTTCTAAACTCGTCATCAGAAGCATTCACTGCGGCAGTTAGATTCTTTTTCAAACCTCCATGTTTAGCATTGGAGAGCACCGAGTATGAATGAGTAGTGAAATCGTGAACATGTTGTTGCGCCGCAGCGTGAATGTCCTCATTGCTCGTCAGTGAAATGCTGCCATAACTGAATATCCGCTGGTTCAGGGCTGAGGTCTCAGCGTGTTTCAATAAGAAGTCTTCGCTATTGTTGGCTGCATTTCCTGCCCAGACTAAACCAGGAGACGCGGGTGTCTCAAGTGAGTAGAAGCGTTCTGTAGTGCCTGAGCTGTTTTGCTTTAAATCATTATTTTTCACGAGATGTCGATCAGTGATATTGACTCTAGCCTTGGTGTTCTCACCTGTGATCCAGTAGGCATAGCTCCCAGCTTGGTCTATATCTACTCTAGGCACTTTGACTGGGTTTAAATGATTGTCTGAAAGAGTGACAAAACGATGGTCCACTGGGGTGTCTTGGTTGGTGTAGCCTTTAGGGTAAATTGATGAAGTTAGTTTATTTAGGTCATAGGATTCATTTCCAGAAACTAATACTACTGGTAGGCCAGAGTGCGTTCGCATGAAATTTCCGTTACCGTATTCATCATGATTGTAATCGCCTTCTACAGGCTGGGTCTGGAAAGCCAGAGTGTATTTACCGTGCTGCACTGGAGTCTCAGAGTCTAGAAGGTCAGCTCTGGTGGTGATGACTTGATCTCGACCTGTGTGTCTTTGGAGTTCGGCGATAGCTATACAAAGAGCCATTCTGGCATTCGCCTCTGCATTGGCTTGGTATTTAGAATAAGCTGAAGTCCTCACTGAAACAGATGAAATGCTTACGCTGGCGACAGCGATTATTAAGAGCAGAGCCAGAAACAGGATTGAGCTGATAAGAGCGAAGCCTCTATGTAAATGTCTCTTGCTCAGAGAAGAGTCAGAAGAACATTTATTTTCAGTGGGCATAGTTAATTTAGCAAAAACGCATTACAATAGAAGCATTAGCAAAAATAAATCATGTGTATATATTGTAAAGCTATTTCGAGGCGGCACGGCCCTCAGTCTGAATAGGCAAATGGGGGGAAACAAAAAAGACACTCAATGAAGAGTGTCTTTTTTATAATGGCGGGTCAGCAGGGATTCGAACCCTGGAGTCGATATTTTGGATTCGAGGATGTCCATAGAAGTGTTTAATCCTTTTATCTGCAATGAAAAATGTTTTGTGGGTTTCGCTGGACTTCTCTGGATAGTATTACTATAGGTATTACTTATGGCTTACCTGTGGATTCATCCGAAATCAAAATATTGGCAAGCGGGCTTCTATGACAAACAAGGGAAACGTAGAAACCGCAGCACGAGGCTACCCGCGACCGCCGGGTATCGAAAGAAAGCTCAGAAGGTTGCTGATGAATTTGAGTCGTCAGCTACGCTTCACCGATCTTCTAGGCAGGTGAGAGACACGATTATAGATTTTCATAAAGAACTCACGAACGAGGAACTCCCGGTTACGACACTGACCGCTCACTGCGAGTCTTGGTTAACGAGAAAGAAACCAGAGATTGCAGCATCTTCATACACCGCCTATTCAGCATTGATTAAAAGCTTCTTAGCTTTTTTAGGTGAGAGGGCTGAACAGGATATTAACAATATCACTAGAAATGATGTAACTGAATTTCGGAATGACTTGGCTAAAAAAATCTCACCAGTTACGGTAAACAATCGCATAAAGAGCCTTCGCTCAGTGTTTAAAGATGCAGAGCGAGGCGGATACCTTCAGGAAAATCCAGCGGCATTTGTCGATCGTCTAAAAGTAAGTGCAGATAAAAAAGAGAAGAAGCCATTCACTGTGGATGAACTTAAGTTAGTTTTGTCTAAGGCAAACAGTGAGTGGAAGAGCATGATCTTATTTGGGGTATATACTGGTCAGAGACTAGGAGATATAATTAAACTCGATTGGGGGAAGATAGATCTAGAAGAGCGGGTTATCACTATCGTGACAGGCAAGACAGGTTCTAGGCTTCGTATTCCTATTGCTGAGCCTTTATATAATCACATTATGTCACTACCTACAAATGACGACCCCGTCGCATTAATTCATCCTGAAGCATATAAACGTTTTGAAAAGGCATCAATGAAAGTAGGCACCTTGAGCAATCAGTTTACTAAGCTACTTGAGGATGCAGGGTTACGAAAAAAGACTACACATGAAGGTAAGGAGAAAGGTAGGGATACTGCGCGAGATACGAATCAACTATCGTTCCACTCACTGAGGCACACTGCTGTTACGATGTTGCACATGGCAGGTATCCCGGCTGCAACTGTGCAGGCTTTGATCGGTCATGACTCGGAGGCCGTTCATCAGCTTTATACCCACGTGGATCAGGGGGCGCTTAAAAAGGCTGCTGAGGCAATGCCAGATTTGAGCACTTAGGAATTGATGGTTGTTAGCATGCTCCATCTGAGCGTGAGTCCCTGCCTCGTGGTGCTGCCTGAGCACCTTTAGAATAATGAGTTGAGTATCGCTGCGGATACGCTGCGGAGCCGTCAGCGGGCAACACAGAGGGGCATACACTGAGCACCCAAATAGTAGAGATGAAGCAAGTGCTACTCTTTGTTCAAATACGCTACTGTCTTGCCGTCAATGAATCCTCCGAAATAACGATCTAGGACCTCCTGAAACACGCTGTCTGTTGGTGTGACTACGTGGAACAGCGTCATTGATGATCTGAGCTTCATGTCATCCGGGTAACCCATGATGTCTTCTATCCTGCGGTCTTCGATTTGTAGAAGTGTTTCTGCACTCTCGATCAATCTAGGACCAAGGATGTCATGCTCGATATAAGCAATGGCCTCCGCACGGTCTTTAATGGAATATCGCTCTGCCATATCGCTGAAGCCTAATCCAGCGATCTGAGGGAAGACATACCAGATCCAATGAGATTGCTTCTGACCAGCCTTCAACTCTTCAATCGCGGTATCGTAGTCCTGAGCTTGCGCGGATATGAACCGCTGTAGGTTGTGTGGATCTTCAGTGCTCATTAGTGTGTTAGTATTCTCGATGCTTTATACCTTGTGTAGGCAAGTCTTCCTCCCACTAAACCGGCAACAGCAAGAACACCTACGCCAGCTGTGGCGACTGCGAAACCTCCTATCATTGCTCCACCACCAATTGCCGCTAGACCACTAGTGAACCCGGCTCCTGACAGTCCAGTAACCAAACCAGCTGAAGAGACTGCCAAGGTAGCACCTCCGACGCCAATGCTTGCTCCTGCTACCGCTCCAGTAGTTCCTGCAATGTTTGTTTTTGTTTTCGTTTTCATAGTGGGACAACTCTGAATCAGATCGCTCAAGCCGACCATTATAATACGATCCACATTTTATAATGCCTGAACTAGTATCACAGTTATTCATGTTACTGTAGACCTATGCAAAGGGCGTGGACGGATCTTGAACTTGCCCCCGATGGCTTACTTTCCCTTTCCAGTCCCGGTTTGTAGTCGCATAGACTACGAATGGGGTTAGGGCTGGTGATCGAGTCTGAACCTGTTGTTGTAGCCTACGCTGTTGTAGCTGGCGAAGGGTTCAGAGGCGGGTAAATAGTCTGTAGCTAATCCCTTCTACTTGGTGGTGGGGTCCCCATTGCTGTATGAATGGGAACAATATCCCAAGGAGCATCTGACGATGTGAATGGATCGATTTCTTGTAGCTTGGTTTTTATAAATAGCAGTTTGAGTTCGTAGTCGTGGCGCTCTGACTCATTACACTCTATCTGTTGAAGTCGCTCTTCGCAGGCGGATAGATAGTTTCTTAAGCTTGTGGCCTGCTCGTATCTTGCAGCTTGTTTTATTACCTTGCTGAAGGCTTCGCTCTCACGTTCTTTCTGTCTGTCCCAGTCCTGCTCGAAAGAGCTGATCATTTTATCATGCTCCTGTTGCCTTTTGCATTCTTCTCTCTGGGCTTTCCACTCTATATACCTTTGCAAGAGCTGTATTCCTATACTTGGTATTTGGTCTTCAATCTTACTTGTTATTTTGTCCGATATTTTACTGTAATCAATCGTTAGTGTAAGAAGACCTGTTGGTCTGTATTCATACTGATCATAACTTCTGTAGCGATAACTCTCATCACTCTCATCTTTTAGATACCGTTTACGGCCTTCGCGAATGGAAATGGTGGCTTTATTTTTCTCTTGGTCTGGTTCCCCATCCCACTCCAACTTTACTGCACTTGGCGGTGGGTCCCAGTGATGCCTGTGGTTTCTAACTGAGTCTTTGGCTAGCCCACAAATTGCTTTAAACCCTTGTTGCTCACATACGTAAATAACCATCGTGAGAATGGATAGTGCGCGCTCCAATTGGTCAGGAGATACTAGCAATCCTATATGCTTATCTGATGTATTTGGAGAAATGAGACCGTCGTAATTCGGCTTTAAACCCTTGAGTGCTTTCCTGGTTGCTTTAACAAACTTGTGTTCTTCTAAGCCTTTTAGAAAAGCTAGGCCATACGGTATGTTTTCTCTTTGCTCCTGCTGCTTGATCTTTTTCTTGTGAGCCACTTTTAGCTCGTTTACTGTCGCCAGCCTTACTACCCATGATTCCTTTGTATCACTCGTTATGCTCGGTAGCTTAGGGATGTCTATTTTCTGTCCGTTCTTCACTTTTGGCCAGTATCCTCTTGAGGGGCGTGGGACATTCATAGCGGTGCATATACGCGCTAGCATAGAGCTAGATATTCCATACTTCTTGCACACCTCAGTAGCCGGGGTTTTCCATATTTGCTTATAGAGGATTTTTCGTCTGATGGTGATGTTGTTTCTGGACATTATTAATCGGTGAAATTGACATCACGTGTTTCTGTGAAGCCGGAGAGGGTGCTTTAAAGATGCAGGGAGTCTGAGATCGGAATTGAGTCGTAGGATTAGATCAATCGCACTTTTCGCCATTCTAGAGCTTCAGGAAGTGGGTGATAGGCTTTTTCTTTGGGGAGGATGAGGGACCTGTTTGATAGAGAGATGAGTTCCATTTCTCCAGCTTGACGAGAATCAAGTTCCTGGCTGACTAACCAGAGATGATCAGGGCTAGGTGCAATGAGAGACCTGTCCATTGCCCAGTGATGATTCTTACATAAGGCCAGTCCGTTACGAGGGTGGTCATTTTGACTTTCAGAAAATGGGATGATGTGTGCTGCGTCCACAATCGTAGCTCCATCAGGGCGACGTAGTCTTAGCCCGCATGCAGCGCATTGATGTTCATAAGCCTGGACTACGATTCGTCTGAAGCCTGCGGATCTACCAGGAACTTGGTATTCGGCTTCGTCCTCCATTATGGCATTAATTGCTATCTGGGAATTTAGCAGGAGGTTTCTATGTTGTGGGAAGTATCGAGAAATGAGCACGTCTCGAAGTAGCGAGCGTTGTGTGGCATCGGTTACCGCGTTCCATAAATCCGGGGCAAGGGCAGCACCCTGAATAATTGTAGGGAGTTTGCCCATTGTTGGTGGACTGCTGAGTGCTTTTACTACCGCTTCGTTTCCCGGTGTCGCTACGTGTGACCAGAAGTCTTCACTACGTAGATAGAAATATGGGTTCAGTGGAGTATTTTGATCATTCCCTAATTTGACAATATCGTAATAAAATGTGAAGCGTTCCCGCAGAGCTGTGGAGAAGGGGATAAGGTTTAGATTGATTTCTCTCGCCTCAATGAGATCCATTACTGCCAATAACATAGCTGGCTTATGAGGGCGCTCGTGGTCACCTACAATACCAGTGTTTAGGTCGTAGAAACATTCTTCGTAATGTTCTGTTGTGGAAATCATAGAGTTAGTTGTTCTCGGGGGGAGGCTAGGTCGTAAGAAATGAGTTGTATTTGGTGTTTAGCTCGCAGGTCGCGTAAGCTTCGAATGGGGTTAGGGCTAGTGATCGGTGTCTAGGATCATTAGCGAGTGATCAGTGACGCCATCTTCCCGCTCCTGATGGGAGTAGAAGGCATCCTTGATCTTACTGTTAAGTGATGGGCTTGCTAGGGCGTGGTCTAGTCTGAAGCCGTTATTGTAGCCGCGTGAATACCAAGTGAACTCCCGGGCTTCAGGGTTTCGCGTTCTCCATGTGTCAATCCATCCCTGTTCTAGTAGTGCATCGAACTGTGGAGCAGAAATAAAAGTAGCACCTTTCTCGTCCTCGTAGTGGCGTCCGGTATTCAGGTCTCCCATGAACAGGGAGTCTTCGGACAGATAGTGGGAGGGGAGTTTGAGTAGGAAATCGAAAACTGGACGCTTGTATTTCATACTAGGCATATAGACACCGAAAATATTTAGGGCTCCTATTTTTACTAAGAGGACGCGAGCGGTGAAATCTCCTAGTTGAGGGTCTGACAGCTGCCCCGGGAAGGTGGTGGCGTCAAAAGGTATTCGTGAAGCAGCAAAGATGATGTTTTGTCGTGGCTCTGCGTGAGGTGCTGACTGGTAAGCGTAGCCTACATCGGTTAGACGTTCGCGAAGAGTAGCACCCGCCTTGTTGTGGCGAAACTCGTTAAGGAGGATAACATCGGCATTGTATGAAAGAAGCGCCTCAGCTAGCCGCTCTATGCGACTGCCGCCTCCATGTAGTAGATTCCAAGAGAGTATACGCATGGTTTTTTGAGTCTGAGTTGTGATTGTTAGTTAAAACAGGTCTGTGCCTAGATCCTCTTCCAGCTGATCAGCCATTTCAGCAACATGCATTAGATGTGAACTGAGTTCTTCTCTGTCCATGGTTGATACGATCTGATCCACAATAACGCATAAACAGCCGAGTTGAGCATCAATCGAAATTCGGCAATGCTTATCCTCTTGGCTTTGCCAGAACAAATACTTAATGAGTCTTTCTCGATTGATAGTTTTAGCCCGGGATTTACTGACGGAGCTAAATAGACCATTTAAATCTGATTTTTTGCATGTTTCTGGTAATTTTTCAAACGGTGAAATAAAACGCACCATATCCTCTCGGTGCTCCTTGCTATGCAGTGATTTGATATAAACGGATTGTTTCCGACCACTTTTCCATTCGTGAGTAAATTTTAGATACCCACTTTCTTTGTCTCCAAACAGCGGTAGATCCATTTGGCGACCCATGGCAACAAGTTGCTGGTAGACTGCTCTGGCTGGAATATTTTTAGAATAAATAACAGTCTTGCCTTTTGTTATTTGAAGTAGGCTAGAAAGGTCATCATTAAGCTCGTTTGAAATGGAAATAGTTTTATTGGGAATACTCAAGCCGGATTCCCATAGTTTAGGCAATAGAAGGTTCCTCACTATTAATGCAGCCATCTCTGGTCTAGAATTAAACAATTTTATTTCTTTGGAAAGGTTGGCCATTCCAGAAGATAGACCACATAAGAAACCCGCGATAGCTGTTACTGTTTTACCAGCTCTGAGATAGGAGTTGGTTGCACTCGTTACTGCTTCGGGTTTTTTACGTAAACAGGCTAGTAAAATAGCCCGCAACGCTACCTCTCCTTCATCTGGAAGTGGTTCGCAGTCAGCTCGGTTTTCCAAAATATCTACACTCAATTCCATCCAATTTTGAATCATGCTGTTGTCTATGGCAAGTTCGGAAGGAGAGTGGCTCATTTTAGTCGCTATATCTGTAAGCACCTGGGTGGATTGCCAGCCCTCTTTTGAAATGTTTGCCATGAACACTTCGATAGCGCAGCGAATTTGATGCTTGGTAGTAGCGGCATGTTCAGGCGCTACTAGATTGACAAAGCAATTGAGAACATCTTTCGATATTTTATTACTTTCTCCTTCTAAGGGGTCATTTGCAATAATAGGAAGGATTTCATGATGCCAAGTAACTCCCTCTGGTAGCATTTGTAATAGGCAGCATATACCCCCAGCCACTGCATCATCTTGATTGTTGTTGATTAAATTTTCACACGCTATCTCTTTCTCCTTTATTTCGGCTATACTATCCGCTAGATTGTTTGGATTTTTCTTTGATGTAAATAAATCAGATTCCTTTTTACTAACGAGACTAGTAGCTTCAGATCTAAATAAATGAGAGTCCCTTTTAATGGGAATAATATCCGTAGTTACATCTTCATACGAACGTGAAATGAAGTCATTAATCTGTTCTTTTTCTGGGAAAAATGCTGTTTTTATTTGGGTGAGTGGAATACTGCACGGGAGTAAACTCCAAGCATTAGAGTCATCGAAATATGACTCTAACCCGACCAGATCGAGTTCGAGAAGAACAGGGAATTCATTTTCTCTACTGGAACTAATGCATTCAGTCCAAGTAGAAGGGATGCCGTCTCGGACTATTAGTAATTTGTCGTTAGCAGCCGTAGTCAGTGGATCTGCAAATGAAGGGTAGGATGAACCCGTTAACGCCTTGAATGCAGCGAGGGAGCGTAAAAAAAGGTTTCTGTTTAGAACGATGAAGTAACGCTTTTCAGTGGTTTTTTTTGGTTTCATTATATCAAATGTTAAAATTGTCTAGTTTTACTTGATCCAGGGCTCTCGCCTGAGTCCCATTGAGCTATTCCACTTTCTCGGGATGGAAGCCAACGAGAAGCAGATTGAGTTTTGGGGTCGTCATGCTGGTAATGTAATTCGAGAAACTCTCTAGCTCTAGAGCACGCAACAAACATCTTCATTTTAAACTCATCCTCACTTCCCATATCGGGATTGAGATGATGTAGTTCAGGAAGAAAAACTGCGTCAAACTCTAATCCTTTTATGGAAGCAAAGCATAAAATTGTAATCTTATCCCCACTATCAAAATCTAGGTTTTCAGGTTTAAACTTATCCTCTACTCTCCACCCGCCGCCGAGAGATGCTTGTACTCTACCTCCTAATTTTGGTTCTAGGCGATTATAGAGGCTCTTACATAATTTCTGTGTGATTACGAATATGCCGATCTGATGATCCGGGTGATTATTAGCATAACGAACGATCCTCTGGACACTATCATTTAATTTGTTCGTGGTAACAATGCGCGGCATCTCTCCATCGCGAGTAGACACTGGACTACCTGTTCCCGTTTCTAGTCCTACTGAGAAATGATTAGTGAATTGAGCAATACGTTTGGTGTTGCGATAGTTCTTATGAAGTTTTCTGTGAGAGGGGTTTGAATATTTAAGAGCATTTCGTATATCCTCCAATGTTGAGTTTTCTGTGGTAATGCGTTGGTTCTCATCAGCTAGTATTGTCATCACTGGAGGCTCTTCATCTTGTTCAGTCAAACGATGTGTGACAGTATTCAGAAGGTTATAAAATATGGGAGGAAAGTCTTGCCCCTCATCAATAACCAAATGTCCCCAGTTCATAGCAGAACTAATGACCCGCTCTTTAAACATATATACCTGCATGGTTTGAAAATCAGGTTTCTTGTAAGGACTGTTGGGGGTTGATTCCAGTTTCGGCACGACTCCCATTTTGCCAGATTTCCACCATTTAGTTAACCAACTATTCATTGTTGAAGTAGGAATCGCTTGGCCTTCTCCTCCTGAAGTATATCTTGTTAGAACATTAGTGTACATAATCATCTGACACTGCTGATTGCTATTTTTAGCAGCCAAGGCTCTATACAAAGCGATGACAGTCTTTCCACACCCTGGCGGACCCGACACAAATAAATTTGATGTTAAAGGAGCATCTAGTATGGACTGTTGGTCAGAATCAAGTTCTGTTGCTTTTGGAAGCTTCATAATCAGTGGGTATTCAGTGAGTTGAGTTTTTCAATAGTCTCGCGAAAATAGCCAATCTCTGTCCCGGTCACGAGCTCACGATCAAGAAGGCAGTTGAACATTGTGCAGCTTGTTTCTGCGACCAAACTACAGGCATGACAAGCTGCTCGATTTAATCCGCCAAGACCCTGACCTTCGACCTCACTGCATACCGGGTCAGATGAGCACCAGCTCCCCCTGTCTAAAGCTGACAAAAGTGTAGCAGAGAAGCGACTCTCTTCCCCTTGACGGCAAAGGCCGCCCAGAGATCCTTCTGAGTCAGTATCGGCTGTATAGATCATCACTCCAGCCATAGGTCCGGTTGGTTGATCTGGTTCGTCACAATAGATCCGTTCTCGAAGTGATGATGCACTGTACCCACATTCAAAGCATAATTGACGGATCAATAAATGGGCAAATGTATGTAGCATAACCAGTCGAGGTGTTGGCGTTGGTAAAATGGATGTTATGCCCTCGGACTCATCAAACCTTTCTTGTAGTTTAGTCAGCCGAGCAATTACTTTTTCTTGTTGTGACCACAAATGGATAGCATATTCATCAAATTTCACAAAAACACCTTCGCCAAAAATTTCAATGGCAGGAAGCCACCTACGCGACCCATCCAGATCAGGAGGAATGGCGTCTCCGCTGGGGTCGACTCTGCTGAAACCTCTGAGGCAACGGACTTCACGTAATTTCTTCGCGAGTATAATAGTGTCAATTACTTTAGTTAATTCCTTGGATGCAGTATTGGAATCCGCGAGAGGCTCTATACTGGTATTGAGGTGTGCAGCATTATTATCTTTAATAAGCCAAGGCCATTCACCGCGTCGTAGGCTTTGTTCGCCATCATCTGATGAGGCTTCAGTTGGAGGGGGGAGCGGATCTCCGCAGCCTAATTGATCTAGAATCACATCAAGTTCAAGGTTGAGATCATTAGCAACCTGCCCTGCTGCTAACTTAACATGAGGAGCTTCTAAAGGCTCTGTTTCGGCGTCAGCAAGCATTTTAACAAATGCGAAATTTGGGTGATTAAGTATAGCTGTAGTAGTGTCCTCATCCGAAACAGTGGTGTCTTCTTGTAGACCTGGAATGTCTAGTGCTGACAGTGTCTGCGAGTAGTAAATATTGCTAGCTCCCCTTTGTTCAGCGCGGCACTCATCTTTACAGATTGGAGGAAGATCCTCGAAATATTGCCACGGCTGTTTCCCTGAACAAAAAATACCAGCGGATTTCATTTGGGCTGGATTAGTCAAATCAGCCAAACTTCGATAGGCTCCACATTCTTTACAAGCTACCGATAGTGAAGATAGGTCGCTTGCCCCTCCTGATGCAGTCTTGAATTTAAGTTTTGGAGGATTAAAAGAGCATTGACCCTTTGTCGCTTTGTCGCTGCGTGAATGAGCCCACTTATTCCAATCAACATCGCCAATATGACCCGATTTACAAACTAGGATGAAGCGCATTGGAGCTAAGACAGGAGGTTTATTGCCGTTACATGATAAACATGTCGGCACTCCATTGTCGCCTATTTGCTTTTCCATCGCAGCGGTCCATTTGACCATACTCTTACATTTGGGGCAAAATAACCACCTTGGAAAACGATAATAGGGTAAAGTAGCTGGGTTGAAATCAGAGAATCCTTGCTTAACCGGAGGCGATTTGAAGCCTAAAGTAGCTCCAGTCTTTGACTCTAAGCGAGGTAATCGAATTGTTGAACATTTGATGACATTCCATTGGGAGGTATCAATACAAATGAAAGACTCCTGTCCTATGTCTAAAATGCCACCGGGTCCTTGGCCTGTGATGACTTGGCTTCTTCGGACCGTTTTATTGTTATCACTCATAATTTTTTCTATGGTTTGACACGGATTTTACATTCAGCGTCAACGTTACGCATGGAGTTAAGGGTGGCCCATTCAGCACTATTCTCTGCTTCTCCAAACCCTTTTATAAGAGATTCAAATTGTCTGCTTCCTTTCGCATCAAAACGTAACTGGGGCTTTGCAGCAAGTACAGTCCATCTATCGACAATCTCTTTCATTTCGGATTCAATACCGTGACTTTCAGCTACCTCTGCTTTCTTCATTCGCTCCAATAACATCGTCAAAAGACGCTTAGTATTTGGGTCTAAAGCATCAAAGTTGGAGGCCGTTTGATTGTCAGCAAGACCGCCAGCAATTCTCATCATGGCGATTATTGCTGCATGCATAGCCCGTTTACGAGAAGGAGGGGCAAAGGGGGTTACACTAGTTGGCTCAACATGACGATAAAGGGATGCATGGTAAGATGTGAATGATTCATAGTGAGATCTGTCACGAGGTTTAGAAACTGAGTAGAGAGTGAGA
Organism: uncultured Rubritalea sp.; assembly: GCA_937132085.1. Taxonomy (GTDB): domain Bacteria; phylum Verrucomicrobiota; class Verrucomicrobiia; order Verrucomicrobiales; family Akkermansiaceae; genus Rubritalea. The sequence continues at coordinate 58,864 of CAKZNV010000119.1, read as the reverse complement.
ACCAGACCCGGTCTATCATCTTTACGCCCAACACGGCTAGATGCTTGAATATACTCGGCTGTGGTCTTGGGTTGGCCGACTATAGTCATGAGGCCAAGTCGAGAAACATCAACTCCAACCGAAATCATATTAGTGCAAGGTAATATATCCACAGCACTTTTCTCAGGAGCTTGAATTGCTAATTGCTCAAGAACCTTTGGTATCTCCCAACCCTGACGATTAGCGGAAAGTTCTTCTACATTAGGCAGAGCTCTACGACGGTCTTTTACTTTTTCAATGGCTGTAATACGTGCTGGAATATCATCCCTAGCCAATGTCATGGTTTTACCAAGCTCACGACGACTATTATGGTAGATCACTTGAGTCCAATAGGTATCGCGATCTTTATTTTTGAGATTCAAAGCAACGGGAGCTTGTGCCACCGCTGATGCTACCATTACTAAGGAGAATACGGGGGAATGGCCCTGAGCCATTACTCCAAGATAAAGTCGCCCTGGTGCATCATTATCTACTCTTGAAAAATATGAATTCTCAGAATCTGTTCCGGGAGGAGGAAAGACTCTTACGTTTCTCCCATATAGTCTCTGACATTGCTCATCAGCACGTCTGATCGTGGCAGTAGCTGCTATGATTTTGGGTTTGACCCCATTTCCTAAGCTGGTGATGATTGTATCTATTGCGCTCTCATATATCCCAGCAATTGTTCCTAGAGGACCTGAAATTAGGTGAAGCTCATCTTGGATTATAAGTGAAGGTGGGCTATATCCCTTTCCTACACCAAAAAATGCTTTCGACTCGGAAGCCCAAGCAAGGCGAGCAAATTTGTCAATGGTTCCAATAAGTAGGCTAGGGGGGTGGGCGTAGAGATGTTCGTCAACTACTGAGATTGGAATACCAGTGTCTTGAGAAGTATCATTCATCTCAGAGTGGCAAGGGCATGACTGCTCCGGGCACCGAATTTTAAATGAGCTCTCCGTTGAGATAAATCCATAGTGAGATTCATCATTACTTTTCTTGTTCGGGACTAAACTCGTCCCGCAATGAGGACATTTTTGAATTTGAAATGGGCTAACTGGGGGGTTCTCATCCAGCATAGCCTGATATTTATCGTGCGAGCCCTTACCGTTTTGTACAAATCTGTTAGGTGTCGTTTCACCTCCAACCCAGAGCCCTAAGGAAAAGGGGATAGTTCCAAGCCGGGGAATCTGCTCTCTCCTAAGAAGCTCAAGAGCGGTAACCAGTGTTGCGGCTCGTTCAAATTGCTGAGTAGTTAGTAGTCTTAGAGTGTATCGTTTAATAACTGTAGTGCCTGCACCTTTGTCACCGAAACGCAGCCTTCTAGCGATCAATTCAAAAGAAGCGACTGCTAGGTATGCTTCAGTCTTTCCTCCTCCTGTTGGGAACCAGATTAGGTCTACAATATCCCGTTCCTTAATGTCATCAGGAGTATCTCCAGCTATAGAAGGGAGCGACAGCAGTTGAAATGCTAACTGGAAAGGTCTCCATTTGAATTTTTCGTATTCTTCGGAGCTGTAGTCTAATTCATCTGTATGACCTTGACCTAACGGTAGTGGATTTTGAGTCAACTCGGCATGAATCATTTGACGTAGCATAGCTAGATTGGCTAGGCGAAATGATTCTCTAATCCAATCATCACCCTGGGCTAGGATTTCAATTCCTCTCTCCATTCGGTTTGCTGCTTCTTCGAGTCTAGCAATAATTTTTCCGGCTGTATGCATGCCCCACGAAGGGACGGAGTTCAATATTTTTGGATCTTTAATCCAGCTACGGTAGCCAGCTAAAAAATCAGACAAAGATTTTTTAAGCTCGGAAGGCTGAACAGATGAGTCACTTAGATACTGAAGCGATAATGTCTTTTCTGAAAGACCATCGATAGCAGTAGTTAATGGCTTAACCTCTTGTTCAGGCATGAACTCTGCACTTACCCATTTACGAGTTTCGCTCTGATCCCATTTTGCGGCACAGCCATGTCCGATAGCATATGCTGACTTTGATCGGTATATTAATGCCAGTTCGCGGTCTTCCTCATCATGACTTAGACGGTCACGACTAGGATATTGAGCGAAACCTAGCGAACTTGTTTCAGGGAGTGATATTTTAAGACCTGTTTGGAAAAGGCACTTCTCAGTTTGCGTATGTGTTCCCTGTTGGCGTTGTGTATTTACCAATGTAGCGGTTATCAAATATCCAGCAGCGTGTGATCGGATTAAGACATCCAATTCAGCCAGCCCTTCGAGTATAGACACTTTTACTCTCTCAGGTTTCTTTACCTCAATAACGATAGATTTCGGAGAAGGTGACGCGTCAAGTTCTCGACGGGTCCATCTTCTGTGCTTGCCTGTTTTGCCCTCTTCAGATTTATAAATAGCAGCTTTCACCTCAAATTTTAGTGTTGTGGGTTCGGGCAGAACAAAGCTAATTCCAAACGAGGATGGGAGCCTCTGGAATGACAAACTAACAGATGAGTCGGTAATTCCAGAGTCGGAGTTCTCAGAAACCTCTTCCGTTTCTTCTTCTTCCAAATCACTGAAATTACCACTATCTTGCGGGAAGAGCATTCCCATGGCGTATCGTTTGAACGGTCGCTCCTTTACGGTCTCATTCGGTCCATCAACTGGGCCAATAAGTTCCTGTCTCAAGTATTCTGTGATTTGTGATCTTGCTGTCATGATAGTGATGCTAAAAGGTTAGTTGTATTACGTAGTTTCACCTCTTCAAAGGATACTTTCTTGGAGTTGGGTAATGCAAGCCAAAGCCCAAAGTTTGCCCGGGTAAGAGCGACATAGAGCTTAGCAATATCTTTGCCCAATGGGTCAGCGTTGTCCAAATCTACAATGAAAATAAACTTTTTTTCTAAGCCTTTGAAATTATGAATTGAAGAAAAAAGGACTTTTTGTTGATCTATGACTGCATTAAAACTGTCACTTGTTAGATGAACAATATGTTGACTTAATTTGGAGCTTAGTAGTTGGATGCAAGACTTTTCGTAAGGTTGAAAAGATAGGATGGCAATGTCTTTGGGCAGAACCGTTTCTTTGTTGAGTAATGTTTGTAAAGCCAATTGTAATTTAGCCGCCTCATCTTCGCGAGAATTTACCATGCAGATTTGAGGTGCTGAGCCTCCTCCTATATTTTCAGCTACTCCAATATCAGCTCCGGTTATAAGCTGCGTCTGAGTAGCTATCGGCTTAGTATTTCTAACGTTACGCTTCAGCAACAAAGGTGTGTGTGTATATAATGCAAGTATCTCGTATGCTTCTTGATCGAATCGACCTAAGATTCCTGCTTGATTATTGGGGTCCATGAACCAGCGCCATCGACCAGATTCGAGCCCTCCTTCAAGTAGAGAATCGAATAAATCCAATGCTACACAGTTCATCAGATCTTGACCTTCATCTATAATCAGGAGCTCAAATATTTCTTTGATCTCTGCTAAAGCTAGTGTGGCGAAATCATAAATGTGAATTAAAGGATGTTGAATTTGAGTTCTTAGGTATTGAGCAAACAATGGGCTTTCAACGACGAACAAAATGGAATGACCGCTAGATGCTTCCCTGCGAGCACATTCTGCGGCCACAAAAGTTTTTCCTGTGCCTGCGCCTCCCCTACATAGAATCCTTTCACTATCCTCTGTGCAGTCCAAAAACAGATATTGATCTTCAGTGAGGCGAACGAAATCTTTCTCAGCTTCGAGAGCCAAGCTGCTCATGCGTGGAGCCAAATCTAGATTAGGACGTAGAAATCCTGAAATCTTATTAATTTGGTTTGCTGTCGTTTCTCTCACTGTGAACTGAACCTGATTTTGCCAGAAATCGTATAAGTCTTTGATATAATTCCCGAAACGCTTTTTATTACTTATTATATCTCTACCCGCAATGAGCTCAGGAGAAGCTTCACATGTCCTTACATCAAAATTAACATCCGGGAATATGACGCCCCAACCGAACAGTGTTCCTCTGACATCTTGCCAATCTATATTTTCTTTAATAGCTGCCTCCAGTGCAAATCGGCCCTTATTTGCTTGGTCAAAAGGGCTTTCCTTTTTCAAGTGTTCTCTGCCATGGCGGTCTTTGCCACTCCATATGCCGTCTTTACATGCCACACGACCACCTTTAACTTCTAAAGCAAGGACTCCTTTAGGTCCAATTATGATAAAGTCGAGCTCGCACCACTGCTTTTCTCGGTGATATTCCGAGATGTTTTGTGAGTGGAAAGCGACCCATTCACCTAGCATTTCTAATTCACTGAGAAGCTTGAATACCTTACGCTCCGAGGACGGACCTTCTTCAGGGAAGTATGTAGGAATGATCTTCATAAATATGTTTTATTATCAACCACGATAATAATTTAAGACTGAATAATGATTGTTAGATCCGCAAGGAGATTCTTCTGAGAACACCAAATAATAGGGCTAGCTAATGACAAGTTGAAGGAGTGGGAATGTTAGCACATCCTCTGCCTCAGATAGTACTGAAATGTCAAAAAAGACATGGAAACACTCTGTGTGAATACTTGTAATTTTAAAAAAACAAGGGAGCGTAATAAAATATCCGAAAGAGTTTGCACAGGGTTAAAAAGATGAATAAGTTTCAGTAAATTTTCCCTGCAACTACTATGAGTTTACCAGAAGATCCCAAACAAGCTATAATTGCCGCACGTGAATACCTTCAAGTTTCTGCCATCGCAGATATCATGGGTGTATCAGAACGTCAAATCTACAATTATCTTAGTGATAAAGTTAAGCCACAGCCCTTGCGTGTTAATGAACTTAGAAATCATCTACAGAAACCATCTAACACCAAGGCAACCTTTACTATGATCGACTTGTTCGCTGGTATAGGTGGAATCCGTAAGGGTTTTGAAAAAATTGGTGGAAAATGCGTTTTCACTAGTGAATGGAATAAATTCAGTGTGCAAACATACAAGGCAAACTATCCTGATGATCACGAAATCAATGGGGATATCACTGAAGTAAATGCTAAAGATATTCCCGATCACGATGTATTATTAGCAGGCTTTCCTTGTCAGCCATTTTCATTAGCAGGGGTCTCTAAGAAGAAATCCATGGGTAAAAAGCATGGATTTGAGGATGAAACACAAGGCACTTTGTTTTTTGATGTATGCCGTATAATAGCAGAGAAACAACCCAGGGCATTCCTACTAGAGAACGTAAAGAATCTTGTAAGCCACGACAAAGGGAAGACATTTAAAGTAATTAAAGACTCATTGAAAAAGTTGGGGTATCACATTGAGTTCCGTGTAATTTCAGCTACTCCGTGGGTTCCTCAGAAACGTCAACGAATATTCATTGTTGGGTTCCGTGACACAACAGAATTTGACTTTGATCAAGTAGTTATCCCTGACACTAACCCCACTCTTGCTTCAATTCTGCATCAATCTGATGAAGAGCCGGAAGAAGGTTACACCGAAAAATACCAAGGAATGACTCGCGTGTTAGAAAAATATACGCTCTCAGATAAACTATGGAATTATCTACAAGGCTATTCCAAAAAACATGCAGCTAAGGGTAACGGCTTTGGTTGTAGTGTAGTTGGCCCTGAAGATGTATCGAGAACACTATCTGCTCGATACTATAAAGATGGATCAGAGATACTTATCAAGCAGAAGGGTAAAAACCCGCGCATGCTTACTCCTCGTGAATGCTCACGACTTATGGGATTCGATAGACCTAAGAATAAACCAATAAAGATACCTGTTTCGAACTGCCAAGCATGGAGGCAATTCGGTAATGCAGTAGCAGTGCCTGTTATAGAAGCTATTGCCAAAGCAATGCAACCTCATATAGAGGGAACATTTGTCCCGCCTAAGAATAACAAACTATTGAAACTCAAATAATACCTAATATGGAATCTCAAGATAACGATCAAGATGCGATAAAGTACATTGAAAATAAACCAGATGCAGCACGTTTAGCCTCTGGCATGCGTGATACTGGATATAATTTCAATACAGCAGCAACTGATATTATAGACAATTCAATTGCTGCTGGTGCAGGCAAAATCAATGTCTCTATTGATCTAGTTCAAATTGACGGGGAATGGGAACAGTTCATTTTCTTTGGTGATGATGGAACTGGTATGGATCGTGATGGGATCTTTGACGGGATGAGATATGGAGCACCCAAACGAATAAACTCCAAATCATTAGGTAAATTTGGCTTGGGTCTGAAAACAGCCTCAACTTCTGTGTGTCGTAGGCTTGCAGTCATATCCAAAGATAAACCAGATGCCCCCCTGAATAAATTTATATGGGACCTTGATCACATTGATAAGTGTGGTGAGTGGGAAATGATTGAAGGAGGTATTGAGCAATATGAAATCGAGAAGTATGACGAACTTTGTGGGAAAACAGGAACTCTTGTAGTTTGGAGTATGTGCGATCGTATACTAAAAAATTCTCAATATGAACCGGGTAGCACAGAAGAAAGGGCTGCCTTGAAACGCCTCAGTAATAACTTGAGAACTCATGTTGAAATGATCTATCACAAGTTCCTCGATACAAGTAATGCGGATTTCAAGAATATAACTTTAAACATTGATGGTGAAGAAGCCAAACCGTGGAACCCATTCTTTCCCGAAGATTCAGAACAAGTCCTCTCTCCTAAAAAACAAATACTACGTGTTGCTGTAGACTCAGCTGGTGGAACACATGACGCGACAATCAAAGCATGGATACTTCCGCACCGCAAAGACCTAGAGGCGGCAAAAGGCTCTGATTACATGAAGAGCGCTAAGATCAATAACCCTAATCAAGGATTCTACGTCTACAGAGAAGGTAGAATGATCCACAATGGTGATTGGTTAGGTATTTGGAAAGCTAGAGATCCTCACTACTCACTTATTCGTGTAGAATTAGACTTTGACAACGAATTAGATGAAGCTTTTGAAACGGATGTTCGTAAAACTAAAATCATTTTTGATGAAAACGTTGCGGCATATCTTAAAGCTCTGCTGGAGAATCCGAGGGAAGAAGCCAACAAACGTTATCGCAGGACTCAGAAAAAGGTTACAACTAGTGGTATAAATCACGCTACTTCTAATAAGAGAATTAAAAACAGCGGGAATAAAGAACAACCAACAGTAACTAATGTAAACCCAACGGCGAATACAGTTACACTTACTGGTGCCATGGGAACGCATACAATTCAGTTACCTATATTCTCTCAAGTCTCGCCTAACGAAGTACATGTTACCCCAACAGGTGAAATCAATAATGGTGATTTCTGGGAAGTATCCCTTAATTCTGAGAGCGATGCAGACTATCAAGTTGCAGCTCGCATCAATAAACACCACGAGTTTTACACCAAGGTTTACTCCAAAAGTGGTGGTGATGTTGTTGATGGAATAGACTTTCTTATTTGGTCGCTGGCTTCAGCAGAAGCAAGTCACACTACCAAAGAAATGAAGGCATTCTGGGATGATGTTAGAGCTGTAGTTTCACGTAACCTGCGCACTCTTCTTCAAGATTACGACATTCCTACTAATATCTAGTCCATTTATAATGCCACCATCTGAAGCTGAATTACTCAATGCCAAAGTATCCCACATAGTAGGGATACCCCTTGATGCGTGGCAATTTGCAGAGGAAGGAAGGACTGGTATAAAATTCAGCTTTCCAGGATGGCCCGAACAAACCTCACCTATATTCTCTATACGTCAGAGTGGTATTTTTGGTGCAGTAGTTTGCATGAGGTTTGGAAGGATGGCTGGTCAATGTATTCGCCAACTCAATGCACAAGATAACCCTGAAAAACGAGCGTTATCCTCTGCTCTACTGCAACAACTGAACATTAATTACAGAGACGAGGACGGAATTGCTGAATCAATTTACACCGACCTTCAGTTCACAGGGGATACTAATATTCAATTCCGATACAGAAATATTGACTCTAAAGATCCGGCTGAAGATGGCATGCTTCTTATTCTAACGCCCTTGGTAGCATGCATAGCAAATTTATTTGAGCAGAGTGAGGATGTTGGCGAAGGCGGTTGTGAAGGGGGGGATAAAACTGTTACTTTAACACGTAAGGAGCGTTCACCAAGAAATAGAATGCTTGCATTCATGGTTCATGGGAAAACATGTGGAGTATGTGGTCTTAAGCCCGTTGAAGAGTTTGGTGACGAACTATGCAATATTCTAGAGATTCATCATATTGAGCCGCTTTGCGAACTGAAAGAAGCTCGTATTTATGACCCTCGAACTGACTTAATACCTCTGTGCCCCAATTGTCATAAAATGATTCACACCCGTAAACCCGCCTACCGACCAGAAGAATTGAAAGAATTACTAGCATGAACTATTTGAAGGAAGAAAACTTCAATGCCCTTCAAGGCATGGATCTACAAGGTGCAATATTATCAAGCACTCAGGCAAAACCCTGCCTTCATATCGAATACTCTAATAATAAGTATCGAGCAACTATAGGGGCTCTAGAGGTGCAGGCAGGTAAGAGAGTATTTGTCCCAGCAATTACAAATAGACACCAATGGATTCAGAGCAGATCTAGTATCAAGTCAATGCCAGCAGGAATTACCGAATGTCTAGATCAGTGCTTTATTGAAATGGATTTAGAGGACTTACCGTACCCTAAAGTGTTAGAGCTGACGAAGAACTCAGAGCACTTACCATTTATATTAGAAATAGGAGAAGATGTTTTTACTTCAGCAGCCACTCAGGCTGAGCTTTCACAAGAGTTGATCATTCCAACTAAGGTAAAAGCAACTCTATATCCATACCAAAAACAAGGGGTGAGCTGGATGTGGTCAGTAATACAAAAACTAGGTGGTGTCATCTTAGCTGATGAAATGGGACTAGGAAAAACACTACAGGTCATCACCCTTATTTGTAAGTTACCTGATAAAAAGGGGAGTCCTGTTCTCATCGCTTGTCCGAGTAGTTTATTAGTGAACTGGCAACGTGAAATCCACAAGTTTGCACCAACTGTGTCGTGTATGATTCACCAAGGATCGGACAGGGCTAGGATCTACAAAGATTTGCAAAAACCAGAGATTGTCATAACAACATACGACACTCTTCACAATGACATGCTCCTATTAGAAGATGTCCAGTGGAGTATGTTAGTTTGTGATGAAGCACAGGCTTTAAAGAATCCTGACTCCACAAAACGAGCATCTATTAGCACGCTACCAAGGAGGTGGACCATTATGATGACTGGCACTCCTATAGAAAACTCGTTGTTGGATCTATGGTCAATCGTGGATATGGCAATACCCGGGAGCTTAGGTACTAAAGATGACTTTCAAATCGCATACCCCGATAATAAACACGGTGCAGAAAAACTAACTAAAGTTGCTGGACCGATTGTCCTCAAGCGATTGGTTAAAGACGTAGCAAAAGATCTTCCAGAACGAAGTAACATCGAACTTCCTATGCAGATGGACGAACAGCTCACCACTGAATATAATAGGATCAAAAACGAAACGGTTGAAAAATATGGGAGAGCTGGTGAACTAGTTGCTACTGGTCAAATGGTTCTCTTTTGTGCTCACCCTTGGCTGCAAGCCAAAGATCCAGATAATCCATGGGAGGGCGATATTGAAATCAACACAAGCTCTACAATGCCCCTGATGACACCTAAAATGGAGGTGTTAATAGGACTACTTAACGAGTCATTCCGCAATGGTAAAAAAGTGTTGGTTTTTGCAGCGTTTAACAAATGCAAAGAACTAATTGAGTTAGCCTCTAAAGAATCGTCGTTACCTGAAGCATATTGGAATCAGATTAACGGATCTACACCAACTCTTGACAGGCAAACTATAATTGACGATTTCACTAAATATGATGGAGCTGGAGTGCTTGTCCTTAACCCACGAGCTGCGGGTGCAGGACTTAACATAACAGCAGCTACCATTGTTATCCACTTCACCCAATATTGGAACCCAGCCATAGAAGCCCAAGCTAGTAAACGCGCACATCGTAATGGACAAAAACAACACGTTACTGTGTACTACCTGATTTATAAGGATAGCGTAGAAGAAGACATGCTCGCTAAAGTAGAATGGAAAGCCGATCTAGCTCAGAGAGCCATTATACCTCAACAACTTTCATAAACCTAATATCATGAGTAATAAATACGCTAAAGAATTAACATCTAATGACGTTGGTAAAACAGGAGGACACCAAGGAGGTATTTGTGTTCCAAAGAAAATGAAGGGATTATTAAGCTTCCTTCCCGCACTCTCCTCTAATGATTATAACCCACGCGAAATAATACATTGTGTAGACACTAATGGGAAAATTTGGGATATGCAGTATATTCATTATAATAACAAAATAGTTAAACACCCAGAAACAGGTAAATATGGAACCCGTAATGAATACCGTATTACCCACATGACAAAATTGTTCAAAGAATACAACGCCGAAGAAGGTGACACCGTAGAGTTTGAAGAAATTATCCCTAATAAGAAGTATAGGATTAATTTTATCAGGAAGGCTACACCTTCTTTGGGTTCTGTAATAGGATCAGCTTATACTGATGACGACGATGAGGTAATCCCAGTTATAACACTTAAGGGATGGAGACGTTATTCAATATGAAATCAGAATCTCTCGATAAAGAACCTTCAAAGTGGCCTTGGCGTCTTAAATTCTGGTGTTGGCCTAAGCGGCTTTCAAGATGCAACTTTGTGTCTCCTCAATCAGGTTGGGTTACATGCTCTAATATTATACTAATTGCTTTCCCATTTGGAATGGCTCTATATAGAGGATTCAGCGATAATATTGATGAATGGTTTGTTTCTAAACCTGGGTTACACGTTTTTCTTCTGACTAGCGTCTACTTAATAATGCTTATTGCCACATTGATCAAAATGTTCAATTTAATTAGAGATTACTGTGGCGAATACTCTCCTGACGGTAGTAGTGAAATAGCAGTGGTTTTCAAAGCGTGCGCTTATACTCAATATGATTTATACAATACACTAAATACTGCTAATAATGCTAACACTCTTGGTAAATTAGAGGATCGTGCTACAATGGTTATAATATCGCTGCGTAAACACATGGAGAAAACTATCAACAAGATTAGTAACGCAGATAAACAAGTCAACGTTACCGTTTATTTAGTAAAAGGGCTTTTGAACAAAACCCATAATGAAAAAGTTTTCGAAGGCTTTCTGTCGAATCTAACCTCGATAGACCCCGCTAGATTCCCAGTTAACTCAAAAGAAATAGACGTTACATCGGAAGACCATGCTGATTATGAATGCTCGAAGTGCATAGTGAATAAGGAGAGTATTATTATTCAGCTTAACAAAGCTAAATATAAAAAGACTATGAATAAGCGTAGCGGGAAAGTAGAAAACTATTTTGGTATGATGCTCCTTGATAAGGAAGACAATCTCCTAGGATTTCTTAACATTGAAATACATAACGTACCTTGTTTTGAAAATGAGGACGATGCACAAGAATATTTGTTGGAAGAAATATTGGTATTCAAGCACGCATTGGAGTATCATATAATAGCTGAAAAAACAAAAATAAGGAGTAATGCCGCATGAGTACTAAATCAAACAAAGCAGGATCTAAAGAGAGCGAGAAATGGATTCGTCAAAGAATTAGTGAAATACGTAAAGCTGTGCATGCTGAATCAAAAGGACAGGTAGTTGTCGAATATTCAGAAGAATTCGAACTTAAGCTAGCTATCTTTAAAGCTCGTATGGAAGTAGCGAAAAATTTCTCAAAGAAATCGGATTAATGAACAGTTTCGTGTGCAAAGTGAGCGACACCCATTGACTACGGTTGTTTCTAATATTTCAAATAACCATACCGCCCCCTAGTATGACTATTTGGGGTTCTAATACAGCACAGCTTCATCAAGTGGGTGAGACCCAACCCCATATTTGGTGAGGCAAATAGGTAGTATCGTTTCGTCGAGGATGAAAGATACTTCAATGGATGGCTGTAGATCATAGGTAAAAAAATCCCCGCTTAACTTGCTAAAGTAAACGGGGACTAATTTAGATCTTGTCGTATTCAACCCATTTCCAAGTAACTCCGAGTTCTGTTTTAATTTGCTGAAGTTGCTGCTCTACGTTGTCGCCGTATAGACGATACTTACAGGCTCTTACCGGACTTTCCCCAAGGGTCTTACCATCTCTGTATAAAAAGAGTCCTTCAGGTGTTTGAATTACGACTTCTTTATCAAAGAGATCCTTAATCGGAATGATTTTACCGTCTGCACACTCTAGATCCTCTGTAGGAGAACTAGCATATATGTCAATTGAGTCTAGTTCAAGATGTCTACACGCGTGAATGGCAACCTTGGGTGATTCATAGATATAGGCTTTAGCTGGTATTCCGGTAAGAATTGGCTGATTCCCTTTTTCTGGGTCGTAGTGAGCCGAAATGTAGCCAAGATCTTGACCCTGTTTTCCAATTACGTAGCATTGTAAGTTGCCGTCTAGTTGTAGACGGATTCCTTGCTGCTGACTATCGGAGCAATAAAGTTGCTCTTCGGTTACTTCTCCTGCTTTGTGCCTACTCCATGCTTCTGTAACTATAGGTTTCAGATTCTTAGGCCACGCTTCAATTTCATCAGGGTGGGGGGCATCGCCTATAAAGTGTATAGCAAACCAACCATCCAAGAAAGTTGAAGTACATGCAGACTGTGGATCATCTCTAAATTCATCAATCAAATTCAGAGCCCTCATAGCCTCTTCTTTTGAAGAAGGAATATGAGCTGCATTTTCAATTGGGTATGGATATTTATCGTTCATTGTAATTAATTTATAGTTGCACGATCTGATCGCAAAAATGACTTGCTGTTATGAGTAAGTCAAGTTTTGTAACTAGATCGCTATTTAATGCTCTCATTCATAAATCGAATAATGAGCTCACAGAAAACGTTCCTGCGTATCATTTATTTATGACACTCAGGGCAACCTAATTGCACAGTTTACGATAGGTGAAGTTTGCTGGGCTAATTATGGCTAATATGCATATGTGAAGTCTGGTTTACGAAAAACTCTAGCGATGCGGTCAGCGCCGACAGAGTCACCTTGAGCTACGCAGCGATGGTATGCACCTCTCACAAGTCGGTAACTACCTCGCCCTCCAGCATATTCAGTTCCATAGTCTGTTCTGTATCCAAGTTCATTTAGTAACTGCGCAACGACCGGGATAGACATGAACGCTTGATATTTATTTAATTCTTCTGCTATCCACTCTAAAGCCTTATACTTATCAGGCTGATCAGTTATTTGGGGGTGTCGCATACGGAAACCACGAGTAAGGCTTTGGTGGATTATTTTAGATTGCTCATCATCATTCACAAATTCGGGGAAATCCGGAGCAAGATTTATCTCTTTGAGGTAATTTCTGATGTCATTTAAGAAGCCCCAAGGTCCGCCAAGGTTGCGCATATATCCCGGATGATATGTATGAAGAATGTGTGTCTCATAATCTTCGATATAGTAATGTTTCAGATAGTTTACTTCACACTCTATTTCCTTTTTAGTAAGACCATCGAAGAAATTACCTGGAAGATTAGACCAGCAGGTAAGAATTATAACATCTGGATTAGTTGTCTCTAGAGCATGCTGAAGGCGAGTAAGTTCAGTTCCCGCCGCTCTTACAGCCTTCCATGTCTCGTGAGGTACTCCTTTAGTGTATTTTCTCAGTGATGCCCATAGCTCGATGACATTACTATTAGCCCAAGCAAACGAGCTTAATATTTCTGAATGCGCCCCCCATTTCATGGTGGTCCAATTATCTACACCATGAACGGACGATAGGAGCGCCATCGCAAACCCCCAGAATGAGTTTGTAGAATTACCCGACTGAGTAAAGTTTCTGTCTTCAATCTCAGAAAATATAGTAGCTATTTCAGATGAAGGGTTATCCAACTCTCCTTCTATATAAGTTGAACACTTACCCCAGCCTCTAGTGTCTTGTCCCATTATCATAAGCTTCAGTCTTGAGGATTCATATTCCTTGCCGAACAAGGGTAAAAAGGGCTGCGGCATGTGCTCTAGTCCTAATAGATTCTGGTCTTTAAGCTGTTGGCTGAAATCCTGAACTAAAGGTTCGTAGTGAGAAAGGTACTTTGATTTCATTTTAATGAGTATTTTGAAGTTCACGCTTGGGGTTTAATAGAGGTGCAAATGCTTCATTCATGTCTAAATTTAAACTATAGTCTCTATGCCCAGCAAGTTTAATGATACATTTGTTGCTCGTAAATAGCCTATCTAAATCTATATATATTATTGCCAGACCTAAAGAAAAAGCTACAGCCCTGCGCTTGTGGCACAGGACTGTAAGCTTTATTTATGGTCGTCCGTCTAGCTAGCTAGTGCTAGTGGGTATTTCTTGTCGAATAGGCGTTGGAGGTGCTCTCCTCTTGTCACCTGAGTGTTCAAGTTATTTTTAGACGTCACATCAGTGAACGCATTCCATAAAGAAAAGACAGTGCGCTCTTCGAATACCTTGTGTTTTGGCTTTCTCCATTGTCCGAGAACTTCAGGGATCTGGCTGTTGGTGATGGCACCTTCATCTACTCCTCTGAGGATTATGTCATGTGCCCTTAAGTCAGTAACTGATTTCTCTTTGTAGTGGGCTATGCGCTTATCTAGGGAGCTTAGGTTGTTCTCTAGCTTGCCTATAGTTCCTTGGATTAGTGGTCTGAGATCTCGTTGTGCATAGCGTGTGTGCTTGCGTTGTATTTTATGTAATCCGCTGAAACACAAGTTGTCGCAAATGCAAACTCTGTTGCCTGCGACCATCCCGGCTGATAGCGATTGATCATGACTGTTTCTAACCCCAATGACCCAAGTATAATCTTCATGTTCGTAGCCACTTTTATAAACTTCTATCAAACAAAACAGGCGAGCTCCCTCGTGACTTAATGCGAAAGTGCGTGAGCGGATGTGGAAACCGCCGTGCCATAGCTGGTTCTCGACCTCTTCGATCAGGTGATGGTGAGGCATCGGAAACCAAGTCGACGTGTTAGGGGGTGTCTGAGTCTCATAGACTTCTTCTCGGCTTACTACGTTAGCTCCACAGTGCAGTATTAGACCAGGTGGGCGAGATGGCTGCTCAGTAGGCTCGGGGATTACTTCTTGAGCCTGGACTAGCTCTATGGCGTGCCGAGTGTCAGGATGAGCGTGTGGACGCTGGTGGCGGTTGTTTTGATTTGGTAGCTGTATTCCGTTATGACTTGGATCAGCGAGTAGTGTGATGTTATTGTTCATATTTTTTAGTTTCTATTGGTTGCTGGTTGTTTGTTTGATCCATTTCGCATCAGGGACTTTCCCTAGCGTGATGGCGTTGTTTGTTTAAGTAAGAAAAGCCACACAGCGTGATACTATGTGGCTTGATGTTGGTCAGTATCGATTACTGGTATTTAGCAGTGAATGCTCTCTGGCTGCTCTAGATTGTGTTTCGTTAGATGCGCCAAGTAGAGTTCGATATGTGTGTCTATCACTTCCCAGTTGATGCCTATATTGGCGTCATGGTCGCGTCCGATGTTTACCAGCACCCGCTGGGCTTGCGCCCGGGTGAGTTGCTGGAATTGGTCTTCTGCTCTGCTGACAATGTCATCGACATGCCACGTGATAGAGATGGAGTCTAATGCGCTCATATATCTAAGTGAAAAGTTACCTTTTACCTAGAATTGCGGAGAGCAATAGGATTCCAGCTATTAGGCTGAGTATTACTATCCATGTGTCTTTGATGATCCATAGAGCTAGTCCTAGGATGGTGACAAAGACGAACAGGTAGAGTACGTTCAGCAATGGTTGTAGTATCATTTTAATCATGATGATTTCTGGATGATATTTTTTATGATGGAGGCAACAGCACAGATGATACTGATACCGAGGAAACAAAGCCCTAAGAATTTAAGGGATTCGCAGACAGGGCTATAGTCAGGAGCTTCATAAACCACGGGTGTTGAAGGACTGCTACAGCTAGACATGAACAGCAAGGACGCTAGTAATAGCGTGAGTAAGATTAGGCGCATGGCGCACCTCCCTTGTATGATTTCTGCTGCGCCTGAGCTACGCCTTCAGAGAACAACAGATCGATCAGGCTTGAAGCTTGAAGCTTATTCAAGCTCTGGATCTCTTGGCTGAAGCTCTCTCTAGCAAGCTGTTCAACGTATTCCTTGGTTAGCCCGCGCTCAGTCGTGAGCTTTTCTATAAAAATCCTCTGCTTGCCTGAGCATTTCCATTGATCAGGATGGTCATTGATCGAATGTACGTTACCTGGCACTGGTAGCTGCTTCTGTGAAGGCGCATATGTAGTAGGAGTTGTCATCCCGTAATTATCTGGGGGTATGAACCCAGGGCTTTGGAGCAGATGCTGATCTACGTTGGTTTGTAATGTCGCATAGAGCTCTTCTATTTCTCTGGGAGCATGATTGACATCTGCGATCTCTACCTCAATAGAAGCAGAAAATGAATGCGATGAATATCCCGGGAGCCCGAGCTTCTTCGCGTAGTTTACTGTTAGTTTTATTGCCATAATGTAATTTTAGTTAGTTGGTTATTTAAATGATCCGACCACACAAGAAAGCCGCGACCCAATGAAGGATCGCGGCTCTGTGAAGACGGAGGTTTGTGACGGGAGTTACTCCTGTCTTATCAATTATTTATGACACAGAGATAGGATGAATTGCAGTAAGGTAGCCGTCCACTATCTACAGACTAAACGAAAACCATTGTGTCTGACCGTAGTTGAATAACCACTACGGCTCGCAACCCTACACCGGCTGGCATGTGATCCGCCTCGTCCGCCACGTGCAACACGGCAGGACGCGCTCGCGATAATATTGAATTTAGATTCCTCGCTCGGAGGATACTTGAACCCAGTTGGGTTAAGTTCTGGCGAATTCAGGTAAAACTCCTCTTTAAATGAATCCCAACACCACTCGGACGCATTGCCAGCCATGTCATACAAGCCATAACCGTTCGGAGCAAAAGAACCAACTGGGAGTAGATACGGCTCACCGCTTGTTTTATCGTGTTTAAAAAGGCGGGGCTCTCCAGTTATGCTATTGCGCGATCCTCCGCTCAGATTGGAAACTATACGCATATAGTCATGTCTCCTGCTGTCGCTAAGGTCAGGGTCATTGTATTGTTCCAAAGTGATTTCCTCTTGATAAAGATAGGTGTGAAAAATTGCTGTATAGTTAGCCTTCCAATGATTGATTGTGTTTCCCCAAGGAAATCGTAATCCCTCAAGCCCTCCTCTTGCGGCTTTTTCCCATTCCGCCTCCGTAGGAAGACGGTAGCCGTTAGTTGTGAAGTCACAGCTGATCATCGTTGTTTCTAAATCTTGAGGTTCACCTATGCGGTAGATTTCACCACTCAGAAAATAGCATGGTTGTAGACCTTCCATTTCGCTATAGGCATTACACCATTTGAGAATATCATACCAAGACACCTCATAGGCTGGCAGGTTCTTTCCTCCCTGTTTACACCATGTTAAAGATGTGTATCCGTTCGACTTTGCCCACAGCCAAACTCTATCCCAAAGAGCTTGAGTAACCTCATGCTTACCTATATAAAATGCACTCAAAGTTACCCGATGCTGAGGAGCGTGTTCTATATGATCAAGAGCATCTCCCATCATGAAAGAGCCTTCTGGAATAAGACTAAATCCTTCTGGCAAAGGTCTGGAGAGATCGGGTAGTTGACCAGCACTTGTAGTGAAGACATTTTTATCTTTAACGAGGAATGCTATCGATAGCGAAACAATGATAAAAGCAACACTACCTGTAATGATAAGTTTTGTCTTGAATCTGGTCTTTCTGAATGGCTGGTCTTCAGCAGTTGATTTAACCTCTGGTATTTGATGGTTAATCGGATCTGTAGGTGTCTGTGAGCTTGAATCATCAGTGTTAATACTCGGGAGGTTTCCAAGCTTGCTCCAGCTTTCTGCTCCCTCTACGCAGATGAGCGTATCGTCATGAAGACTCCCGCAATTTTTGAGTTCCTTTAGAGCTGATATGGAAACTGGTCCAGTCACATCACCAGCGTCATTAATGTAGTAATAATTCATAAGTTGAATAAGTAAGATTTCGGATTCATGTTAGTAGCCCCTACCTCTACAACGATTGCATGGAACAGGCGCTTGCCCAGTTCCTCGACATCCGGGGCAGGCTAGACGCATCCTCTGGGATGGAACTTCAAGTCCATCATAATTTGCGTTTTTGGTTACAATAGTCCCAGCCCCATAGCATTGTTTGCACTGTCCTACTAATTGACCGCTACCTCTACAGCGTTGACAAGCAGAGTGAGAACTAGTTCCTCCGTGTGTACTTTGATATGCTGAGGAAGTTGGTTTTGTTGATTTGCTTCCATTACTGTTAACAATAATGATTGTGCATAATACGGCGACGGCAATGCCAATTGGGAATTTCCAGTCAAACTTCTTAGAGGAGTCTTGGGGCGATGAAATGTTAGATGAGCTGTTAATTTGCTCGACTGATTGTTGCTGAGGTGAATTGCTGTTAGCTTGGTAATCAGCATTGAAAATTTTTGCTCTTAGATTGCTAATTACTATTTTAGAT
The DNA here is from genome assembly GCA_937132085.1 of uncultured Rubritalea sp. Taxonomy (GTDB): domain Bacteria; phylum Verrucomicrobiota; class Verrucomicrobiia; order Verrucomicrobiales; family Akkermansiaceae; genus Rubritalea. Next base: position 40,287 of record CAKZNV010000119.1, on the reverse strand, counting down.
CTCTCTAGTAGACTCTTTAAGAAGCTAACTAGAAACTCTTTATTTGACGGTCGATCTTTGGAGCTTTGATCTTGAGTAACGGTATTGTGATTATTGCTTTCAGAATTTTTTATATCATCTCCTACTGGTGTGAAGTTCTTATAAGGGACTCTAATTACTCCATCACATGCTGGACATTGTGAAGAATTTCCAGCAGTAGAAACGGGGGTGGAAATGTGTTGCTGACAATGCTTGCAATGAAACTTAATGATGGTGGACTCTGCTGAAGAATCAGTTACTTTTTGCTGTGGATTTTGTTGCCTTATAAATGCTCCACTGTAAGCAATCCATTCTGTAGAGTCTTCTTTTCGGAGTAGAGTATTTTCTGAAAAAATTCCGCAAGTATGCAGCTCCTTTAAGGTCGATTCGGATAGTGGTCCGGTCACTTTGTTGTCAATTTTATAGTACCAGTTCATGGTGTCTGATGTAGTTGTTTAGGAATTTCAAACATGAAATTATCAACAAGTAAAAAATAGGCAACCTCAAAATGCTAACTATGGTCTGTCGAACTGTAGATAGCATTTAAGCATTGTCACAAGATGGAAAATCCACCTGATACCGACAAAGACGATGCTGCTGGCAAACTGGCTAAATCCGTAGGAAAAGTAATAGCTGGGAGGCGTAGAAACCTTGGTCTATCCCAAGAAAAGTTAGCTGAGTTTGTTAACTGTCATCGTACCTACGTTGGAATTGTAGAACGTGGGGAAAGGAATATCACGGTGTATACGTTAGTCTCTTTTGCAGAAGCGTTGAAGTGTTTGCCTAGCGAGATACTAAAAGAAATGAAGAAGTAGGGGACTCTTCTCAACTTTAGAAGTGGTATTGTCACTGACAGTCAACTTCGAGAATACATCTAAACTAAAGAGTGTCAGGCTTGTCAGTAGTGTCAGACGCTATTTTTGTAGGTTTGGCTTAGTTGCTAGTTTGTTACTCTGACAGTTACTGATGGGATAGCCTATTTTTAGTTGTAGCTATAATGATGAGCAGTGAATTTAGTACCGTGACAATTCGATTACAAAGAAGCCTCACTCACAAGAATCTTCCTGTGAGAGGTCTGCTACATCGGGGAGTCGATGAAGTTTGGGAAGGCTTCGAATATAATCTGAGTAGCTAGTAGCAGAAACAACCTTGCCTTCTTTCTTTAGCAGTCCTTCCTCAACGAGGCTATAGACAAGGCTGTCGCGTTCTACAGCTGTCTTGAAGTTAACCGTTCGTTGTATATCCCTTAAAGTCATCGAGCCCTTTTCTCGTAGTGTATGGAGTAGCTTTCTCGTTTGTTGCAGAGGGGCGGCTTGAGTAAGACCTAGCCCATACCAACCAAGGCTTATCATACTCATGGTAATGCCACGGAGGCTGTGGGCATAGAGTTCCAGTTTCAATGAAGTTAGTTTTTCTGGTGGGACTCCTCCAGCGGTAATCCCTGTGTAATCCACTATAATAGCACATGCTTCTTCTAGCTGGTGAACGAGATCAAGAATGGGGTATCGATAAGCCATAGGTAATCTACTAAGACGAGTCCATAGACGGTTTTGATATGCGCGGCACCAGTAGTTATCCGGGATGACAGGCTGCGACGTGACAGGGGAACGCCAATCTGATCTTATGATATTGATACAGTGACTTACTGAGTGGACATTAGGAATGTTGATTACTTTATCCGCTAAGTGCGGTAGGATAATATAGGGTCTTCCTAGCTCCATGATACTATCAACGATGGCGTCATCACATTCTGATGGCGAAAAGGACGCGGACACCTGCATGGATTTGCATACTGTAGTTAGCCCGGTCCCAATACCTGAAGGAGAAGAAACTTTATGAGGATCTTTTAGTAGGTGTTTTCTGAATAACTTCTTATCGGCTTCTGTTTTGACCAGAAGTGTAATGGTATCGCTCTTATCTGTGACTAGGTTTAGCTTGGGATGCCATGCTTTGGAGTAGTTGTGGATAGAGCCTAAACCGTAAGCAGTGCGTCGTGCATTGTGATACATTTTCTCTTCACCACTACGATTCACAAATCTGCCTTCTGCACGTAATAGGTCGATCACGTTACTCATGGTTTGCTGCGCCTGTGCTGGCATGCCAACGTATCCATCTGCTTTTTGGTGTATGGGGTCCATTTTAGTTTTGTGGTCCAGCAGATCTTCTATAGCACTCATAACAGGGTCAAATGACGTGTCTGCGGTGTTTACTAGAACTAGCGATGGTTTGATGAGGGAGGAGGTGTTAGCGTGTTGCCAAACTGACATGACAAGTGAGGTAGCCATGGTCGTGCGGATATCAGGATCTGATGAAGATGCGCGGATCAGATCTAGTAAAGTCTCATGGGCTGGTTCAGTCATTTCCATCAGATGGCTCTGATTAAGGAATCCTGAGTCGCCCGGCATTTTGAAGTCATTATTCATAAGTTAATTTGGTTGATGTTTTGTGCTTGAAGGAGGGATATTGTGTTTTCGGTTAGAAGCCATTCCTTGTCTGATTTCTGGACATGCTTCTTGTTCTCCATTTCATTGATGATGTCGTGGAATAGCTCTGCATTAATGCCTAGTCCACGGTAGATAGTCCGGGGAGACTGACCGCCATGCTGGAGCTTGACGATTATGGTCCGCATTAGCCTAGTCCTGAGTATCGTGTCTGCATCTGTGTAGATTGTATCTCTGGCATTCGACATTCGGAGAATGAGGTGACGAGCGAAACTTTCAATATATGAGATATGAATGGTTACCTTTTTGTATCCACGAATATGGGTGATCTCGCGAATGCCGAAGACTAGCGTGGCTAAGAGTTGGCGTGCAGAGCCTGTAATGCCTGGTAGAGAATTTTCCATGCTTTTCAGGAACTGAATCCATCGCTTCTGGGCATCTATGAATTCTTTCTCTTCATAGATAGTAGAATGAGTTTTATCATTCCTTAAACGTCTAGCCATGGCGTGGTGGAGTACAGTCTTGATGCGTTCCGGCATCTGATCAATGGGCTGGGTGTTTTCTTTTAGTATAGGATCTGCTTCCGGACCAGCACCGCCATCTACAAGCCAGGGCATATTACCTAACCATCTTATGTCATTTTTCTGAGAGCTGTCAGCTAACTCTACTAATCGGTTCTCTGCGTCTAGAATTAGCATGTTGCCGTCGATTGTCTTTATTCCTCTGTCATCAGGTAGAGTCCCATTCATTAACGCGGTAGCGGTGGTTGCAAGTTCTAGACTAGCAGATTTAGCTGTCAGTCCCATGATGACTAGTGGACGGTTACGGTGCAGTCCTATGAGCTGTTTATTGAGGCTGGAGTCTCCCGTAGCTGTAACGATCACTTTAGGGAATGCAGTCATGTCGAGTAAATTAGGGGTTGGCGGGCTAGCGATGATATCAGCCCACTCCTCTTCTGAGGTTCCCCAGAGTATGGGGTTAGGTTGCTGTAGAGCCATAAACCTGTTTTCGGAGTCAGATGCTGGAGGTCCATTTGGGATGTTAAACGATTTCATTCCGAGCTTAGCTTTCTCGTCTGTGATGTCTTCCAGGTATCGTTTGAGATGGGCAGTCCAGTTATCTTGGAATGATGTGAGTTCGCTGCTTACATGATCCCGAATGAGATTAGAGCTGAAAGAGCCTTTTATGAGCAAGCTACTCCTTACTTTAATATTAGAGCCATCTTGTGATTTGATGCCACTGCCGGGGTGTGTGAGATTTGCAATAGTGCAAGCAGCGGTGGCTAAGAGGTTAGCTCCAGCATTAACATCGCCTTCACCAAGTTGCTCAGTGTTTGTAAAAGCTAGGAAGTTATTTAAGTCTTTGGTCTGGTTTGGTGTCATTGTATAATTTGCTATGATTAGATGATGTGGGTGAGAATTTATTGAGTAAGTGGGGGGGGGCTTTTCATACATTTCCTTTTACAGGATGTTTGTTATTATTATTTAAAGTAATAAAAGACCCCCACCCCCTCCTCTATTTTATTCAGCATTAGGTCGTGTGATCTGCCATTTTTGAACACCACTATTTTTACCGAGTTTTTTGATTAGATGTGGTTTTGATGAGGCTAGTTTACTTAGGTATGTGCCACATGCTCCTGACCACTTTTGGAGTAGATTTCTGGCTGGTCCCTGCACGGGGGATTCCTGATCCGTCATCTGACTCTCTAATTCAGTAGCGGTGAGCTTTATATGTTCCCCAGGTTTTAGGCAGAAGTAGTTTGTATCGAATATGCGTAGTAGCATTTCTAAGAAACGGTTTTCAGGTGAAATATCGAGAACTGCTTGCTCTAGCGCTTTATCACGAAATGCGATGACTCCTGCACGACTGTCTTTCAAATGATCTGGAGTCTTGAAACTCAGTAAATAATTTACAAAAGCCGGTAGTTCATCTTCAATTAAAGCCCAGAACTCTGCACGACCTTCAGTGGTTGATGTATCCACAGGAGGAGTAATCTTACTTACCCTAAGAATTGACACCTTGTCCAATAAATCATCATCAATTGGAGGGATTATCTGAAGGGCATCTGGGTTATCATTGCAGCAAATCAGACATCTCCACGCTGGACGTATAGAAATATTAGTTGTCTGACGCTTACGGAGCTGCACTTCATTGGAATAGATAGCTTCCTTGAATCGCGATCCAAGGTTACGCCGGGCGCGAGGATCAGTCGATGATACAGAGTCATCAATAACCAACAGTTCCGCTGCAATTAAATCGTCATTCCATGGCAAAGTTCCATTCCATGCGGTATAGGGATCTGCTGTGCGACTACCCATGACGCTTGAAATTAATTTGCAAAGTAATGATTTACCTGTGTTAGCTTGCCCAGCTAAAACCAGTAATTGCCCTGGCTGGTGGCTACTATTTATGATTGCTTTTAAAGCGATAGAAAGCCAAGCAATGAAAACCATGAAGGGATTTCCATCCCCCAAGGCATCATTCAGGATCTTACTTATCACAGGAAAGCTTCCCTCAACAGGTTCTATCAGCTTAGCCTCACGCGTGATAAGAGCCTCAAAACCATCGAATTTCATCCGTCCTTTATTGTAGCCGGCAATGGAGCCAGCCCAGTCGACAGCCTGATCCGTTTCGATTTTTTCAATACTGTCTCTAGCAAGACCTCTAGCGTTATCTTTTTCTCCTATTGACTCGAAGTAATTTCTAATGCCGTTTAAGACTGGAGTTTTCTTATTATAGACACGGTAGTAGGAGCCTCGGTCGATATAGTAATGCCCTTGAGAGGCACTATAGACTATATTGACTGGGTAGAAATCGTGAGTCGATATTTCGTTAGAATCCTGATCTAATTCTTCGGATGGAAGAATAACTTTAGGGTTATGAAGTTTGTTATTCTTACAGTGTGTTTTGTCATCTATCTTAGGATTGTGTTTAGTGATTTTATTGATCATGAGTAAAGTTCGTTGGGGCTAAAGTTTACGCTCGCTTCCGTGAGATCCATGCCTTGTGCAAACTCTATGGTTTCGACTTCACAGCCAAGGGTATGAAGTTGCTGTTTCCAGTGGTCGGCCATTTTGTTTCCTGAATTATCAGCGTCTGATGCTATACGGACTAGTCGGCCTTTAAATAACTCCGCACACTCAGGGTCTATTTTTCTGCACATAGATCCGAGCAATGCAGTAGGAACCCAACTACGACGACCTCCAAGGAGCTTTCTATATCGAGTATAAAGGTCGATTGCTTTTAAGAAGTCAGTCGCTCCTTCACAAAGAAGGATGGAGGTTTCTTGTGATGCATCCTTGAGAAGGGGTGAGCCAATCAACCAAGACTTATCCACTCCTTTTAATGGATAAGCTTTGGAGCTTTTATAGAATAGCTGTCCGTTTAATTTACGGATTTCTGCAGCGCGGTTTGATTCGTCTTTAACGACAAAACATTTTTCGTTATTAATGCGGCAAAAACTAAGTAATCCGGCATGAACCATTACCCATACAGATGGGTATAAATAATCTTTAAATCGGGCAAATCCCTCCCATGTTTCTGACTTGCCAGGAGTTAGTTTTCCTGGCCATTGAATTGACTTAATCACAGGAACTGATGAGTTTTTCACCTTACGTTTTCTTGGATGTAGAATATGACCCATCCCAGAAAACCCGTAATTGTTCCTTATCCATTCTGACACCTCTTTATAGCTACCATCGAGTGCGTGTTTGATAAATTCGATTACGTCACCACCTTCATCGGTAGCAAAATCTTTCCAGTTTCTCCCATCATTATAGATAGAGAAACTGGCGTGTTGGTCATCTCGGAAAGGAGATTTACAGCTCACACTGGGTTGTTCTTTGAAGCCAAACCTTTCCCATATCTGGGGAATGCTGATATTGTCTTTTAACCACTCGAACGCGTCAGGGGTACTAACGTTGTCTCTGTGATCACATTGTAAATTTCTTGTTTTAGATTGTTTCATTTTCTTGCAAAGTAGCCCTTGCAAAATCATGCGTGTATATTTAATCTCTACGTAGTTACCACAACTAAGGCTGAGACCGTTCACGCGTTCATCTGTTTGGGCGGTTTCAGTTAGTTGTTGGGTGAATATTTAATTGTTCTGGATTGTAGTTTCATTTTGGGTGTATCGTTTGTTGTTAGATTCTTTAATTTTTGCTGGTGACACAGCTTCTATTTCCCCCCCCCTTCCGCGTGTTGCTCAAGGAAGTCGATTAAGGTCGACTTAGCTATGAGGCGGATACCACGTTGTTGATGTGGTTCCCTGAGGTTGATGGTGCGTAAACGACCATCAGCAATATATTCATGGAATTTACTGATGGAGATGGAAAACAACTTTGAAGCCTCCTTCAATCGGAGATATTCAGGTTCGTTACTCTTGGCTGTAGTTTCTTGGGCGTCTCTGGACATAGGCAAGAAATAGCCACGATTTCTCGTATGAGAAAGTTGATTTGATGGAAGGGCTTAAGCGTTTACGCGTCCGAACTTTTCGCGAAATATGAAATAAAACCTATATAAATGAATGACTTGTGAGCTTATTTTAAAGGTTCAAAGGAGAGACTTAAAAATAAGGGCAGGTGTTTCCCGTAAAAGACTATTTCTTAGTCCTGTTTCGATAGATTACGCCTTTTAATGATCGCGCCCCTTTGGATTCCAATGTATTTTTCCACTCGCTCTTATCAGAGTTGGAGATGAAACTGATTACCTTTTTAACAGTAGTCTTTTGTTCTCCAGACGTAGCCTCGAATGCCTTTATAGCTTCTATGAATTTTTCGGTATGGGTTTTAGTTTGCACACCTTTCTTATTGCCTCCCTCAGCCATGCTAGTTGCTTTCTGACTGGTCTTTAGATCGTTTGCTATTCTGTAGTTAGTGGTATACTCCTGCCCGGCTTTGAAGGCTGTAAGTATAGACTCTTGGATTTGTTCTCTTAGAGATATGAGATTTTCGAGTTGGCTAAGTGCCTTATCTAGAGAAGCGGATATACTACTTAGATTCTGAGTTGCGTCAGTATAGAGATTCGTCACTTTATTTCGTAATTCAAAAACCTCATCTTCATCCATAGAAAACCAAATATCTCTAGGATCTGTATCACAGACTTTACGCGTAGTATTGTTCTCATTAGCGAGAGCCACTGCATGTGCTCCTGATTCGATAACTCCGTTCGGCGGATAGAGGTATTGTAAGCCTAGTTCTATATAGTGTTTATCTAGATCAAAGAGCCCAAGCTGTTGCAGTTGGTTTTCCAGCTCGGAGCTTATGATACTGTCATATAACGTAGAGAGGCTAACGTGTGGGGACTTCATGTCAATCGCTTCATCGGTTGTGGGGAGTCCTATTAAATTTGCTAGCTCATCAATAGGGAAGTTGTATTGATTCGATACCTCAAGGGATGATCGTAGGGTATACTCCCAGTCTGAGTCTGAGTTTAGAGAAAAATCTGATTCTGAGTAGAGGTTCTCTGTTGGAGGAATGTAGAATATTTTCTCTTTCCCATCTATGCTCCAATACGGAACTCTCCAAGTATTAGACTGTAAATCCTCTTTGTCATCAGGAAATACGATAACCTTATTGAATGAAGAAATTGCGCAGAGTTTAGTCCTGATCGTCGAGACTCCTCTCTTCAGTAAATCTAATTTAGCGCTCTCATAAGTATGCTCAAGCGCCTCGTTGGATTCGGTGCCATCATTATAGATGCGTGGCCTCATTAATGCTTTAATATTCTCATTGGTGATGGCTGCCACTTCTTCTAACCACTCTTGTTTCTGTTTCTTCTTCTCGCTATTTTTTTTGTTTAATTGTTTAGTCTTTAATCCCTTTTCGACCGCTTCTTTTTTAGCGGCTTTCTTTTTTTGAAGATTCTTCTCCTGTTGAGCTTGGGAGACTGCTTTCTCATTATCCGTCCTCTGGCTATCTGCCGACTGCTTTTTCAGAACTAAAGCTTGTTGTTTAGCCATTTCCTTTTCACGAGGAGACAAGGGGCTATTGTTATTGGAGTGAGAAGGAGTCATTAACCAGCATTTATAAAATACAGAGCCAAGACTTCAAGCGTATTCTGGATCTCTGTGGAGTAATCTGGAGTTAGATGTGGATAGTATTACCATAGGTATTACTGGGCTGTTTAAGGCTGATTTTTTAAACAACAAAGCCCTATTACAGGTTGTGTAATAGGGCTTTAGATGAATGGCGGGTCAGCAGGGATTCGAACCCTGGATACCCTTTTGGAGTATACTCCCTTAGCAGGGGAGCGCTTTCGACCACTCAGCCACTGACCCGTGAGTTGAATTAAATCGAACTGCGCACAGAAAAAACATAACCAGAGAGTTTCGTCAATACTTCGTTATTAAATTTATGGATTTTTATTGGTGAAAGCGCATTTTTAACTAATCTGTGGCTGTGATTTCATTTAGCAACATTTTCAAAGGTAACTATGGGCCACTTTCAGGAGCTTTTTTGATGAGCTGTGGATTGATCTGTATGAATTCTTGTGCGCAACCTGAGGTTGAGGTTGAAAAAAAGATGCAAGTGTTTCCTGATAAGTTAGTTGCTCGTGTATCATCAATTAATGCTGCTGAGGGATATGCTCTTATTCAGAGGTATGGAAGGTTGAAAGTCGCTGACGATGTTATACTTTATAGCTTAGGTGTGGATGGTGAGGTGGCTAATCTCAAAGTAACAGGGGAAAGATTAGGACAGTTTATCGCAGCAGATATTACTTCAGGAATGCCTAATATTGGTGATGCTATTTATCTTAGAAATCTTGATGAAAGTAGTGAAGATGATAATAAGGATGCCCAAATTATAAATAAGTCCAATTAAAATTTATAAAACTTTAGACCCCGTAAGTCCTTCATTTTTAGCGATAATCTTAAAATAAACTTAAAGAATCTTAAACTTTTTAAAAAACAAGCTTGTCAGAAGTTGTAATTCTAAAGTATCTTTATATCCACGGATGAGAAAAACCTAGCTGATCTAGGTTTTTAACAAACCCGTAAAAACAATATGAAGACAATACAAAAACAAGGTGGGACAGATAATGACGCAGAGAGACTAGCAGACTTCGTTCTGTTCACTCAGCGTTCCTGCATCCTAAACCTTGCTTCAGAGCTGAATAAGGGAAATGTTTCCTTTCCTCAGTTCTTCCTTCTCACTTATTTATCAAGTGAGGAGTATCTAACCATGTCTGACATAGCGAAGAAGATGGGTCATTCTACTGCGGCTGCAACCGGCCTTGTAGATAGACTTGAAAAACTTAACTATGTCGAGCGAGTTCACGCAGCTGAAGATCGCCGTAAGATCATGGTCCGCATTACAACACACGGTTTGGAACTAGTTTCCAAGATGCGTGGCAAAATTGCTACAAATCTTTCCGATGTGATGTCAGAAATGGACGAAGAAGAAGCAGATACAGTGCACCACGCAAGGACGGCACTGAATCGCACAATCTAAGGACATTTTTTATATTGTTACTATTCCCCATGAATGAGTAATTCATACAGGAGGTGCACCACGTGATGGGGTGCGCCTCCTTTTTTGTTGTGCTAAAGCGAGTTTGGAAGCGAGGAGCATGGAGCGGTAAGCTCTGTTTATAGAGTCTAACGTTGCGCTAAAGCCACTGGATTGGGTCTACTCCGTAGTATTTAGAGAGTAGGTCGTAGAGCTTAGGGTGTTTTTCTTTGAGCTGCTCAGGCTTCTCGTAGAATGTTTCTGTGGAAACGGCAAAGAATTCTGCTGGATTTACTGCTCCATAGGAATCGATGACTGAAGGTTTACCTTTTTCGCTACGTTTTACTAAGGTTTTGAATTCTGGGTGCATGGTGCTAGCCCATTCTCTGTAGGCGCCACGAGTTTGTAACTCAGGGACTCCGTCGGCTGCACCGTCTTCTTGATCTAGCTGATGAGAGAGTTCATGGATGGTGACATTATGGCCGTCTTCAGTGTTCTTACCTCCGCTGATGACGCTGGCCCATGAGAGGACTACTGATCCAGTGCCCCAGCTCTCTCCGAGGCGGACGCTGGTTTCACCATGATCATCTGTGGCTACATAGGCATCAGGGTAGAGCAGGATCGTTCTGAGCTTAGAATAAAGATTATGAGGCATGCGGAGAAGTAAGATACAGGCTTGTGCTGCGATGACTCTCTGCATGTGAGGAGTGACTTCTTCTAGCCCGCCATATGGCATGAAGGCTTTTTCTGCTAAGAAGACATGGATGAGTCCATCGAGATCATCTTGAAGCTCAGCTGGGAGCTTAGCATAGAGTGGGAAATCTTCAGCTAGCGTTGTTCGCTGGTCGGAGTCGAGCCTGAGCTTTGCTAAAGCTTGGCGTCTATTGCTCTTTTTGTTGTTGAGGAGTCTGAGTAACAGAAATGGAATAGCGACTATTGCTAGGAGTAGTAGTGCTTTGATGAGTGCGTGCATTATAAAGAGGTGCTGCTGTTAGATGCCTGATCCCTCGGAGTCAGCGGTGAAGCCTTCAAATTCTGTTTTAAGCGTAGGGTCTGGAGTGAATGCTGGTGGGATGGAAAGGTCGGCAAAGTCTCCTTCACCAGGCATTGGCTCTATAAAATCCTGAGGTGCCAACGTTTTTTTAGAGGTCTCGATGTGTTGTTTAAGCTGCTCATCGAGAGAGTTGATACCATCTAGTAGTGAGTTGCTTTCAGCAGATGCTGCAAGGCTGGCCTTTAGTTCACCTTTTACAGAGGCTAGTTCCTGTTTGAGGTTCAGCTCTGCATCTCGGAGTGCTTGGAGGTCTTCTTGAGTGCTGGCTAGGCGTTGTTTGGTGTCTTCTACACGTTGGGTTTCAGCTGTTTTCTCAGCTTCGAGAGTCGCTAGCTGGGCGGCAGTTTTACCGGAGGTGGTGGCCCATGTGATGATGAGTCCGAGAAAAAATGAGGCTAGTGCTATTGAGCCGATGATGATGTATTGTTCCTGTGTGAAATTCATAGTGTGTCAGAAATTGTTTGTTTCTTGCGAAATTTGTTTCTTGGGTTTAGTGTGCGTCATTGGATGAGTTTTGAAACTAAAATTTCACGATTTATCATCATTTCTAACGAAGCAAAAATAACCAAAGAATATTATTATGTCATTTGAACTACCAGAACTAGGATACGCGTATGATGCGCTTGAGCCACACATTGATGCACGCACAATGGAGATTCACCACAGCAAGCACCACAATGCTTATGTGACAAACGTGAACAACGCGATCGCAGGTAATGCTGATCTCGAAGGAAAGAAAATCTGTGAACTCATCATGGATCTCGACGCCGTGCCAGAAGAGAAGCGCACAGCAGTAAGAAACAATGGTGGAGGTCACTTTAACCACTCAATGTTCTGGGAATCACTTAAGCCAGGTGGTGCTTCGGCTCCTTCAGGTGATCTCGCTAAGGCGATCGATGAGTCATTCGGTTCATTCGACGGCTTTAAAGATGCATTTTCTAAGGCAGCGGCTACACGCTTCGGCTCAGGCTGGGCATGGCTCTGTGTAAAAGAAGGCAAAGTATCTGTCTGCTCTACACCAAACCAAGACAACCCACTCATGGGTGGTGACTGCAGTGGTTGTGCACCGATCCTCGGACTTGATGTCTGGGAGCACGCATACTACCTCAACTACCAAAACCGCAGACCTGATTACATCAACGCATTCTTCAGTGTTGTAAACTGGGATGTAGTAGCTGACTGGTATGGCAAGTTCGGCGGCAGCAAGTGTTGTGGCTAATCATTGAGCTTAACTATTTCATAAGCCAAGCTGGGAGAATTTTCCTAGCTTGGCTTTTTTTGTGTAGTTTGTTAGGTAATTGGCATGCGCATAGGTATTTTAAATAGCGGTGGTGACTGTCCAGGTCTCAATGCCGTGATTCACGGAGTGGTGGGAGCTGCTAGTAAGCTAGGTTGGGAAGTAATTGGCTTCCGCGATGGCTTCGAGGGCTTACTTCCTCCAGGAGATTATCAGGTTCTAGACTCTGAGGATACTGTCGGTATTTTAAAACTAGGCGGAACTATTCTAGGAACAACTAACAAAGGGCATTTTGCTGCCAAAGTTGGTAAAGAGGGGGAGTCGAAGGCAGAGATTGAAGAAAATGTGATCGAGAAGGTGGGGCGCACGATGAAGCTGCTAGAAATCAGAGCATTGATCGTAGTAGGCGGAGATGGTTCTCTGAGCACGGCTTGGCAGTTATTCCAGGCTGGTTTCCCTGTCATAGGGGTGCCAAAGACGATCGATAATGACTTGCAGGCTACTGCGATGACGTTCGGATTTGATAGTGCCGTGAACTGTGTGGTCGATGCGATGGATAGACTGCATACGACTGCGGTGAGTCACAAGCGTGTGATGGTGGTAGAGGTGATGGGTAGAAATGCTGGCTGGATTGCGCTCTGGGGCGGAATAGCTGGTGGAGCGAATGTGATACTGCTGCCAGAGATTGAATTTTCACTAGAAAAAGTGGCTGAACATATCAAGGAGAGAGAGGCGAGAGGCTATCATAGTTCGATGGTCGTGGTGGCAGAAGGCGCTAGAACTCCAGATGGGGATCTAGTGTTTCAGGATGAAACGAATGGTCAGGTCAGGCTCGGCGGTATCGGTGATATCGTGGCTGCTGAACTAGAAAAACGCACTGGGAAAGATACCAGAGCCTGCACACTGGGGCATCTCCAGAGAGGTGGAGCTCCTACGAGTATGGACAGGATTCTGGGTGCGAGATTCGGAGTGAAAGCTGTGAAACTAGCGCAGGAAGGTAGATTTGGCCGTATGGTGAGTTACCAATCTTACCATGTGAGTTCGGTCTCGATCGAGAAGGCGATCAACAAGCTAAGAACTGTCGACCCGAATGGCGAAGTAGTAGAGACTGCTAGAGCGATCGGAATTTGTATGGGTGACTAGGTCATAAGATGTATCATTGAGCATGTGAATATTTGGCATGCAGGATGAAAGCTAAAATTTATTGATATGGAGAAAAGTGAGAAAAGTGGTTACGCCTTGTTTGATTTAGATCAGACGATTGTGCCCTGGGATACCCAGTTGTTGTTTTGTAATTTCGTGCTGAAGCGTGAGCCACTACGTAGGCTTCATATTCTGGGCTTATTACCATTTTTACCCTTTAGTAAGATTCTAGGAGCAGGTGGTATGAAGCGAGTTTTTCTGAATTATCTAGTCGGCATGGATTTCGAGACGATTGATCAATACGCTAGAGAGTTTGTCGACGAGGTCTTCCCGGAAGGCATGTATTCTGAGGTGTTAGAGATTGTTGAAGCAGAGAAGGCGTCAGGAAGATTGACGATTTTGAACAGTGCTAGCCCTGAATACTGGGTGAAGTATCTAGCTGAGAAGATGGGCTTTGATCATTACTATGGCACAAGAGTAGAGCTTGAGGGAAGAGTGAAACCTTTCCCAGACCTACTCGGGGACAACAATAAAGGCGCTGTGAAACTAGGTAGAATGACCCCACATTTCCCCGAAGGTTGGGAAGACGGAATGGTGTTACCTAATAGCCACGGATACTCAGACAGTCATGCGGACATCCCAATGCTCATGATTTGTGAGGAGAACACGATGGTCCATCCTACTGATAAACTACTAGCTGAAGGAAAGCGCCGAGGCTGGACATTGATCACCCCAAAGCGCCCTACAAACGGCAAGTTTAGTTTTGCGATAGCATGTGCTAAGCAGGCTGTGGGGATGTATTAATTTTGAAAAATAGGAATATGCCAATGTATTCGATGTTAGCAATCCATGAGTGGGCGAGTCAGGGAGACATATTGCCTAAATTTGAGCGCCGTGTCACTTTATGTTCAGCTGAAAATCTAAAAGAAGCTGAGGCCAAACTTTTAAGAGAAGCTAGAGAGTATAGCCAAGAAACTATAAGTTTTCATGAGGAATATACGATCCATGAACTAATGGATGATGACTTTTCATCGCCTTGTGAAGTATCAAGTGAACTCACTATCGCCGTTGATGAACGAGGTGATTCCATTTCATACGAAGACTTCATGTTGGCTAACTGGGACTATGACAGGCTAGAGTCCTGTGAGAATATTGGACTAGAGCATGCATGGCATAAAGGAACTGATCATCTAGAACGTTGCTATAATTGCCGAAAGACAAAAAAAGTATAATAGCTTGATAGCTGCTTACAGAGCAAAACTAGAAGCAGAAAAAAGTCTACTGCTTCTAGTTGTTAAAGGATATTACTATCCCTTAGTCATGAGCTTAGCGAGTTGACCCGCTTTGTCCAAGATCGTAGAAGTGTCGCATCCGTGGGAGTAATAGTTCTTAAGAAGCATAGCAATCATGCTAGGAGTAAGCTTATAAGGATTAGCTGAGAGAGCGTCACGGAGACCTTGCTTTTCGTTGTCACGTAGGATGAGGATAGCTTGTTCGTGGAGTTCTTTAGGGACCAATTTTTCGATCTCTTCCTGAAGTCTTTTTGGAGTTGATTTTGGAAATCCGAAAGATGAAGTTGGTGTGTTTGGTTGTTCTTCTGACATAATAGTTTGATGTTGTGAGTGTTGTTAGTTGAGAATTTTAGATCTCAAGAGTTGAGTCTCTATGAGGCCTAGCTGTCTCATAGTTCAATAACCTCAAGATTGTCAACAGATAACAAAAACTACTGATCACTGAATCAAAGAAAGCTGAAAGGGTAAACTTAAGAAAGCTTACCAAATAGGCCTTCTATATTCCAGTTTTGGCGATTGCATTGGAGGGCTAGCTGTGGTGAATTGGGCTTGTAATGGCATACACTGAGGACAAAGCGTTTGATTTGATTGCATCGGCACACTCTAGAGGTAGATTGGGCCATGCGTTTATATTTTCTGGTGATAAAGAGGTTTGTGAATCTCTCGCTGTTAAGGTGGTAAATCACATTAATAGAGATCCCGAGGTGGAGGCTAAAGAAGAGAGCGCAGATGATGTATTTGATCTGTTCGGAGAAGTTGCAGCAGCGCCAGAAGTGGCAGCGCCTGCTAAGGATGCTGTGAATGTGGATGAACTAGAGGGTGATCTCGTCCGAGTGGTGAGACCGCATAGTAAATCTAGAATTATCAAGGTGGAGCACATGCGTGGGCTGGAGAAATCCATGTATCAATCTGCTCAAGCGGATAAGTGGAAGGTCGGCTTGATCATCGATTCTGACCGGATGAATCCATCAGCCGCTAATGCTTTTTTGAAAACGCTGGAGGAACCTCCTAATGGCTGTCTTCTGATACTTTTGACGACAAAGCCTGAGCGACTTTTACCGACTATTCTTTCACGCTGTGTGAACATCACGCTGATGTCTGATAGCGATGAACGCAAGCCGCTAGAGGGTGAAGCGGAGATGATTCAAACCCTCTTAAGAGCGGGGAAACAAGGCTTTAGCACGGTAGCACGAGCTCTGACTATCAAGTCTGTGTTTGCTTCTATTCTGACGAAACGCAAGGCAGAGATCGCTAAGGAATGTGATTTCGCACTGAAAGAAGAACAGGATCACTACAAGAACGCTACTGATGGTGAGTGGCTCAAGGAACGTGAGAAGTATTACGAAGCTCTGACTCAAAGTGAGTATCTTTTGGAGCGGTCCAAGTTTATCGATCTGCTAGTTTTATGGCTTGGTGATTTGGTGAGAATTAAATCTAAGGCCCCAAAGCTAGAGTTTAAGAAACATACTGATGCCATGGAGGTAGTGGCTGAGAAGGAGTCGCTAGAGTCGCTTCTCGCTAGGATGGATGCTGTAGAGGATCTACGTAGCATGTCAGAGACAAATGTCAGTGAAGCGTTGGCTCTGGAAGTCAGCTTTATGAAAGCCTTTGGCTAGCGAGTGCTAGCCAAAAATCCTGTGTTGCAAATTACTTCTGCAGTTTGAGTTGCGTAGCTCGTCCGGTCGTATTCCAGTCTTGGACGTAGAGGTTACCATCTTTATCAAATGAGAGCCCGTGTGGTGCTGAGAAGAGACCTAGTTTCTGGTCTTTTGGTTTTACCCCGAAGTTTGCCCACTTTTTCTTATCTGGGTTATCTCCTAATATAGAAACGATAGCGCCTGATTTATCTAGAATTACAACGCGTGATTCTAGTTCTGCCACTGCGCAGAATTCACCGAAGAATGATACAGCGCATGGTCTACGAAGTTTAGTCGCATAGTCACCGATGTAGTTGCCATTGAGGTCAAAGTGAACGAGACGACGTTTCTCTCGGTCAGAGATAAGTAGACGAGCTTGGCCGAATCTGGTGTCGATATTTAGTGTGTGAGGAGTAGTGAATTTTTCCTTTTCTTTGCCTCTGCCGCCGAATGATTTGATGTGTTTTCCGGCTTTATCGAAGATGTGAATGAGGTTAGATCCATAGCCCATGGATACGTAAATGTTGCTATTGGGAGCGACTGCGACACCTGTGATACCACCGAATCCGCCTTGCAATTTAGGGGCTGTCTTGGCAGAGATTTCTAGTAAGATCTTACCGTCAAGATCAAGCTTCACGATACGTGGTGGAGTTTTACCTCCGTAGGCATTGAGCTGAGCCCCGTAGAGGAATTCTTTTTCACCTTCTTTTACGATAGTGAGGTGATGGATACCACGAGCTTCAGGGGCCATCTTTTTTACGAGTGAGCCATCAGCTTTAAATACAAACATAGATTGTGGTCCATCAGTGGTGACATAGATGAGTCCGTTGGCATCGACTGCGACACCTCCATGAGTAGGTCCGAGTTTTTCGTTATTAGGGAGTTTTCCCCATTGAGCATCTGCTTCGTAGATAAAGCGTCCATTACCAGTCTGCACTTTCTCTGTGATAACTGGCTGAGGTGTTTTATCGTGATTTCCTTCATGGGCCAGGCTTGTGAGCGGGAGTGATAGTAAGATTGCAGTAAGTTGAATTTTCATGGTGTTTATAACGTCAAGTAGTCGATTGATGTTACAAATATTAGAGCAGAATGTTGTGCTGAGACAATTGCCTATGTAGAATATCCCCGACATAAAAGGGGTATTTGCTTTTCTATGATGGCGTTGTAAACTAAGGCGAACTCAGCAAGGGGGGATAACTCAGCAAGAAGTTATTCCGTCTAGATGTCGCTAGAAATAAACAATGAATAAACCTCCTAATCCTGAATCAGAAGAGTCTACCGATCCGGTGGATTCTTCTGCTGATAAAGTGACTACTAAAGCGAATAAGCAGAGTGGTCAGCGTAGGTGGGTGAAGTGGACTCGGCGTTTGGCTATCCTTGTATTTATATTGGGGGGTTTAGCTTATTTTGTGAATGGACCGATCGCACGTTGGGCTGTGCTACATTATCTCAACAAGGGACTCGTGGAGCAGGGGATGACAGGATCTGCTGAGGTAGAGGGAACAGTGCTCGGTGGAATAGTATTGAGAGATTTAGATTACATTGGAGAAGACGGAATTCAGCAGCTTAGTATAGGCTTAGTAGAGCCTAAATACACGTTGAGCGGATTGTTAGACTCTAAGATCGATGGCATCAAGGTGGATTCGATTAAAGCGAAGATTGATGTTTCTGGGTTTCCAGAGAATCCAGACGAGATTGAAGAAGATCCGAATGTAGCTTTAGAAAAAACTCTAGCGACTCTCCGACCATGGTTGGTGCAGCCAGAGATACTCGTGGAGGACCTGGATGTAGAGCTAGTAGATGCGGGGAAACCTGTGCTGAACTGGCAGCTAGCATCGCTTAGCCATGCTGCGGATAGTGCAGATTTTCATCTGAATGAATGGATGGTGGAAGAAGCTAGTGGGCTTAAGACGCCTGTTCAGTCGGTTGTGTTGAGTTGGCAGGAAAAACTACTGCAGCTCGATAGACTTGAGGTTTTACCAGATCTAGAGATTAGTGAATTGAAGCTTAACTGGGTGGGTTCGATACGTGGGGAGGCTAAGCTGAGTATGGGTGAAACTGAGTTTGAGGCATCAGCTAGTGATGTGATAAGGCTGAAGCTAACTCAAGGTAAACTGGCTAGTAACGATCTCGTGGCGACGGCGAAAAAGTTTGGTGTGGAGTTAGATTTTGAGGGTGATGCTGTGTTGAGTGAGTTGGATGTGGAGCTTAGATCTTGGCAGGAATTAGCTATTCCAGAGTGGGATGTTTCGCTGAGTTCAGTGATCGAGAAAGCTCAGTATCAAGAGTATGTTATTGAGAATGCTAAGCTGGATTTAAGGCAAAAAGGGTTTGGTTATGAAGTGGGATTTATAGGTTCAGCCAACTCTGCACCTGTAGAGTTGGAGCTAGTGGGTAAATGGACTAACTCTAAAGATGAGCGCTGGTGGGAATCGACGATTGTGCAGGCTGATATAAAGGCTGAATCGAACGCCGAGTTACTAAAGATTCTACCTAAGTTGCCTGACAATATAGAGCTGGGTAACACCACACTGAGCGCTCAACTAGAGGTTGAAATTGTTCGGCTAGAGTTGAGTGATTTTAAAGCTGATGCGCAGATTGAGAAGGTGGCTCTGAATAAGATCGTTTTGCCGAAGGTGGATTTAAAAGCCCACTGGGATAAGACTAGAGATCAGCCAGTGAAGCTAACGATGGAGGTGCGAGATGGACAAGCTATGCCGCTGCAAATATTGGGTGAATATCATCTTGAGAAGCAAGAGTATATGGTATTTGTCGAGCTGGATGTTAGATCAGTGAATAGGCCTTCGGACGTGAATCGTAGAGATAAGATTGAGTGGGTGAATAGTCTGTTAGAGTTGATCGATTCGCCAGTAGTTCTACAAGATGATATTATTCTTAGCTGGAAGGGTAGGGGCGACCTTAACAGCGAGGATCATATGGGAACGCTGATAATACGAAAGGCAACAGTTTCTCAGCCTGATATGAAGGATGCTTTGCCTGTGAGTTTACAAACTAAGGTGGATTATAGGTGGCCAATTGAGGTGAATGTTGAGCAGCTAGATCTACAGCAAGATGAGCTTTCGACCACTGCGTCGTTTAACTGGGATGGGGAGAGAGTTAAGATAGGTAAATTTGAGTTGTTTCGAGACGATAAAGCTATTGGAAGTGTGACAGGAGAGGTGCCTTACGAGTTGAGCGTTGATAGTGTGAAGAAATTCGTGGAACAGACTGCGCCATGGAGTATCACTGTCGATACTGAGGAGCTAAGCTTGAAGCGTATTTCGAAGCTATTCCCACTAGAGTTGTTAGAGAATGCTTCTGGGGTTTTGCAGACAAAGATGAATCTGACAGGTAGTCCCTCGGCTCCAGATATTAATGGCAATTTGACCATGGTGGATCTTAAGGGCGAGTATGGTGCAGATCTTGGGGCTATAAATGTTCTGTTAGGTCTGGAAAGTAAGGATGGGAAGCTAGCAGTCAAAGGGAAGATGACTGAGGCAGGTGAGGACAGAGTGACAATAGATTTAACCTTGCCATTTGCTCCTAGAGATTGGCTGAATGATGAGAACCTAATCGAGACTCTCAAGACATCAGCGAATGTAAAAGGGAGGGCTGAGATTAAGAAATTGCCGCTAGATAGGCTGAAGAACTTTTATCCACAGCTTGAGAAAATCGAAGGAATGATCGAGGGAGTAGCGCTCTTTGAGGGAACAGTGCTTGATCCTAAATACAGTCTAGAGTTTAAAGCAGATTTTCCTGTGCTGAATATTAAAGGTATTGGTGTCGATGAAATCAAAGATCTAAAGCTTCATGGGAAGATTAATGAGCGACTCATTATGGAGTCTGAGCTGAGTGCGAAAGTGAATGGTGGTAAGTTTAAAGCAGATATAGTAGCAGATGTGAACGACGCTGATGATCCAAGCTTCGAGTTGATGCTTAAACTTGATCACGCACTTGTCTATAGAGATGACCTGATAGCGACACGTGCTAATGGTGATATTTTATTCAAAGGTAAGCTGAGCGAAGCTACTATCAGTGGGGACTTAGGAATTGTAGAGTCTATCATCTTTAAGGATCTGGATCTGATTCCTATAGGTGTTCCTTCTTCAGCTGTTGAGTCAGTGAAGCTCCCGGCATTGGAATCTAAAAACGCACAGCAAGGATTTGATATCCCAGCTCCATTTAATAACTGGAAACTTAAGTTAAGCATACGCACGGATGATCCTATTTTGATTCGAGGTAATGTAGGGAAAGGTAGATTAGAAGGTTCTCTGAAGGCAGCTGGCACCTTGTCTAACCCTATGCTGGCGGGCACGCTCTATGCTAGAGATGTGAAGGCTAAGCTTCCGTTCAGCTTTTTAACAGTTGGTGAAGGTAAGATAGTTTTCCGTCCGCAGAATGGATTGATCCCTACTCTGCAGATCAATGGAAAATCTCAGATTGGCAGCTATAATGTGAACCTTAACGTCTATGGTTCAGCGGACTCACCTAAGACGGCGTTCAGCTCTTATCCTCCTCTTCCTGAGCATGAAATCATGACTCTGTTAGCGACTGGGACAACCAATGCTGGTTTAGAAAATAGAGATGTAGCGACCTTCAAAGCATTGCAGATCTTACTGCTTGAGTTGAAGGACAAAAGCGATCAACCAGGCGGGAATAAGTTGTTTAGTGCTTTGTTGTCTGGAATGGAAGATCTGGATCTAAGAGTGGGGGAAGTAGATGATCTAACTGGCGAGAAATATGCCTCTGCCACGGTGAAATTACATGAGAGATGGTATCTAACAACTCAGTTCGATAGTTCTGGGCAGACTCGGGGGTTAGTAGTGTTTGCACTAAGGTTTAACTAGTATGAAATTTCTAACAATTAGCATGATCTACTTTTTGCAACTGCTGTTAGGGCAGGCTGCTGAGGTTCGTGTTGTGGGGATTCCTGAGGAACAAAGGCTACGCATTTTTGCGAAAATGGCTCCACGCTTAGAGTTTATTCACCAGCGAGAAGCATCCGAGTGGAGAGCTGATGATGCAGCTTACTTTATGCAAAGAGTTCTACTCCGTGAAGGCTACTCAGATAGTAAGACTAGCTGGTCATTACCTGGTGGGAATCTGATAATGCTTAGGGTCGAGTTAGGAAAGCGCTACACGTTCGGTAATTTGGTGATCAATGCAGAGGCCGAGCTTAAGAGAAAGCTGTTAGATGATTATTTTTTCCAACCATTGATAGAAGGTGAATTGGTATCTAGAAAGAACGCTCCATACCTTGAAACCTATCCAGCCGAGGGCGTTGTAAATGTAGAAAACTTTCTGAAGTCTCAAGGCTATTGGGAAGCGAAGGTGAAGCTTAGCAAACTAGAGAAACGATCTGCTGTTGCTAAAATGGACGTGCACCTAGATATAAAGCGAGGACTACTACACAAGCTTGCTACACCTGAAATTAATGGTGTGAGCTCTGAGGCGAAGGCTCATCTATTGAGTGAAATGGAGCCCTATACTAATAAAATCTCTAGCTATGCCAGCATCACTGCTGTTCGTAGCATAGTGACTAAGTATTATGCTAAGCAAGGTTATGAATTTGCTGAAATAAAAGTCTCTGCGGGTCACCGTGATGGGCTGACTCAGCTAGAGTTTAATGTGGTCTCTGGAAATCGTTACAAGGTGAGAGATATTGCCGTGAGAGGGAATGAGAAAACTGTTAGAAGAAGATTTAGTCGTTATCTAGATTCGATGAGAGGTGAGTATTATAACGCTGAGCAAATCAACAAAATCGAGAATGAGCTGTTGAGGACAGGAGCCTTTAAAAGTGTGAGAATTACTCCGAAGACGGTGGGGGAGAATCAACTAGATTTACAAGTAGAAGTGCAAGAGATGAGAGCCAAGTATGTGCGGTCTTATACTGGCTATGCAACATTCGATGGCTTTATTCTGGGGACATCATACACAGACCAGAATTTCTTAGGAAAGCTTCAGCGCTTTAGCGCTAGGGCAGAGGTGAACAAGCGTGGCTTACTTGGTGAGCTTAGCTTGACTGAGCCATATTTTGCCGGTGAAGCAATCCGTCAGACGACGAGACTCTACGCTCTAACACGTAAATACGATAGCTACGATATTGGTAAAAGCGGACTGGAATTAGTCTTCAAATGGCAACCTAGTGAGCATTATTCTACACGATTATTCACAGGTGTTAGCTATGCAAATGTAAACGCTAATAGTGTGACGGACTTCGAGCTAGGGCCTGAAAACTATACAAACACTAGCATCGGTCTAGAGCAAGAAATCGACTTTAGAAATAACCCGGTGGTGCCTACTAAGGGTTTTCATGCTAGAGGGTTGTTAGAGTTCGGTGGGGTGAGTGGAGATGCATCTAGCAGTTACATTCGAACCGAACTGAATTCATCTTATCGCTACCAGTTAGAGGATAAAGACAGGATCGTATTTAGATTTAATGCGGGTGCTATTTTTCCTGCAGAATCGCAAGATTTACCGATTGATCTAAAATATTTCAAAGGAGGAATAGACTCTGTTCGTAGCTTCGGAGAGAGAGACATGGGGCCACAGTCAGCTAGTGGAACTACTATTGGTGGAGAGGCATATTGGGATGCTAGTGTGGAATACATTAAGCCATATAACGACTTACTTTCTGGAGTGGTCTTCTTAGATTCTGGTCAGGTGTTTCAGAATACATCAGATTTCAGCTTTAATAGTCCTAGTCATGCGCTTGGCCTCGGACTGAGGTTAGACCTGCCTATTGGGCCTGTTAGATTGGAATATGGATATAATCTAAACAAGAGAGAAGGTGAGCCGAGTGGAGCACTACACTTTTCCATAGGTGCTAAATTTTAGCCAAATGCTTTATTTTTAGCACTTTGTGGGACTGGGTTTTTTATCTAAAATCGTGTGGGGAATAAATTCTAAGAAACTCTTAAAATTACTTGCAGAGAGAGGTTCTGTGTATAAACTTAGACTAGTTCAGGAAATTAAGTTTCTGAATAATTTAAATTATAAAACAAAAATAAAACAATGAAACTAGTTAAAATCATCTCAATCGTATGTGCAGCCGCTGGCGTAGCACTCTCAGCTTCATGTGGATCAGCTTCAGCTCCAGAAGCAACACCACCACAACCTCCTGTATATGTAAACCCAGGTAAGTAATCCTTACTTCTCTCACATATTATGAAACTTTCCTTTAAACATTTTACATACGCAGTTGCAGCTGCAGCGCTTTCAGTGCTGACTTCATGCGGTTGTGGATGTGGAGGATAATCATTTCTTAGCTGGCTTATTCAGCTTTGAATTACCTAACAAAACAAACAATATAACAAAATATTATGAAAATAGTTAAACTAATCGCAGTAACACTTGCAGCAGCAGGTTTCGCAGTATCAGCATCATGTGGATCAGCTTCAGCTCCTGCTGAGACTCCATCTGTGCCTTCTGTAGACATGGGCTCAGGCAAGTAATTCTCCTAGAGAATTTACACAAAGCTATATAAAAGGTGAACTTTCTTAGAAGGTTCGCCTTTTTTCTTGCCTAAGTGTATGAGCGAGACATTATGGGTGCTGATCTAACCATTATATCATTATGAGACTCATTAAAATTATTTCATTACTAGCAATCGCAGCAGGTTCTTACTCACTTACATCATGCACACCAGGATGTTGCACAGGTGAAGATCCAGTTCCACCACTTCGTCCACTACCTGACTTTAAGGCACTCGAAGTAGATTACTCTAAGTAATCCTTTAAAACAATTACTGACCATCGACAGTTTCTGTTAGGTCACTTTGTTAACTTTATTACTACTGCGATTTCGTTAAGAAATTGCAGTAGTTTTTTTGTTTAGAGACTAGGCTAGATTTGGCTTAGTGATGGTTGATTCGAATTATACGGAAATTTTTTACTGTATTCTTGATGAACTGGGCTAATATTCTGCGCAAGCGAAACGTAACTAAATAAGTAACAAGAAAAATTATGCCTTATAGAATATGTAAAATGATCGAGGTCGAAAATGGTCACCTCCTTTCTAAGCACCCAGACAAGTGCAGATTCCCTCATGGACACACTCGTAAAGTGGAGCTCGTATTCGAGGCTGACACTCTGGACGACCACGAGATGGTGTTTGATTTCAAGCTAGTGAAGCAGATGGTGGAGGATTTTATCGAGACCTATGATCACGCACTCTGTATGAACACAGATGACCCGAAGTTTGAGTTTTTCAAAGATGCCTATGGTGATCGTATTATTGGTTTTGAAAGCCTAGACCCTACTACTGAGGTGATGGCAAAAACTATCTTTGATCATACTGCTGATCAGCTTGCTCATCATGTGAATAATCCAGATGATGACTACCATGTCAGATCTGAGGTTAGACTGAAAACTGTGCGTATCTGGGAGACTACTAGCTCATGGGCTGAGTATTCTGCAGACTAACTTTAGTCGATGAAATGGCTGCCCCCACCAAGGATGACGATGATTTAAATCTGGCTGAAATTACTGCCAGAGTGATCTTAGGTGGAATATTTATCTGGGCTGGGATTGCTAAATTGATCAACCTTGATGGATTCGTCGAAAGTGTGAGCAATTTCGAAATTGCTCCATTTAACTCAGCTCCGTGGGATATGTGGCTAGGCTATATGTTACCAGCATTTGAACTAATCGCAGGGAGTTGTCTCATTCTTGGGATTCTCTATCGAGGTGCGATTGTCAGTGTCGGTCTTTTGTCATTTGGTTTCCTTGGCGCTATCATTTCTGTCCATCATAGAGGCTTAAACATCGAGTGTGGATGCTTTGGTAAGGCTCTTACATTTAATAATTATTACCTTCACATGGGCATCCTAGGAGTCATGTGTATGTTAGCAATCTACTTGGTTGTTAATGAGTTTAAGAAGACCACGAACGACTCATAAGTTGACTTTCTGGTAAAACCTTACTAGATCACAGCAGGACTGCTATAATGCGGCCGATAAATTTTTATGAAAACTACATTCAAACTGGATAAACCAAAGGTAAAGCTAGCTCGTCAGATCGAGTCTACTAAGTCTACGATCAATAAATACCTTAAAAGAGAGCGCAAAAAGCAATTGCCGACAGGTGTAGATTTCTGGGATTTTGCCTGCAAATTTGGAGAGTCTTCTGAAGATGCAAGTTCTTGCCACCTCGAAGACCTCACCAAGCTTATCGATCAAGCTGAAGAGAAAGAGCAAACAGTCTTTTACGTAGAAATCGTAGCTAAAGAAGGCTTCAGAAATAAACGCAAGAAGTAGTATTACTTTTTATTTTCTGGAGCGGCATTCCATCTTTTTAAGACTGAATCCATCAACTTCTCCGCATGCTCAGATGGTAAGTGGTGACCTACACCTGTGAAGTAAGTAAAGGTCGCATCTGAGCCAAGATCTGCACACTTTTTCTCTAAGAGCCTTATTGAGTGATCTAGGTGGAACATGTCTTTTTCGTGAATGCCGTAGTGTATCTTACCTTTCAGTTTAGGAGCTAACTCTTTCCAATTGTCCTGCATGATTTTAGAGATGTCATAAGGCGTCCATGAATCAGTTACCTGCATGTTCACCGCACCATCTTTGATATTATACCACTGGTCAGGTGTGCCATCTTTGTTCAGCTTAGGGGAGAAGACAGCAGCGAAGGACTGCAGCTGGCCACCACCACCTAGAGCATGCTCAAAGTCTGCCATGTTACGAAATGTCCAGCCGAGCATAGGTAGGCTGATACAACGATCCTCTTGCTCCTCTTTTACGATCTTAGTGAATAGATTATCGGCTTTTTTGTCAGTGATATTGAGCTCTTGAAAGGCTGAGAAATCTACTGGATCAGGAGACACTGGCCACGCTTCTGCATATGCTTCTGGGTAGTTCACAATCGCCCAAGCCGCTGTCCATCCTCCGGATGAAACACCTGTGATGTAACGATGTTTAGGTCCAGCTCCGCCATAAGTTTTATCGATGTGTGGTAGTAGTTCGTAGGTCAGAGCATCTCCCCATGGGCCATTCACTGCTGAGTTGGCAAACACAGAATGTCCCCAGCGGCAGTTGGCGTCAGCGATCACGATGATTGCTTCTTGTCCCTTTTTTCCAAACTTTCTTTTGATTCTACCGGTCGAGGTCTGATGCACTGCGCTGAAGCCTGTGACATAGATGATGACTGGGTATTTTTTATCAGCAGACCAGTCTTTAGGTAGGATGACTGAGTAGCGTAGATTGTAGTCTCGCTTATGAAATTCACTAAGTTTTTCGCTTTTAAAGTAATGATCTTGAACAGGTCCTTCACTGCGGAATTTAGGGGCTTTGACTGCCTTGTCAGCTTCAAATTGTAGCGTCTGCTTTTGATCTTTTACGAATTCGATTTTCTGGCTTTTGCTATAGAGGTCACCTTCACCAAACCCTGGTAACATCCAATCTGGATTAATTCTAACCACTGCCTGAAGCTTTAACTCACCCTTTAGTTGATCCATAGGAATGGTCCCCAGACTAGTTGAGTCGATAGTGACCTTGCCGTCAAAATCATGATCCACTACGGAGTATAGAATTGGTAAATTACCCCAATCTCCCATACGGTTTCTAGGAGCGCGGAAGCCTTGTGCCATGACAATGTAAACAGTCGGAGCATAAACGGGCTTTTTATCAGGCACAGTGTAGCTCACCTCGAATGTATGAGCCAAAAGTAACTGAGGAAGGCAAAGAGCGAGGAGGAGTAGGTATTTCATAGAAGCTAAGTAGATATGGATTATGGACGGAAAGAAGGTATCAGCTAATAACAAACTGAGAACTTCTCTACAACAGCGAAGAAACTTCGGAGATTTGTCCTAAGTTGTGTGATTTTGTAGCCTTCTATCTAAAAATACAACTAGGTTGATTTATCCACTTGGGTATTGGGCGCAATAAGCGTGCATGCAGATGGAAGTCGCTGTTGCTACGTTGTAAGAATAGGGGAGTCCCCAGACTGAGATTTCTACCACAGCATCGAGCAGATCGAGAGTGTCTTGGTTGAGGCCTTCACGTTCGGCCCCGATGACTAGGACAGTTTTGTGAGGAAACTGGAAATCATCGAGAGGAGTAGAGTTCGTAGTTTGCTCTAGCCCTACCAGTTTGTAGCCATCTAGTTTGAGCTTCTTAAGGACAGGCAGCAGTGATCGGTAGGCGCTGAGTGTGACATTTTCAGCACCATCGCGAGCGATCTTAGGATTCACCTTAGCATTGCCAGTAGCGATGACTTCGGAGATGCCACAGCAGCCAGCGGTGCGGATAATGGTAGAGAGATTCGCATGGGTGCGCAGCGGTGAGCATGCAATGATCAGAGGACGGGGCGTAGTGAGCTCAGCAGGTGGTTTGTGTCTGATATGCTCAAACTTAGGAAAGTTACTCATGGCACGGCGCCTCGAACGGAGAGCGTAGAGTGCCGTTGGTTTGGATTAACATGAGTAGACCTTGGCGTCTGATTAGAAAGAAGCAAGGAGGGAAATTGATGAGATGTTCAAAACCAGTTCAAACAGACTCTATTGGTGAATAATTCACCGAAAATTGCTGCGCTATTTCAGCGAGGCGTTTATCATTGGTCCAGAGTAGCGTGTCTGGGCTGGCAATGACAGAAGCTAGAATTAGCAGATCATTCCACTGAATACCTTTACCCCAGAGCTGATGCTCTCTCAGAAGAAAATGAGTTTCCTCGTAGCTGGCAGGCTTAACTGTTGGGAAAGTATGGAGGTCTTCGATGAGTTGATCTCTTTTGGGTAAATTACCCACAGCCAGCTCACCGATTACGAGCGGATGGATCGACAGGAAATCATATTCGATCAGCGAGCTCAGTGTAGAGTTCCCGTAGCGAAAATACTTACTCCAGATGTTAGTGTCAGCGAGAACGTTCACAGAGGTATCGAATTATAGTTTAGGATCTTCAGCGACTATTGGAGTCTCTCCCGCCTCAAGATTATCATATCTATAATCCGAGCGCGAATCTCTACCGGGAATCGCAAAGTCAGGAATGGCCCCTGATAGTCTCAATATTCTCTTTTTCCTATCAGACGCAATGATCTGCTTCAGAGCTTTGGTAATAAGACTAGAAATATTACCATCACCTAAAACCTTGGCCGCATCTTTGAATAAATCATCATCAATCGTAATCGTTGTTCTCATGCGTCAATAATGTCATCAAAGATGCTTCAGTCAATCATCTTTTTGTGTAGTGTTCTAATTTTAAGTGGTTTATCTATCATTTTTGATCCGGATTTAAGTGTGTAAGTATACAAAATAGGGTTTCTATTCCATTTGCACTGAAGTTACCTAAGTTTATCATAAAAAGAGAAACTAGGTTAAACTTGGTTTCTGTTCACTAAATTAAACTACGTTAAGTAAGTAAAGTTCTCGTATGGAGGCATTTAGCTATCAACTTCCAGGGACGTCAGACGTAGTTTCGACTGATTTGCAGTTGACTGATCCTAGTAGGTTGTCTAATAGTCGGCAGACCGAGCTGGTTCGAGTTTGTCGATCAGGCGGTTTTTAACATCTTTAACTACAAATCTAAACTACTATTATGGCTACTACATTACAGCGTAACCCGAACAGATCTCGTCCTACAAAATCAGCTGGTGCAAAAACACAGCGCAGAAAAGTGCAAGCCCGCCGCCTTGTCGCTCTAGGTATGGACGAAGCTACTGTTGCAGCATTGAACTCAACAGAAGTTCGCACACTACTTAAGCACCCAAAAAAGGTAAGTGACGCTCATAAGGCATAATTTTCCTACTAACTTCGTCTGGTCATCCTGATCAGGCAGATAGATCCCCATGATGCTCAGATATCCTGAGTAGCATGGGGATTTTTTTGTGCTCTTACCTAAAATGAAAACCAGTGGATTTGTAGGAGTAAGTATCTTTCAACAATAAATGTCGATAAAAACGCAAATCGTCGACACGTTTGAACTATATGTCGATCTCATCAACATTTCACTCTAATATGTCGATAAAACGTGAAATCATCGACATGTAAAGAAAATGCCCTTTTGTTTACATCAAAGCGTGGAAATTGCCTAACGTGTAAAGAAACTGGAGAATTTTTTACACTTCTATCTAGCAAGCTGCGGAGGTGAGGGCATCTAGCTTATTGAGGAACATATACAAATCTAAACTACTATCAAGGCTTCATCACTCGACTATAACACCTACAGAATCAGCTAACGCAGAAAAGTTCAGAGCCGTTGCTTTGTCGCTCTAGCTATGGACGAAGCTACTTTAGCACAACTAAACTCAACTGAAGTTCGCACACTATTCAAGAACCCCAAAAAGTAGCATCTGCTAAGTCCTGCAAGCCTACCTTTTTCATCGCTTCCAGCATTCTCTCACCTGAGATCGACTTTGTAAGCTTAGTAAATGGAGGCGATGTCTTAGGGAATTTCACAGTGTTATTTTAGTTTCATGTAAATTTACTGTATTTTAAAATGAAATTAGGTTGAGATGGTAGCTTTAGCGATTAATTGGCGTTTTAGGAAAGCTACTCTGGCAAGAATCTACCGCTGGGGTTATTTCCAGACATATAAATTGTAGAAGATCCACTAGTTTATCTACGAAGGCACAAGTATAAAAGAGGCTCTAATGAGGAATATATAATCTTTAAATTAGGAGGGAGCTTTCAGCTGGATAATCCTATAGAGGGAGTGCCTGTGAGATCTACAGCTGGAGCCATAGCCTTTGTTGACTATGGCAAGCTATTGCAGTGCTCTGATTTTAGAGAAATCATACAGGCAGGGGTGTATAAGGGAGCAGTCAGCTAATGTTTGCTTTGATCGGTCGGATCTGACGGATTGGTCTTATCTTATGCGTTAGTCTATGAGAATAAGTCATGCATTAGAGCTATTTAGGGTAGTTGAAATTTGGGTGGATTGGAAAGGATGGGGACTAGGGCTGGGTTGATGTAGAAGTTGGTGCGGCCTATTTTACGTTTGTGGAGGAAGTTTGTGGTGCAGAGTTCGTCTAGGTAGCGGGTAGCGGTGATGCGTGAGACTTTGAGGTCTTTTTGGATGAACTCGATCTTGGTGTAGGGGTGGGTGAAGAGGTTGTTAATGAGGTCTTGGCTGTAGAACTTGTGCTGAGCACGAATGCGTAGCTTGTAGTCTTGGAATGCGTCTTTGATCTGGCTAATGGTCTTGATGGTGTGGATAGAGGTCTGCTCAATGGCGGTGAGGATGTATTCTATCCATTCTTCCCAGCTGTCTTCGGTGCGGACTTGCTGGAGGAGCCGGTAGTAGGTTTGCTTGGTCTGGAGGATGTAGCGGCTGAGGTAGAGTGTGGGGATATTGAGGAGGTTTTCTTTTACTAGATAGAGGACATTGATGATGCGGCCAGTGCGCCCATTTCCATCATAGAAGGGGTGTATAGATTCGAAACGGTGGTGAATGAGTGCCATCTTGATGAGTGGATCTATAGAGCAGAGTTCTGGATCATTGATAAAGGTTTCAAGATCTTGCATGAAGGTCTGTATCTCGTGCTGGTCTTGTGGGGGAGTGTAGACGGTTTCTCCCGTTTGTTCGTTTTTGAGTGCTGTGCCTGGGACTCTGCGGAAGCCTGCATTGTTTTGCTCCAGTGTGCTTTGTATTTGCAGGATGGTTTGATTTGTGAGTAGCTCAGACTGGGCAACGCTATGGTAGCCTTCCCAGAGGGCTTCTCGATAGCGAAGAACTTCTTTCGCAGCAGGCTTTAGTGCACTTTTAGCACTGAGATCTTCTTGGAATAGTTCATCGTGTGTAGTGATGATGTTTTCGATCTCGGAACTATCTTTGGCTTCTTGAATAGCCAGTGTGTTGATAAGGATGGCTTGGTTGGGAATAGTCGCTGCTTTTCCTTTCAGCTCAGCGAGCTGGCGAGTCGCCGAGTTGAGACGTTTCAGGATCGGAATAGTTTCAAAGCGGGAGTAGTCGAATTTTTGGAGCGGACGCATAATATGATAAGAAAAGTGATGGAATTTATGTCTTTTGGTGTTAATGTGTATAGAAATCGTTAATATCTATACGTTTTGTGTGTGTCGTGTAAAGAAAATAGAGATATTTATATGCTTTAGTTTAATTGTGATAAGAAATAGTGAATATCTTTACATCAGCGATTAGGTGCTAGGAAATAAAAAAGCCGCTCCCTTTCAAGGAAGCGGCTTTATACGATTTGTTATTACCTAAGTAGCTTGACCTGTTAGTTCCTCAGTTGCTTTTTGGAGGCCTTTTTGTTCGATGTTTTGTTCGGTGTAGCCGTTGTCTTCTGCGAACTTACGAACATCTTGAGTGATCTTCATTGAGCAGAATGTTGGTCCACACATGGAGCAGAAGTGGGCGGTTTTGGCGCCTTCAGCTGGGAGTGTTTCGTCGTGATAGTCGATGGCTCTGGCTGGGTCTAGTCCGAGTGCGAATTGGTCTCTCCAGCGGAACTCGAATCTTGCTTTTGAGATGGCGTTGTCTCGCTCTTGGGCAGCTGGGTGACCTTTGGCTAGATCGGCAGCATGGGCAGCGATCTTGTAGGTGATCACTCCTTCGCGGACGTCGTCTCTGTTAGGAAGACCGAGGTGTTCTTTAGGAGTCACGTAGCAGAGCATAGCACAACCATACCAACCGATGTTCGCAGCTCCGATACCTGATGTGATGTGATCGTAGCCAGGTGCGATGTCTGTAGTGAGTGGTCCGAGTGTGTAGAATGGAGCCTCGTGGCACCATTCGATCTGCTTTTGCATGTTTTCTTCGATGAGCTGAAGTGGAACGTGGCCGGGGCCTTCGTTCATGACCTGACAGCCTTTTGCCCATGCACGCTTGGTGAGTTCGCCTTGGATCTCTAGTTCAGCGAGCTGAGCGTAGTCGTTAGCATCTGCGATAGATCCTGGGCGGAGTCCGTCACCGATAGAGAAACTGACGTCGTATGCTGCGCAGATGTCACAGATTTCATCCCAGTGAGTGTAGAGGAATGATTCCTTTTGGTGTGCTAGACACCATTTGGCCATGATGGAACCACCACGAGAAACGATACCTGTCATGCGTCTAGCAGTGTGTGGCACGAAACGTAGGAGAACTGCTGCGTGGATGGTGAAGTAGTCAACACCCTGCTCAGCTTGCTCGATGAGGGTGTCACGGTAGAGTTCCCAAGTGAGTTCTTCGATCTTGCCGTTTACTTTCTCAAGTGCTTGGTAGATTGGAACTGTGCCGATTGGGACTGGTGAGTTGCGGAGGATCCATTCGCGGGTAGCGTGGATGTTCTTGCCAGTGGAGAGATCCATGACGTTGTCTGCTCCCCATTTAGTTGCCCAGCGCATTTTCTCGACTTCTTCATCGATGGTAGATGCTACAGCTGAGTTGCCGATGTTGGCGTTGATTTTCACGAGGAAATTTCTGCCAATAATCATTGGTTCATTTTCCGGGTGGTTGATGTTAGATGGGATGATTGCGCGGCCACGAGCTACTTCTGAGCGGACGAATTCAGCTGTGATGAGCTTTGGCATTTCAGCACCGTAGGTCTGGCCTGGGTGCTGGTGGTTCATGACGTTTCTTGAAACTTGCTTGAACGGGTCGATCTCAGATGGACGTGGCATTTCGTAGCCTTCAGGAGTGGAGTTCTGTTGGCGGATGAATGCTTTGATCTGGTCTGAGGCGTCGTCTGGGAGCTGATCTAGAGTAGGGTAGGTGTCATGGATCGTTTTGAATTCTTCCATGCGTCCCATGTTTTCACGGATAGCGATGTATTCCATTTCAGGAGTGATGATGCCTTGCTCAGCATACCACTTCTGAGTGACTGGGTGACCAGCTGATGCACGGACTGGCCTGCGCTTGAGTCCTGGGTAAACTTTGAGTTTGTTCTTAGTCGCTTTGCCTTCGTTGTATTTCTCAGCGTGTTTTTCTGAGAGGTAGCCGTTGTCAGCTGCTGTGATTTCACGGCCGTCGTATTCTTCTACGTCTCCACGGTCGAGTATCCACTGGCGGCGGAGCGCTGGGAGTCCTTCTGTTACTGAGCCTTTAAATTCTGGATCTCCCCATGGACCTGAGCAGTCATAGACGCGGATCGGTGGGTTTTCTTCAGTTCTTCCATTTGGGTGCTCAGTGTCAGAAAGGCGGATTTCACGCATTGGCACACGGATGTGTGGGTGAATTTCACCTTCTACATAAATACGAGTAGAGTTAGGGAAAATAGTAGGATCCTTTTCGATTGCAGCGAGCTCTTCGCTGTTATCGATATCTTCTACGAAGTTGCCAGTGTAGTCTTGGCGCTGAGTTGAGTTTTCCGGTGTGATGCCGTTTGCGGAGATTTGGTCTGGAGACATAGTGGTTGTTTAGTGAATGGGTTAATGAGTGATTGAGTAAATTAGTTGAGGATGCGGATGCAGCCTAGCATAAGGCTACTTAGTGAAATGGCGGATGCGATTGCGAATTGGCCGTTATTTTCTGATAACGCGTAGATGGCAAAAACTACCCCTATGATTACGAGCGCTAACATAACGAATGTTAGGAATTTTAGAGCGGTGTTTGATTTGTTTGTAGTAGAATTATCCATAAAAAATGCCTGTCGTTTGTAGTGACAGGCATGGTGCAGAATTGATCAATCTGTAGCTTTGGATGTTCGACTCCCTCCGTTGGTGTTAGCCAATTCAGGTTCGAAGAGTTTTCTTATTTCTTACTAAGAATCTCAGCTGCGATTTTCATTGCAGCACCCCTGTCGTTGGAGAGGATACTAGGTTCGGATGGATAGTGAGTCAAGGAGTATGTAGGTGCTCAGATTTTCTAAAATGTAGTTGTAGAGATATTGTGAATATGGATAATTTATGAGATGTATCCTAAGCTGGTCGACTCTTTATTCTAATATGAAAAAAATTC
Organism: uncultured Rubritalea sp.; assembly: GCA_937132085.1. GTDB lineage: Bacteria > Verrucomicrobiota > Verrucomicrobiia > Verrucomicrobiales > Akkermansiaceae > Rubritalea. The sequence continues at coordinate 6,186 of CAKZNV010000119.1, read as the reverse complement.
TCACTTTATTACTCGTTATTTGTTTCACCAATGCTCTGAGCGCAGGGGATCTATGGCCTCAAAATAAATATGCTCATGTAGTGGCGTATTGCTACGACTACAGGCAAGATAAGGAAAATAGCCTGATTGTAGATGATACAGGAACTCATCATAAGGGTATCATTTCGTCATTATCTACTAAACTCAGTGCTGAACAAACATCTAAACTTCGTAAGCTTTTAGTTACTGCACCTCAAGAGGATCAAGGAGAGGCTGACTGCTATATGCCTCACCACGCCTTTGTCTTCTATGATAAAGATTGGAGTGTGAAAGCTCATATTAGTATTTGCTTTGGCTGTGGGAACTTTCGAGCATTTCCTGAAAATATCCCAGCTAAGTTAGATTTAGTTAAGTTAAGGGAGTTTACTAAAAGTCTATCCTTACCTGTTTACAGAAAACCGAAGAGCTACACTGCTCTGTTTTATCGATTAGAAGGAAAGCGGAATGCTAAGAAGCCTGCGAAGCCAGCATCATTCGAAGAAGCTTTAGAAGCAGTGAATATTCCACAGAGTGGATTTGGTAACATGTCTCTTTTCGAGTTGCAGGTTTATTATAGACTAGCAGAAGCTTCTTATCGTTTAGGCTACACTGATGCTACTGCGGATTTAGAAGAGTGGTTGAAAGTAGTCAAAGATCCGAAAAGAAACATGTATGCTCGTATTTGTGCTGCTCACTTTATCGCAAACTTAAGTGTAGACGCACGCAAGTTTTTAGAAGAGCAACTCGACTCAACAAATCTGCGTCACCGCTATAACGCTGCAGAAGCTGTGTATGAGCTACGTGGTGAATTCCCTGCACAGCCATGGGGGAGAGACATTCTCATAAAACATATTGAAAGTGGGGCACTAGATGGCAGCGGAGTGAAGTCATCTCCAGAAGGTGACTACCCTAACGGAGACAGAGATGACATTATGATCACTCCATTAGAATCTATCTGCCGGAGCCTAGGGAGGGCAAAATGTCAAACTGCTACTCCAGCTATCATGGCACTAGTCAGGCGCAACCCATACAGCAGAGGAGCAATAGATGCACTGGGTGAAATAGGTGATCGAAAAGCGATATCACTTCTTATGGAACTCCTACAGAAAGATACTGGCTATCAATCAAATGTGATCTCAGCTCTGACTAAGCTCAACGCTGTAGAAGCTATTCCCATTTTAAATAAACGTCTTAGGAGAGCGGCTACGTCCACCAATGGAGGCTTCCATTTTCAAATTGAGGTAGAGAGAATTCTTGAAGCGCTACTAGTCTTTAAAGATCCTAGTTCTATCCAAGCTCTTAAGGAGTTTATTGCTGCTAATGGCCAAAAGTCACTAGTGGCTACAGCTAAAAGAATACTCATTCAGCTTGACTCAAAAGACCCTGTGGCATCACTAAAAGCTCTACTAAATCAAGAGACTTATGAACCTGAGCGGAGTGACATAGTTTTTGCACTAGCTCGTTACCCTGAGGATAAAAGAGTTGTTGAGACACTTTCCTTGTTAGCGGGAGAGTCAGACTCTGCATTCATGCGTAGAGAGGCTATTTCTGCATTAGGAGAAGTTGATTCTCGTCAGGCGCTCCTCGCTCTAGCTGAACTTATTGATAAGCCATTTCCGAATAATCTAAAAGCTAAATGGGGGTGGAAAGTGGCTCCCAAAGATTTTACCGAGTTTTTCCAAAACCAAATTCTTTGGATACTCAAGGAGAAGACGGGTGAAGATTTTCCAAAGGTGTCGGATCCTTGGAAAAAAGTTCTATCCACTTATCAGCCGATTGATGGGGTCGAATAATTGTGAGCATTAATACACGGACATACGACTTCGTGATAGAATCGTAAAACGGAGTTGGTTTCTATAAACCCTCTGGGACTAGTGGTCTTAGGAGGTATCCGATGAGGTAGGCTAGAACGGCGGCAAATGTTCCTATGGCTAGGGTTTCTAGTCCGCTGGAGAGCCAGTGTTGGTCTGTGTAGCGGCTTTTAAATGCTCCGATGGCGAAGAATGCGCAGCCAGTGAGGATACATGCAGCGGTGAAGGGCGAGCCTGAGAATGAGTCGAAGGCTGCATCCAGAAAATAGGCGATGAGGGGGATAGTGCCGATGAAAATGAAGGCGCTAAAGGTGAATAGTGCTGATTTGGTGGCTGATGGTGGATGGAGTGGAAGGCCGTGCTCCTCTTGGATCATTGTGTCCACCCAGCGTTTCTTGTCAGCGGTGATGGTGTCTACGACTTTGTCTAGAGTTTCACCTTCGAAGCCCTTGGCGGCATAGATCTGGCGGATTTCTTCACGTTCTCCTTCTGGGTAGTTTTCTATTTCTTCTTCTTCCTCGCGGCGGTATTTTCTAGCTGATTGGTTCTCTGCACGGGTGCCAGAGAAGTTTCCAGCAGCCATGGAGAAGCCGTCTGCTAGCATGTTAGCTAGACCGAGAACGATGACGAGTCCGCTGGAGAGTCCTGCTCCCGCTACCGAGGAGACGATAGCAAAGGTCGTCACCGCTCCATCGATAGCGCCGAGGATTGAGTCTTTGAGGTAGTCACTATTAGACCGATCACGAAGCCGATTCCGAATCGCTTCCGGAGTGTGTTCAGCTTCGTGATTTTCGTGATGGGACATTTTAGGTGCTTAAAGATTACTTCTGATTCTACGCTTACTTGTCTGGAGTGTAAATAAAAAGCAGCCTCCGAATGAAGGCTGCTTTTGGTATAGAGAATGTTTTATTCGATTGAACTAGAGTGCCACTTGGGTCTCTGTCACTAGCTGAATGGAGGTGTGCTCTTGAACCGACAACTTCCTTCTTAGCGAAGCCTTCTCTAGAGTTTTTAAAGCTTCCATAAGTGAATAGATTTTGAGGGACATTCTACTTGAAGGTAAACCATTACTAAAAAATTCCACTTATTTTAAATGGTTTCCAAAACCTCTAATTTTTAGTAACAATCATTCGTTTAAGAACAAAACCATGTATACTCTATTAAAATCATTTAACGTTGCTGCGCTAATCACAGGGATTAACCTTGTTGTTTTTTTACCTGATCCTGTTGTTGCACAAGAGACTCCTTCAACACATGTCGGACATAGCGAGGAAGGTCTTTATAATTTGGTGAAATCATCCTGTAAGGCGAATAATATGGTGAGTGCTGAAAAATACAGCAAACGATATTTTGTTGATTTCCCGAGAGGTGAATCTCTAAACCGTGTGAAGAGCCTGATGCTTGATTATTTGTTTCATGCTGGTGAGTATGAGAAGGCTTTAGCTTTATCAACGGATGTAATGGAAGGCAAAAAGCTTGGCTCACTTGCTGAGAATAGCAAACTGCATGATCTTTGTTTGCATGTGAAAGGTGGATCGCTTTATTATCTGGGCAAGTATGCTGAAGCCCAACCATTACTTCAAAAGCATGTAGAATCATACCCAGAGAGCAAATACGTTCTCGCTTCACATTACTTTGAGGCTGCAAATTATAGCCGTATTCAAGATTGGCATAAAGCTGCTGAAAAGCTTGATAAGTTTCTTAATGATTACCCTGATAAAGCTAACAATATCTACTATCCATATGCTCTTTATGATCGTGCAGAGACTTATTTTGCAACAATGGAGGAGTATAGCATGGAGGAATTTAATGAAATCCATAAACTGTTAGGTCGGATTGAAAACGAATTCAAAGGATCCAATATAGATGCGCAGTCCTTTATATTACGTGGTGACGTGCTCCGTGTAGAAAGGCAGAAGGTGAAATCAAGAAACTATTATCTCAAGGCCTTGGAAGTAGCGGAACAGCAGGGGATAAAGAAAGATGCTGGACATGCTCTTTATAAGTTGATGAGCCTTTTAGTTAGAGATGATAACCAGGCGGCGCTTCGTTACTACGATAAATTTTGGAAAGAATACCCTGTTTCGGACTACAAGCCCAAAGTGGCGGTATTGGGGATGCCATTGATGATCACGGCTAAGCGTGGAGAAGAAGGTCTGGGGAATCTGCAGAGGGTGATTGCTGAGTTGAGTCAGCAGGAGAATGCTCCTGCTCTAGAATCTGTCATCAACAGCTATGTAAAATACTATCTCAAGCTAGGAAAGACTCTAGAGGATCTGGAAAACCTTTTATTAAATGCACTTGGTCGCCCAGAACCTCGCATTCAAGCTCTTTTTCACATCGCTCTTATAAACCTTTATGAACGTCTTGAGGAAAAAGAGAATGGTAATGGGAAAAAATCGGATAAGCTCAAGTTGAAAATCAATTTGATGTATCGAGATTTAACAGATAATTTTAAGCTCACAGATTTGAGTGATTACCTCCTTTTTCGCATCGGCAATCATTTGATTGATCGTAAAAGACCTAAAGAAGGACTAAAATATTTTGAGCAAATACTTAAAAATGGTCGCCCTGAATTAAGAACTAGAGCGATGTATCAGAAAGCAACTATACTCGCGCGTCTGGGTAATGTCGAAGGGCTTAAATTGCTTAGTAAAATTGTAGAAGATAAGGGCAAATTATTTGAGAAAAGAACGAAAGGTAAAGCTGCTTTTGAATTGATTAAGATTTATGTTGAGCAGGGAAACGGGAAGAAAGTGATCCAGCTTGCTCAAATTTATAAAGAGAGAGGTTATAAAAACAATAAAGGGGAGGCTTTGTTCTTCTTAGCTCGCGGCTATGAGATGATGAAGGATCATGATAAGGCGATATCGACATATTATAGTGTTTACGCAAGATACCGTTCTAGATGGGAAATAGCTGTTCCAGCATTGGGTCGAGCTTCTGAGCTCCTCTGGAAACATGGAAAAGGTTTAAATAATAAGCAGGTCGCATATAATCGTGTGGTAAGTTTTTTAAGACCTAGTGCGAGAGCATTCGCTAAGCATAAGTCTGAGATGGGGCCAAAGCTTATTAAAGATTATGAAGAACTAGAGGAGCTGGCTAAAAAATGGGAGAAAGATGAAAATATTAAACCTAAATAAAAAGCAGCCTCCGAATGAAGGCTGCTTTGGGTATTGAGAATGTTTTATTCCTTAGAATTAAAGCGCTGCGTAGGTCTCATTCACTAGCTCGACGGTGGTATCCCAGTCGATGCATTTGTCGGTGATGGATTGGCCGTAGGTGAGGTCTTCTAGTGGCTGTGGGAACTTTTGGTTTCCAGCGACTAGGTGACTTTCGAGCATGGCGCCGATGACCTTGGTGTTGCCTTCAGCTCTCTGTCTGAAGATGTCACGGTAGACGTTTGGCATGAGTTCGTTGTTCTTCTGGCAGTTAGCGTGTGAGGCATCGATCATGATGCTGTCACATGCTCCTTTAGCTGATAGAGTTTCTACTGTTTTAGCAACGTGAGAGGCTTCGTAGTTAGGTCCGTTGTCACCACCGCGGAGGATGATGTGACAGTCAGGGTTTCCTGAAGTAGTGACGGCAGACGCTACGCCTTGGTCAGAGACTCCGAGGAATGTCTGTGGCTGCGTTGCTGCGTTGATCGCATTGACTGCTGCGATGAGGTCACCAGTGGTGGTGTTTTTGAACCCTAGTGGCATGGAGAGTCCGGATGCCATCTGACGGTGAGTCTGGCTCTCTGTGGTGCGTGCTCCAACTGCTGACCATGAGATGAGGTCGGCGATGTATTGTGGAGTGATAGGGTCTAGGAGTTCGGTAGCAGTTGGTAGTCCGAGGTCGATGACCTGTAGAAGGAATTGTCGAGCTTGGCGGAGACCTTTAGCGATGTCATCAGTGCCGTCGAGATTTGGGTCCATGATGAGACCTTTCCAGCCTACTGTGGTGCGAGGCTTCTCGAAGTAGACACGCATGACGATGTAAACTTTGTCTTTTACCTGCTCAGCGAGTGCTGCGAGTTTCTCTGCGTATTCGATGCCAGCCTTTGTGTCGTGGATAGAGCAAGGACCTACGATGAGTAGGAAACGTGGGTCAGTTCCGTTAAGGATATTGCGGATGATCTCACGGGATTCTGACATAAATTTAGCCTGCTGATCGGAGCGGCTGATTTCGCTGATCATGTCAGCTGGGGATGGCAGAGGGACGTTTTTAGTGATGTGTAGGTCGGATACTTGCATGACGATATAGTTGAGTAGGTGCCCCGTGTGTTCTGGGACAGTGAATCTATAGCGTATAGAGACGCTTATGGAAGGCTAGATATGCTGTTTTATCATTTAATGTAGAGCCAGACGTAGGC
>CAKZNV010000118.1 GCA_937132085.1 uncultured Rubritalea sp. | reverse complement strand
TCAGCATTTCCGCCTCGGAATACATTGCCTCTGACTCGCCAGCTCAGCTCTACATGCTCAGCCATAAATCTGATTTTTCCTTCGACATGGTTTTTGCCTAGGTGATCAGTAGCAGGGATCTCGAACTGAATGGATATAGGATCTGAGTCTAACATTATTCTTTATTTTTAGTATCTAACAGGATGGTGACAGGCCCATCATTGACCAGACTGACCTGCATGTCTGCACCAAATTTACCAGTCTGGGCAGGTTTATTAATAACACCTGCTAGTTGAGCAGCAAATGTTTGATACATTGGTTCAGCCTGTTCTGGACGAGCTGCTTTGATGTAGGATGGGCGGTTGCCTTTCTTAGTGGAAGCATGGAGGGTGAACTGCGAAATGACGAGAGCATTTCCATCTGCTTCGATGAGAGATCGATTCATCACTCCATTCTCATCATCGAAGATCCTCATGTTAGTAATCTTCCGCACTAGCCAGTCAATGTCTTCTTGAGTATCAGCTTCTTCGATACCTAGTAGGATGACGACTCCGTGATCTATCTCACCGATGATTTCCTCTGCGACACTGACGCTCGCATTTCTAGCTCTCTGGATGACGACTCTCATGATTTAGTTTAGAAATGGATTCTCAGGGGTGAGTGAAATGATGTGATGAAATGGAGAGAGCTCTTGCAGAGTGTTTTTCCACAATGTTTCATCTTGCGGCATGGTGAGCAATGTCTTGATAGGAGAGGCGACATACCAAGCATGACCTTCGAGTTCGCCTTCGAGCTGACCTTTTGTCCAAGCTGATTTACCTGCGAATGCTTTGACCAATGTGCCGCTGACTTTCATCGCTTCGATAGCTTCAGGTGCGGAGATGCCGATATCGCAGTCTAGTTTGCCAGCTTTAGTCCATCGGAAGGAAACGAACGAGAGCTTGTCTTCATCGACTGGGCCACCATAGAAAACGGGGAGCTTCCTGAGCTGCTTGAACTCTGAGCTACACAGCACGTCTCCGACTGTCTGGCCAGTGGTGCAGTTGAGGATGACACCTTCAGCACCTTGGTTATCTGAAAAATCGAATAGGAGAATCACTGAATTATCAAAAGTCCCATCTTGTAGAGAGGGAGAGGCGATGAGTA
>CAKZNV010000117.1 GCA_937132085.1 uncultured Rubritalea sp. | reverse complement strand
AGCCATGGTAAATAATCACAGGCTACAGTCAATTGGTAGTTTCTGGCTCGATCGATCAAAGGTTCCTTGTTGGATAGGGATGTGGTTTAGGTCGCACTTTCAGTGCTGGTGGGCTTGATAGGCTGTTTGTTCCTAGGGCGTTGCCCGTAGGCTGGCATAGTTTGCCCCTTTGGAGCTGGGGGTAGTTGTGCTATCTACTAACTACTAACTACTCAATACTGAGCCCTCACCACTATCAAGCATTGACAATGCTGTCGGTAATAGTTTAGCAAATTGGCTATGGAACAAATAAATCCTTATGCGGCGTCGCAGGTGTCGCCAGTTTTACAAAATGGAGGCGGTTCTTCTTATGGAGCTGTGCCTGTGACACCTGTCGCTCTGGCAGCTATAATACAAACCAAGATCTGGGTGCAGATTGTCGGGGTGGTGACTTTTGTGGTCGTTGCGTTGGCTGTGTTATCGATTATATGGGGTGAAGATGGGCTAAGTGGTGATCTCTTGTCAGGTCCAGGGAATGGAGCATATAATTTTGGAGTTATTATTGGCTTGTTGATCGTTGCCGGGGTCTTAGCTCTTCACGTGATTTTGGGGATTAAGTTGATGAAGTATGGTAAGGCGATTGAGCGGCTAGCGGCTAGTAATCAGCCTGCAGATTTTGAGCGAGCAATAGATGTCCAAGCTAGGTTTTGGAAGATGGCTGGCATTATGACGGCTGTGATGCTTGTGATAGTTCTCCTTATCTTTGGCTTTGGGGTCGTATCGGGTCTTTCAAGTTACTAAGCTAGCGCGGAACAAATTTTATTATGAATCAAAATAATCCATATCAAAGTTCAGTGGTTAATCCGACTCCACAGAGTAATCAGCAGGCTGGCTCAAATAGTCTAGTGGCGACTCAGGTAGCTCAACAATCGATGATGAACGCGAAGGGCTGGGTGCGTTTAATTAGTGTAGTCAGTTATATCTATTTTGCGATAATTCTGGGTGGTGGTCTTTATCTCATGGCTATGGCTTCCTATTTGGGTGGTGGTTTTGGGGCTTTTGTCTTTCTCATTATGTTAGTTATCGCTATTGTGGTGTTTATGTTGGCGCTGCGTTTGTCCAACTATGCTAGCGCAATTTCGAGGTTGGCGATAACTAGTCATCCTATAGATCTGGAGTCAGCGATGGTGGCTCAGATGAGATTTTGGCGCTTAGCTGCAATTATTTCTATTATTTATGCTGTGATCGATCTGATCCAAACCCTGAATGAACTATAGGGTAATCTAATGAGGTAAATGAGCCTATTAAAGTAACTTACAATCCATCTTCAGTATTTGTCTGGAGGTGGATTTTTTGTTTTGACTGTTCATTTTGAGGGGTTTGCAAATTATTTATTAATCTTTTTTTAAAAAATACTGAAGGTTTGAGTTTTTCAAGTTGCAAAATGAGAGTTTTTTAGCATACTCCGCACCTCCAAAGAAGTCTCAAATATGTCTTGTGAAAAATTTCACAAGCGATTATAAGCACCTCACAGCACTGACAGCAACGACTTGCAACGAAACCATATGGCTAACATTTTCCCACGTTACACAAACTTTTTACCCCTAAAGATCGCAGTATGTATCGGCGCACTTGCTATCGGGGTAGTATTGGCAGTTACTTACTATGCTACGCCTAAGGCTCAGCGAGTTGGCTATATGCCAGATCAGCCGATTCCTTACGATCACGAGCTTCATGTGAACCAATTAGGTCTAGATTGTCGTCACTGTCACAGCTTCGTAGAGAAGTCTGGTCATGCGAATATTCCAAGCGCTAACACTTGTGCTAACTGTCACCACAAAACTAAGGGGAACATCAAATCTGATAGCCCTAGACTAGCTCCTTTGATGGATGCGATCGATAATGATAAGCCGGTTCAGTGGGTAAGAGTCACTAAGGCTCCTGATTATGTTTACTTTAATCACTCAGCTCACCTGAACAGAGGTGTTTCATGTATCGAGTGTCACGGTGAAGTGAATAAGATGCGTGTTGTATTCCACGCTAAGCCACTAAGTATGGGGCAATGTATTGATTGTCACCGTGCTCCAGAAGACGCTCTGCGTCCGCTAGAAGAAGTTTTCAACCTAGAGTATGATGTCCGAAAGTTCATCGAGAAGAACCCGAGCGCTAAGAGCTCGATTCAGGAGTTCATCGCAGGTAGCGCAGAGACGGAAGATCTAGATCTAAGTAAAGAAGACGATGCGCAGAAGGCTATGGGTCTGATGCTTAAGGAACGCTGGAATGTTCGCCCTAAGGAGAGCTGCTTTACTTGTCACCGTTAATCGCTTTTTCAAAACCAATTTTATAACAATTTAAACTCGAACTTTTTCATCTGAAATGAGTAAACGTAAATGGAATCACCCTGAAGTCCCAGCAGAGGACTTAGGCAATAAAGTCTGGCGTAGCGCTGGAGAACTAGAAGATACTCCTGGCCTTCGCCAGTGGGTAGACAGAGAGTTCCCTAGAGCATCAGAGCAGATGAGAGACGAAGAAGATCAGGAGACTACAAGACGTAGTTTCCTAAAGCTTATGGGAGCGTCGACTGCTCTAGCAGGTTTCGGCCTTGCTGCATGTCGTCGTCCAGAGGCGCTGATCGTCCCTTACATCAACTCGGTAGAGTGGAGCATCCCAGGTAAGCCATCTTACTACGCGACTGCAATGCCTTCAGCAAATGGAGCGCTTTCACTAGTAGCTACGTATCACGAAGGTCGCCCTACTAAGCTAGAGCCAAACAAGCTAGCTGGGACAGCTGGTGTTGGTTCAATGGCACAGGCAAGCATTCTTGATCTTTACGATCCTGCTCGTTCACGTAATTTCCTCGCTAAAGGTGAGAAGATCACGAAGGCGGCGGCAATCGAGAAGCTAGAGAAGTTTACTAAGAGCGGTAAAATCGGTTTCGTATTTGGTGAGGACGACTCACTAACAAGAACTGAGCTCATCACTCAACTTAGAGCGAAGTATACTAACGCTAAGTTCTACGGCTACGAAGCTCTAGCAGGTGCAGGACGCAGGGCGTCAGCAGCTCAGATCTTTGGTAAGCATGCTGTAGTAAAAGCAGACTTTTCTAAGGCGAAGCGTATTCTTTCACTCGATAGTGATTTCCTAGATCTAGATAAGCAGGGAGACACAAAAGGATTCTACGATAGACGTCGCCCAGAAGGTGCTGACTACAACGAAGATCCAATCAAATACGCTAAAGAGCTCAACAGACTTTATTCCGTAGAGCCGACTTACACTGTCACAGGTGGTATGGCGGATCACCGAGCACCTCTGGCTCCTAGTCAGATCGCAGCATTCATTCAGGATCTCGCAGCTGAGATCAGTGGTGGTGCAGCTAGTGGTAAATTCGATGCAGATAAAACAGCATGGATCAAAGCATGTGCAGCAGATCTTAAAACTGGCGGAGGCGTAGTGCTTCTCGGTAGTCGATATGACAAAGAGCTACACGATGCAGTTTATGCAATCAACAGCAAGATTGGCGCTTATCAGACAGGAGTTCTGGTAGCACGCACTGAGAAGAAGCATGCGCAACTCGGATCTATCGAAGATTTCGCTAAGGATGCAGGTTCACTCGATACAGTGATCCTCGCAACACCAGCAAACCCAGTGTATGAGAATCCATCACTTGGTGGTAAAGATTTCAATGAGATCGTGAAGAGCAAGAACGTAGTGCAGTGGGGGATTCATGTGAATGCTTCTGCGAATGCTGCGGATCTTCACATCCCAGCAGCTCACTACCTAGAGAGCTGGAGTGACGGATTTAGTGGTGACGAAGGTCGCTACACATTGGTTCAGCCACTCATCCTTCCGCTCTACGGTGGTATCCAGGAATTCGAGCTTTTGACTGGCCTACTTGGCGATAAGATCGAGCTTCATAACTCACTGTCAGACGACAAAGCAGTCTCACCAGCTTACACAGCAGTGAAGACTACGTTTGAAAAGAAGGTTAAGGTATCTAGCGATGCATTTGCTAATAAGACAAACTTTAAGGATCTAGTAAGAACAGGGTTCACAGCTGATTACAAATACGCAACAGCTGGTAACGGCAGTGGTGTGGCAGCAGCTCTCACAGTAGTAGCGGCGCCAACTTCACCGGCTAAACCAGACGTGGTGTTCGTGACTGACTATTCTGTCTACGACGGACGCTATATCAACAACTCATGGCTACAAGAAGCGCCAGATCCAATGTCTAAGTTGACATGGGATAACGCGGCTTACATGTCACCACAGACAGCTAAAGACCTCGGCCTCTACGAAGATCTCGTAGAACTAGAGAAGCTAGAAAAAGCATGGTGGGCAAACCTAGGAATCGCAACTGAGACAGGTGTAAAAACTACTCCAGTGCCACAAGACGGAGGCGGACCTAGTCTCTTCGGTCCTATGGTGAAAGTTTCCGTAGGAGGTAAATCAGTAGACGCAGTAGTGATCGTAGCATTCGGCATGGCTGATAATGTGATCTCGCTGCCACTCGGATATGGCCAAGGCTATGACGAACACTGGGCTGAAGAATTCAGAGGTGGAGCGATCGACTACGATAAGGACAGCTCTAAGAATGTCTCAAGTGTCGGTGTGAATACCGGATTTGATGCTTATCCATTGAGAAATGGCCAAGATTACTTCGCAGCAAACACTGAGGTGACTGTTGAGAAGATCGAGGACAAGCGTTACAAGCTAGCGAGAACTCAGGAGCACCACTCAATGTATGGACGTGCGCTCGCAAGAGAGATTTCTACATTGCCAGCAGTGAAAACTGGTGGCCACACTCAAGACTACGCTAAGCAGCTAGACAATGTTGCTAAGCAGGGACTTGATTCACACGTTCCACAGAATATCTCGCTCTACAAGTTTGAAGACCGTGATGGCAAGAAGCACCTTTGGGATCAGTCTCATCAGTGGGCAATGTCTATCGATTTGAGCACATGCACAGGTTGTAGTGCCTGTCTCGTGGCTTGTCAGGCTGAGAATAACATCCCAGTTGTGGGTAAAACTCAGGTGGCAATGGGCCGTGAGATGCACTGGATCAGAATGGATCGTTACTTTGCTGAGCCAGGTCATGCTGATCATGCAGACGATCTTAAGCTCGGAGAAGCTCCTTCTAACCCATCTCAGGACTGGAATACTCCTCTAGAAGTGATTCCTAACCCGGTAGCATGTGTGCAGTGCGAGAGCGCTCCATGTGAGACAGTTTGCCCAGTGAACGCAACAGTTCACACAGAAGACGGACTCAACTCAATGGCTTATAACCGTTGTATTGGAACACGTTACTGTGCGAATAACTGCCCATACAAGGCACGTCGATTCAACTTCTTTGACTACAACAAGCGTAACCCACTTCTTCACAAGAACCTCTACAAAGGACCTCTCGGTGAGAAGCAGGTAGGAGACTCTAAGTCACTCCAGCGTAACCCGAACGTAACAGTTCGTATGCGTGGTGTGATGGAGAAGTGCACATACTGTGTGCAGAGACTCCAGTCAGCTAAGATCGATGCTAAAGCGAATGTTAAGAAGGCTGTGCAGAAGTCAGGCAAGCCATCTTATGAATTCAATGCTGATGGCAAGCAAGACATGAACAAAATGCTCATGGCACCTGCGAACAGCGTGAAGGTAGCCTGTCAGGATGCTTGTGAAGCTGGAGCGATCGTCTTTGGTAACATTCTTAACCCTGATGATGACATTCAGAAGACTAAGAAGATCAAGGAGGAGAATCTTGAAGCTAACATCCAAGGGACTTACGCAAATCCAAGAACTTACGACCTACTTAACTACATCGGCACCCGACCACGCACCTCTTACATGGCACGTGTGAAGAACCCGAACCCTGCTATGAAGTCAGCAACTAAGGTAGGTAGAGCAACGATCCACATGCACTAATCTAGGACTACGGATTCAGACAAATTTTAGAAAAACTCATATAATCATTTAATACGATGGCAGATAACGACAAAAAGGCAGAGCCAAGCATGGACGATGGGAACATCGTGCTACCAGTGTTTGAGCGTGAGAAGCTGATTCTCAACAACCGTTCATACGCTTGGATCACTGACCGTATCGCAGGTATTGTGGAGAAGCCACAGCCGCTCCTATGGTGGATCCTATTCATCCCTTGTGCATTGATCGCACTGATCGGTGTGGGTGGTGGACTTTTCTACCTAGTATCCACTGGTGTGGGTGTTTGGGGTAACACGAACCGCACAATGTGGGGTTGGCCGATTGTTAACTTCGTTTTCTGGATTGGTATTGGACACGCGGGGACGTTGATTTCCGCCATTCTCTTCCTGACAAGGCAGAACTGGCGAACCTCGATTAACCGAGCAGCGGAAGCGATGACTATTTTCGCGGTTTGTTGTGCTGGTATCTTCCCTGCGTTCCACGTTGGACGTGTATGGATGGCTTGGTTCCTTGCTCCTATTCCTAATGCGAATGCGATCTGGCAGAACTTTAAATCACCACTACTTTGGGACGTATTTGCGGTCTCGACCTACTTTACGATCTCCTTGATCTTCTGGTATCTAGGCATGGTTCCTGACCTGGCTACGATCCGTGACCGTGCTAAGCCTGGTATCCGTAAGTTTGCTTACGGTATCTTCTCTCTCGGTTGGAGAGGTGGAAACCGCCAGTGGAGCCACTATGAAATGGCTTACCTTCTACTAGCAGCACTTTCTACACCACTCGTTCTTTCAGTGCACTCAATCGTTTCGTTTGACTTCGCTACATCTACTGTTCCTGGCTGGCACACGACTATTTTCCCTCCATACTTCGTGGCAGGTGCGATCTTCGGTGGATTCGCTATGGTAATGACTATCATGATTCCAGCTCGTTCTATCTACAAGCTGCATGATGTGATCACGATGAAGCACATCGAGAACATGTCCAAAATCATCCTCGCAACAGGAACGATCGTTGGTTACGCCTACATCATGGAGCTATTCGTAGCTTACTACTCAGGTGCTAAATATGAGATGGAAGCATTCAAGCTACGTATCACTGGTCCTTACTGGTGGGCATACGTAACAATGATGTTCTGTAACGTTATTGCACCGCAGGCATTCTGGTTCAGATGGTGTCGTGAAAACCTCTGGGTTGTCATGGGTATCTGTATGCTAGTAAACATCGGTATGTGGTTCGAGCGATTTGTAATCATCGTGACAACACTTCCACGTATGTGGCTTCCGGGTGACTGGAAATACTACGAGGCATCACCAGTGGACATCATGACATTCGTCGGAACTATCGGTATGTTCCTCACGCTCTTCTTGCTCTTCCTCCGCTTCTTGCCATGTATCAACATTGCTGAGGTGAAGTGGACACTACTAGAGAGTGACGCACACTTTGACGACAAACAGGCACACCCAGACGCTGGTGTGAAAAAGCAAGCCTCATATCAGTATGAGATCGACAAGAATCCAAACGTCGAATGCTAATCAATCAATTCAAATCATTTAAAATCTAACCAATCACAACACAGTGAGCACATCAGTAAAAAGAGTTTACGGTTATCTAGCCGAATTCGAAAGCGCATCAGCACTCTACAAGGGTGCAGAGAAAGTGCGTGATGCCGGATTCAAGAAATGGGACTGCTATTCACCTTATCCAATCCACGGACTGGATGATGCGATGGGACTTCGCCGTTCTATCCTCCCTTATTTCGTATTCTTCGGTGGATCTACTGGTCTTCTGACTGGATTCAGCTTGGCCTACATCACACAGGTAATCATTTACCCAACGATCGTTCAGGCTAAGCCGGCGAACATTTTCACCACCGCGGCGTTCTTCCCGATCATGTTTGAGCTTACGATTCTATTCTCAGGCTTCACGGTTCTGTTCTGTCTACTAGGCCTCATGGGTCTTCCTAGACTGAACCACCCACTGTTCGCAAGTCGTCAGTTCCACCGCTCTACAGATGATGGATTCTTCATCGCTGTGGAAGCACGTGACCCGAACTTCTCGGCAGAAGATACCAAGGCTCTTCTCGAAGAAGCTGGTGGTAAAAACATCGAACTCGTGGAGGAAGAAGACTAAACTTTTAGACACTAAATTATCATGCGCTATTTCTTTCTATCCTACTTACTCGTAATCGTCTTCGTCATCAGCGTCTTCGGATTCCGTGGTGATAAATTCAAGCAAACACCAATCCGCGTCTTCCCAGACATGGATGATCAAGATCGTATCAATCCGCAGTCTGCAAATGACTTCTTCAGGAACGACATGGGTTCACAGAAGCCTGTTGATCACACTGTTCCTTTCGGTCACACTCTGTCTCCAGATGCTAAGTCTGAGCTAAGCGGCTACGGTAACAAGACTACTTATCTCCACACTGGACTTATTGACGGTGTTAACTACGGCACAGGTTTCCCTGAGGAGCTTGAGCTTAAGAATGACCTAGAAAACCAGACAGCTTTCCTTACTAGAGGAAAAGAAGTGTTCGGCTACAAGTGTGCTATCTGTCACGGTGAGTCCGGCGACGGCAAAGGCATCGTTTCCGAATATGGTTTCAATACAGTGGCAAGTCTCACAACATCGACACTCGGTGAAGGCAATATTTACTACGTGCTCAACAAAGGTAGAGGGCTAATGGGTCAGATGGGCTCAGACATGACTCTCTATGACCGCTGGGCAACAGTGGCCTACGTGAAAGCGCTTCAGGAAGCTTCTAAGACAGAGGCTGCGAAATAGTTCGTAATCAATTTTCAAAACATTCATTTAACTCAATACTAATCACAGTCCCATGGCACACAACGTCACATCAAAGGACATCCCTCTAAACGGGGAGAAGATCGATGCTAAACACATCAATCGACCTAAATTCATCGCACTCATCATCTTCATCATTGGAGCTGTAGCTAGTGCATTCCTATTCATGAACGATACTTGGAAGGGTGGCTTTGCTTACTCATGGGTATTTGCGTTCATGTTCTTCATCTCGATCACCCTTGGTGGTGCATTCTGGATGATCCTTCACCATGTGACTAACTCAGGCTGGGGCGTATCTGTCCGTCGTCTGATGGAAAACCTAGGATTTGTATTCCCATTCTTCGCAATCATCGCGATCCCGCTAATGATCCCAAGCGTGCAGAACGATCTGTATGAGTGGATGGATATGCACCGTGACATCACAGCTGCGGATGTGAAGCATAACGCAGAAGTATCTGGTGAAGAATACGTAGCTCCTTCTGCCTACGCAGGTGCTGGACACGCTCTTCATCACGAAGCTGAGGTGACTCATGCAAATGGCGTTGAGTCTGATCACTACGCACACTTACTTCATGTGAAGTATTGGTATATGAACCTTCCATTCTGGCTTGGCCGAGTGATTGGTTTCTTCGTTCTTCTTGGTGGTGGTATCTACATTCTCCGTAAGATCTCTATCGCTCAGGACACTGATCCTAATCCTGGCTGTGAGCGTCTGATCAAGGCGAGACAGTATTCATGTATCATCATGCCGATCTTCGCAGTAGTCGCTACATTCATCGCTCTGGATTTCATGATGGCGCTTGATTACAAGTGGTTCTCAACAATGTATGGAGTTTACTTCTTCGCAGGTTGTGCGCTGAACTCAATGGCAGTCCTCATTCTTACACTGACTTGGTTACGCTCTAAGGGCTACCTTAAGACAGTGACGAGCAAGGAACACTACCACATCATGGGCAAGCTCATGCATGCTTTCGTTATCTTCTGGGCATACGTATCATTCGCTCAGTTCATGCTAATCTGGTATGCGAACATCACAGAGGAAACTTCTTACTTCCTCCTCAGAAACTCTGATCAATGGTGGGTATGGAGTCTGTCACTTCCATTCTTACACTTCGCTGTTCCTTTCGTGCTACTTCTTCCACACTATGCGAAGAAGGTGACCAAGATCGTAGTGCCTATCTGTATCTACATTCTCATCATGCACATCGTAGATCTCTACATCGCAGTGATCGCAGAGCGTGGACCATCACTTACTACTAAGGCTGGACACCCTGAGCTCTTCGTAGATCATGCAGCTTATCTTGGCGACATTGTAGCATTCATCACAGTAGGAGCGTTCTTCGTCTTCATGTTCCTCAGAAACATCAGCAGTGCAAACCTCTACCCGAACCGTGACCCACGTCTTCTAGAGTCTGCTAACCTTCATAACTAATCCTTTAACAAACTACTCATCTCACATCATGGAACCTAATCTACGTGACACACCACTACGCCGCTTCAACACCTTCTGGTGGGGACTCGCACTTTTCGTAGTCTTCGGAATAGCATGCTTCTTCCTCAGAACATTCGTCAATGACGAGATGACTGATGTAGATAAAGAGCGTGGACAAGAGAGACTCGTGAAAAAGGATAAAGTAGAGGCTGCTCAAGCAGCTGCACTTAAAGTAGATCCTACTAGCGTCTTCGATAAACTACAGAATACTCTGAACGCAGCACCAGCCGCATCAGCAGTGGCTTCACCTGAAGCAGCTGAAATGGCTCCAGCAGCGGAACCAACACCCGCTCCTGCTCCGGCAGCTCCAGTAGAAGAAGCACCAGCAGAGGCTCCGACAGTAACACCCGCTCCTGCACCAGTAACACCCGCTCCTGCTGCACCAGCTGAGCCAGTAGCCCCAACTAACCCTGAATAATCAGGACATCATTTTCAAAACGATTTAACACACCAAATTTCATGTCAACGGAAACTAACAGTCCTTATCTAGAAGACACCCAGCTTAGAGCGGATATTGACCGCTCATTGCGCCACCCTGTGATGTTCTTCTTCACTAGTGGAGCAGCATGGCTAGCGGTATCGCTCGTGCTCGGCATCCTTTTCTCAGCAAAAGTGCATTCACCTGGCTTCCTTGATGGTTGCTCATTCTTAAACACAGGTGTTCTCTATCAGGCTCACTTGAGCACAATGATCTACGGATGGGGAGCTCAAGCTGCCTTCGGTGTGATTATCTGGCTCATGTCTAGACTGTCACGTCAGGAGTGTAAGGCATCAGGACTCATCCTTACAGCAGGTCACGTCTGGAATGCTTGTATTGCTATCGGCACAATCCGTATTCTTATGGGCGAAGGCTCTGGTGTAGCATGGATGTATTTCCCTAAGTTCATCTGGCCAGTTCTTCTTGCTATCTACTTTTTCATCGGCATCTGGGCAGTGATTGCCTTCCGTGTTCGCCGTGGTGGTCACATCTATATTTCTCAGTGGTATCTAATGGCCACACTTTTCTGGTTCCCATGGGTATTTATCTCAGGTCACCTCTTCGCTATCGGTTATCTTGGCGAAGGTCATGAAATGATGGCGACAGCAGCTTCAGCTTGGTATCGTTCAGCGCTGATGTTCCTCTTCTTCACTCCAGTAGCTATAGCTAGTGCTTACTACATCGCTCCTAAAGTAACTGGCCGTCCAGTCTACTCATACAATCTCGCTCTATTCGGATTCTGGGCATTGGCGATTGTTGGACCTTGGACAGGATTCCAGCGTCTCATGGGTGCACCTATCCCATCGTTCATGCAGTTCCTCTCAGCAGGTGCCGCGATTCTTATGCTCATCCCAGCGATAGCAGTAGCGATCAACATTCTCAAAACAGCCTCTGCTAAGAAAGATGCAATGGCTCACTCACCATCACTCAGATTCACAGTGGCAGGTGTAGTAGGACTTCTCGTTTTCGCTGCCCTCGGTGCTTTGATGTCAGTTCCTGGTGTGATGAAATACACACAGTTCTCAACAGCTCAGTATGGTCTTGAGATCACTGGTCTACTCGGATTCTTCAGCATGTGCATGTATGGAGCTATCTATTTTATCGTTCCACGTATCACGAACCGTGAGTGGATCTCAGTAGGTCTTATCCGTCAGCACTTCTGGCTCACAGTCTACGGTGTGCTCTTCATCGCTATCTTCTACACACTCGGTGGTGGTTTCCTCCACGGTGAGATTCTTGAGAATGTGAATGAGTCACAAGACAGTGCTTACACTCGTCTGTTCCCTTACGCTGTAAGTTTGACGACTGGCTTTATCTTTATTCTCATCGCTACATTCTTCTTCTGCTGTCACCTACTACTCATGTGGCTCAGACTTGGCCGCCGTAGCAGTCATCCTACACTCCTCGTGCGCCACGCTCACGGTAGTCCACACGGACCTGAAGGAGATCTTGATAAGCTAGAAAACCTAGATTCAAATCTTTCAACTCACTAATTTTCACCGCTAACCATTTAATTAAAACAGATGACAGTTAAAACATTCTTTTACGGACTGATTGCCAGCTTTGGAATCCCATGGCTCATCATGCTCGCTGTGCCATTCGCATCTATGCGTAGCCAAGAGGCTCCTCAGTTCGACGAATCCAAAGACGAAAAGACTGGAGTATTCCAGCCTATGTATAGCGGAAGACGCGGAACAGGTTCACTTATTTATCGTCAAGAAGGCTGTGCAGTATGCCACACTCAGGTGACTCGCCCGACTTACGCAGGAAACGATGTTTTCCGTGAAGGCCAAGGTGGATTTGCTAAAGACGAAGTGAGAGGTGACACACGTCGTATCTCAATGCCTTTCGATTACAATGGTGAAGACTACGCTAACATCGGTGAGTCTCGCATCGGACCAGATCTTGGTAACTACGGACGCAGGCTCGAAGTGAAAGCAGCAGCTTATAACAAAGCGAAGGCTGAAGAGCTCGGGCTCGACATCGATAAGCTCGGTGAGCACGCTTTCAATATTGAACTAGCCGTTTATAGACACCTTTTCGATCCACAAATCAATGCAAAGAAGCACATGCTTAAGACTAACTGTCCTTCTAACTCACGTTTCTTCGATGAAGCTGGTGTGATGGGGCAAGAGTCAGACCTAGCAGTTGCAGTGGTCGATGGAGTAGAAGTAGTCCCTAACGACAGAGGTAGAGCAATCATGAGCTACCTAATAAATTTAAAGCGCGATGGAGAAGTTCCAGCATCCATGCAATATGGGCGTGACAAGGAGAAGGGGAGCAAGTAAGGAAACTCGACTTTCCGCTAGCTCTATTAATAATTTTTAAGCTAACCAATAACGAATCAACACGATAATGTCTGTCCAACCAATAGATCCTAAGAAACCAGATCTGGAGGAATCCACCAATGTGGCTCAGCAACATGCTGCGGTATCACGCTCTGCGTCTGCTGCATCACGTGAGCAACAGCTCAGAGAGAACGGCCTAGAGCCAGTCTCAGTCTGGCTCTTCATTGCAGGTTCTATCATTGCTATCATCGCTGGTAGTGTTCTCTTCAAGAGCAACAACCTTTTCGGATACGATGAGTTTGTGAAGTCTGGTTACATCCAAGCTGAAGGGGAAGGTGGCCCACCACCAGTGCCTCAGGGACCTGTAGAGCAAGTCTACATGGCTAAGGGTAAAGAGCTCTATAGTGGTTCATGTGCCGGTTGTCACGGTGCTGATGGTAACGGTGCAAGCTGTCCTCCACTAGCTGGTTCATCATGGGTCGTAGATTCACCATATGTTCCTGCATTTATTCTTAAAAACGGCCTTGGCGGTGAGATCATAGTGAAAGGTAAAGCATCCACTGGAACAATGCCTGCTGTAGGCGGTTCATACAGCGATCTCGAAACGGCTTCTATCATCTACTACATCCAGAACAGCTTTGGTAATGAAGTGGGCAAACTCTACACATTGGAGCAGATAGCTGCGATCAATGAAGCAAGTGAAGGTAGATCAGTAGTAGGTGCATGCACCGCCGCTGAACTAGAACCTCTCAAAAAGAAGCAAGTTACAGGAGATTTCTTCGCAGCTGGCACAGTCATCAACAAGAAGACTGGCGAGATCATCGAAGCAGAATAATTTACAACACAACCAATACAATTTTTTAACTTTTACTAAGTGAACCTATGAGCGCTGACGAACATCACGATCACCACAATCCGCCATTCTGGCAGAAATATATTTTCTCGACTGACCACAAAATGATCGGTCTGCAGTATGGTATTACTGCTCTACTCTTCCTCCTCTTTGGATTCTTCCTCATGATGATGATGCGCTGGAGTATTGCCTATCCAAATGAGCCAGTTCCGACCTGGATGAGCTGGGTATTCAGTGACAACTGGCAGGGCCGCTGGCTCACTGACGGTAAAGTCACTGGTGAGACATATAACATGTTCGGTGCTATGCACGGAACTATCATGGTTTTCCTCGGTGTTGTGCCACTAGGCTTCGGTGCCTTTGGTAACTACGTGACTCCGCTTCAGATTGGTGCGCCAGATATGGCATTCCCTAAGCTGAACTGTGCTTCATACTGGCTCTACCTCATCGGTGGTATCATGATGTGTGGATCATTCTTCCTAGAGTCTGGAACAGCGAAGTCAGGATGGACGAACTATCCGCCGCTTTCCTCACTAGCAGACGCTCAGCATCCGAACCAATTCTTCACAGGACAGACTCAGTGGCTACTCGGCCTCGTGATGTTGATCTCCTCATCACTTCTCGGATCGGTGAACTTTATCACCACCATTATTAACCTTCGTGCTAAGGGCATGACATGGATGCGCCTACCGTTCTTCGTATGGGCAATGCTTGTCACTGGTTTCCTTCTCCTTCTCGCATTCCCACCACTCGAAGTAGCTGGTATCATGCAGGTAGTTGACCGCACATTCGGTTCATCATTCTTCCAGCCTACTGGTCTAGTCAGTGGCGAAGGTATCGAAGGCTTTGCAGGTGGTGGTTCTCCACTACTGTTCCAGCACCTCTTCTGGTTCCTCGGTCACCCTGAGGTGTATGTTCTCCTACTACCATCGATCGCATGTGTGGCGGAAATTATCCCTGCTAACACACGTAAACCACTCTGGGGCTACAAGTCCATGGTCTACGCGGTGCTCGTTCTTGGATTCCTTTCATTCATCGTATGGGCTCACCACATGTATCTCACTGGTATGGGTAGCTCAGTTTCTACCTTCTTCCAGACGACTACAGTGCTGATCTCGGTGCCATCCGTGGTGCTGATCACAGCGATGCTAATTTCACTCTGGGGCGGATCCATCCGTTTCACGATGCCAATGATGTGGGCATGTGCGTTCCTCCCGATGTTCGGTATCGGCGGACTCACTGGTCTTCCACTAGCATTCAACCTTGTTGACCTTCACCTTCACGATACTTACTACGTGATCGGTCACTTCCACTATGTGGTAGCTCCTGGTATTCTCTTCGGACTCTTCGCAGGTATCTACTACTGGTATCCTAAGATGTTTGGCCGTTACATGAACAGAATGCTCGGTCATCTCCACTTCTGGCCATCACTCATCTTCATCAATCTCGTGTTCTTCCCAATGCTCATTCAGGGTATGGCTGGATTCCACCGTCGTTGGTATAATGGTGGTGATGCCTACATGGCTCCTGAAGGTTCTGAGGACGTATTCGGTAACACTGTTAGAGAATACATTGGACTCAACGAGCTCATGTCTGTATCAGTATTCCTTCTAGCACTTGCACAAGTTCCCTTCATCATCAACCTCTTCACTGCTTGGAAAATGGGCAAGAAAGTGGAAAGTGATAACCCATGGAATGCAACAACTCTCGAATGGGCTACACCAACGCCTCCTGGACATGGTAACTTCACATTCGATGTGGCTGTCTACCGTGGACCATACGAATACAGCCGTCCTGACTGTGAGGAAGACTACTACCCACAGTGGCATGAGCCTAAGGCAGATACCTCTGCTGATCTCGACGCAGGTATCGCAGAGAAAAAAGAGCACTAATTCTAATACACTCAAACTTTTACAACTAACAATCTCAAGACATGGAAATTCCATATATCGTCAATCCACGTAAGGACACTGGTCTGAATAACTCTAAGATCGCCATCTGGCTCTTCTTAGCGTCAGAAGTGATGCTTTTCGGAGGTCTCTTCTCATCCTACATCTTCTTGCGTATCTTCGCAGATTACCCATGGCCAGAGCGTGCGCTTCCAGTGCTACCAGGTCTAGTAAACACATTCATCCTAATTGCTTCTTCAGTAACAGTCGTGTTCGCATGGGCTGCGCTGAAACTAGGTAACTGGAAGAAGTTTGTTGGCTACATGTCATTCACCATCGTCTGTGCTGGTGTATTCATGGTGTTCAAGGGAATCGAGTATTACCACAAGTTCCACCACCATGCAGTCCAGACTACAGAGTTTACTACTGTAGAGGGTCACTTGCATAAAGAGTCTGCTCCTGATGAGCATGGGCACACACATGGCGGTAACCTTTTCGTATTGCAAACTAACGAAATCAAATTTGCTCTCGCTAGCTACTACATGCCTTACCTAGATGAAATTCTAAAGCGTAATGGTGATCACGAAATTAAATTCAAGGATAACTACATCGTTACTCGTGTGAATGGTGATAAGTATCAAGAAGAGATCATTGCTAAAGCAGGTGACGTTGTCACTCCTGAGCAGCTTAAAGTAGTCCTAGCAGAAGCGAAAGAGTATTACATCTCTGCAAGAACTCATAACCAAAAGGTCAGAACAGAAGCTCTCCGTTTGGCATGGACTAAGATCCGCACAGCGATCAAATCAAAGGATGCTGGAGATTACAATGAGCTCGTTGGATTAAACCAATATGACGACGCAATGAAAGTTGCCGTTGCTAAGCTTCACACTAAGCTCATTAAAGAAAATGCTACAGGTATTCTTCTAAATGATGCAGATAGTCTTGTTGTTGCTCTTGATGGAACAACGATCAAGCTAGACCCAGAGTGGGGCAGATTTGGACAAGGCGATCCTAAGAATACTAAAGAAGGAACGAAAACATCACTTAAGCTGAAAGACAGCACCGTTCTTAGCGGAGTCGCTGGTGATTCAGGTATCGAAATCGATGTAGATGCGATTGATTTCCGTCACCTCGTGATGAAGGCAGAAGAGAGAGATCTCGATGTTGATGTTGAAATCGAGAAGTCACCAATTCTACATATCAAAGGAGAAGGCGGAGATAAGATCCGTAAGCTCTGGGCAACGCATAAAGTGTGGAGAGACTTGTTCACTGCACATCTTACTGAAAAGTATGGAGAAGACGAAGAAGGACAGCCAAATCGTGTTCCTACAGAGGTTGACCTCTATCGTGTGACTTGGAAGCAGATGGTTGCTTACGAGAGACTCGACTACAAGGTAGAGAGCTGGGATGATGTGGAGAACAATGCTCCTACTCTGATCGAAGGCTTTTCTGGTGCGAACCATAAGGCTTTCCCAGGAGTTTTTCCTAACGTTATCATTCCACGTGAGCAGATTCGATTTGAGTCAGCATTCTCACCGAAGATGAATAACTACTACGCAATCTACTTCACCATCACTGGTCTTCACGGACTACACGTTATCGGTGGTGCGCTAGTTCTCGGTTACTATCTCTTCTTCGGATACGGGATGTTCAAGAGCAATCCTGAGTGGCTTGCAAACCGCGTAGAAGTCGGTGGTCTATTCTGGCACTTTGTTGACCTAGTCTGGATCTTCGTATTCCCGATCTTCTACCTCATGTAATCCTCATTTTATCTAACACAGTTTAAGAACAATTTAACATTATGGCTAACTCACCAGAAGAAATTAAGAAAGCAGTAAAGCTCTACACATACATTGGAGCTCTACTCTTTGTTTTCACCGTAATAACGTATCTCGTAGCGACACAACCTATACTCGACTTCGGTGGGCATGGATTTGACTACGTGGATGCGATCATCGGTATTGCTATTGCAGCGTTCAAGGCTAGTTTAGTAGCACTGATCTTCATGCACCTTAACCACGAGAAGAAGTCAATCTACTGGATTTTCCTCGGAGCGCTATTCTTCGGAGTTGTTCTCATTCTGCTCTTCGCATTTGCATTCCTAGACCCGATTACATTTGAGGGAATGATGCCTGAATTCGGCAAAGGTTAACCCAATATAGTAACTCAATACCACTAATCACCATGTCACTGAAAAGCTTCCACGTCATCTTCATCACTATCGCTACATTGTTTTGTATCGCAGTGGCGGTGTGGGCGCTCTACTTCAATGTAAACTCTACTGACTCGGTGATCAAGATCATTGGCTGGATATGCGCTACTGCTGCCGTCATACTACCAATTTACGGCACTGTGTTTTACCGCAAGAACTTTGCCTCTCCTAGTAACTAGCAACCTAAACTCTAACTCATCATGAAATTTCTCACAATCGATCCAATAGTCGCCTGCCAAGCATGCAGGGGCGCTTTTGAATTTGGTGGCGGCAAGGACGCTGCTGGCTGGGCTATTTTCTTCATGCTCATGATCATCATCCCAGTATTGGGAATGATCGGTTTCTTCATCTACCGCATCGCTAAGCGCCAGAAAGCTCACGCTGACTCTACTTACGACGATCCATTTCTTAACTCTAATCAATAATTCATACTCACCTTTAATCTCATGTTATCATCTAGCATTATAAACACCTTAGCTTCATTCTCACCTGCAGAGTGGATGGGAATGCCTAAGAACTACTCTGTTCACGGTGACACTGTCGGCCATATGATCGACGTTGTGACTTGGCTCATGATTGCCCTATTCGTAGGTTGGACTCTATTCTTCCTCATCAGTCTTTTCAAGTTCTGGCATAAGAAGAACCCTACAGCTTCTTACCATGGAGTTGAGAACCACGTTTCTACTCACCTAGAAATCGGTGTGGTTGTCATTGAGGCAGTTCTACTACTCGGATTCGCTTTCCCGCTATGGGCTGAGCGCACCAATGATTACGCAGATGTAAAAGGCCAGAACCCAGTGCGTGTAAGAGCCATTGGTAACCAGTTCGCATGGAACTTCCATTACGCAGGCACAGACAAAAAGTTTGGCTTCATCGACCGCACACTTGCTAAAGTAAAAGGTGACCCTTGCCTTGACCCTACAGATCCTTACGGATATGATGACTTCACTTCATCTACTCTTAAGATCCCAGTAGGACGCCCTGTGATCCTTCAGGTGACCTCTACTGACGTGATCCATAACTTCTCTATCATCCCAATGCGTATCCAGCAGGATGCCATCCCTGGTAAGGACATCCCAATGTGGTTCATCCCTAAAGAAGAGATGATTACATCAGTAGTCTGTGGCCAGCTCTGTGGAAGTGACCACGCTAACATGAAAGCCATGATGGAGGTCATCTCTCAAAAAGACTTCAACGACTTCCTCAACAAGGAAAGCAAGAAGTCACTCAAGCTAAAAGGCCACGACAAGTAAGCCTAAGCACATACCAATTTTACAAAATAAGCCTGCGATTAACTTCGCAGGCTTTTTTGTGTAGTTAAGATATAGGTTGTGGGGATGTATTAGATATTTGAGTGTGTTTTGATAAATTATTATTGACTAAGTTGTGGATATTTCGTTTTTTCACTCATCGATTTAATTTGTTAATTCAGTCAGCTTTAATATGTCACACAAAAAACTATTCCTTACTTTTGCTTTTACGCCAGTGTTATGCCAAACTGGATTTTCTCAATCTAGCGAGCCCGCCGGTGTTGCTGGTAAGGTGACTAGAGATATATGGTATAATATGTCGGCTCGAAATGATTTGGATTACTCATGGTCTCAAGATGCATTTTATCAAGCTTCTAGTTTGCAAAGTGATTTGACTTCGTTGGAAGCTCCACAAAATGTTGCTGAGCAATATAGTCAGCGACTTCGCGGATATATCGTCGCCCCAGTTACGGGTGAGTATAGATTTTGGGCTAGTGGTGATGATCATTTCGCTTTGTTTTTAAGCGATGGGGAAAGTAAGTTTAATAAGGAGGAGTTGATTCATTATAAAGGTTATACCTCTTTCAGAGATTTCGGCACAAGTCGTGACCAAGCTAGTGCTCCAGTAATTTTACAGGCTGGACAGCGTTACTATGTTGAGGCTCAGAATAAAGAAGGCGGAGGTGGAGACCACCTTAGTGTAAGCTGGTCTTATGCAGGTGGTGCTGGTCTTACTAACTGGGCTCTTGATCAGAGTGCAGCTGCTTCTCAGTCATCCACGGGGTGGGGCGGAGCGGCAAGTCGAGCTATAGATGGTAGTATCAGCGGTGAAAATGGAGCTATCACCCACACTCTGAACGAAGCTGGTAGCTGGTGGCAGGTGAATTTGGGGCAAGATCGACTTATTGATCGTGTTGAGCTTTTCAATCGTAATTCCCACGCACATCGCCTTAGTAATTTTCGTGTTAGCGTTTTAGATGCCTCAGGTGCTGTTGTTGTTAGCCAGGATTTCCATACTAATGGAACTCACGTGAAAGCGAGCGAGTTTTGGGAGACTGGTGGCGTTATAGGAAGCACTGTGAAAGTAGAGCTTATCGGTCCTAGCGTTAGCGGAGTGCAATTTTTATGTTTAGGTGAGGTTCAGGTCTTGGGTAGAGCTAATTCTGCGGATGCTTACCAAGCACGTGAAATCGTTCCAGGAGCTGTTCTAGAGAGTTATGCAGGTAGTCTTAATGACCAAGATAATGATGAATTACCTGATGACTGGGAAGTTCAGCATGGGTTTGATCCTACACAGTATCAAGGTGTTGTTTTCGCTCCCTTCGCTGATTCAGATAAGGATGGAATCACGAATTTAGAAGAAGCTGGTTACTCATTTAATCCATTTGAGAGCGATTCACTTGATGGACATTTAACGATGGAACGCTGGACGGGGATTCAGAAATATAATGTTCCTGAACTTTTAGCGTCTGACGCGTTCTACGGTCAGCCTGAAAAGCGAAAAACAGTTTCAACCGCACATTTTACTGAGATCGGAGCCTATTCAGGCGCTAGGTTAAGAGGCTATGTGACAGCTCCAACTAGTGGTAATTATAGATTTTGGTTAAGCTCTAGCGACGGATCTGAACTATGGATCAGTAGTGATGATTCTAAGTATAAGAAACGCAAGATTGCCGCAATGGGACCAGCTCTAGGAACTGGTCACGGGATTGTTTCTTGGAGTTCAAATCTATGGGATAACTATGCAGGTCAGATGAGTGAAGAGATTTATCTTGAAGCTGGTCAAAAGTATTTCCTAGAAATGCTAACTCAGCAAGGTCATGCTGGTGGTTTTCATGTGAGTGCAGCTTGGGCTCCGCCTGGACAAGCTAGAGTAGTGTTACCACTGAGTGCAATTAGCTCTTATGGTGTAGAATCGGAAGATTCTGATGATGATTATCTTCCAGATGCATGGGAGGCTCAGTATGGACTGAGTATCACGGATAATGGAGCTGTTGATAGACTCCATGAAGGTGAAAACGGTGATTTTGATAGTGATGGCCTGACGAATAGATTAGAATATCTAGCTGGCACAGACCCAACGAGTGCAGACTCAGACGGCAACGGTGTTTTTGATGGTAGTCAATATGATAACTCTGGAAGCGGGGACTCTGTTCAGGATTATCCTGTAGGAACATTTGTTAATAACCTGAATATTCATTCTTTCTCAAATATAGCAGGTGAGTGGAACCCTTCCTCATCTGGAATTGTATCTGATAGCCTAGTGAGCGCAGCTCAGTGGTCATTTGATGCACCACACTCTGGGCATTGGTTGTTAAGAATAGATACAAAACTTCTACAGACTTCACTCTCTACTGAAAAGGTTCCTGTTAGGGTTCTAATAGACGGTGTTCTCAGAGGTGACTTCCAGCTAGATTTCGGATCTACATCTAGCAAACTTGTTAACGTGCTTTCACAAGACCTTGCTGCTGGACCTCATACGGTGACAATCGAAATCAATAATATTTTATCTCACAGATCTATAGCGATTCAGTCAATTGAGTTGCTTGATCCATCTGGCGATGATCTAGACGGTAACAATATTCCTGATTGGTTAGAAAACACTTTGGAGAAACGTAATTTTGTTAATGTTTACAGTCCATCTTCGTTGACTTCACCGGCCTTTTTGGAGGGCCAGTCAGATTTAGTTGATCAAACAATACTTAATGCTGTTGCTGTTCAATCATCGGTTGGGGTTAACCATTATTATACAAACCTAACTCTCAGTGAAACTGGAGCTACTTCGTTTGATATTGATTTCGCAAATGGAATGATTGAGTCAGGAGCCATCACTTGGGATGTTACTAATTTACATGCGATGGATTCCATTGTGATTCGTAAGAACGATAGTCTGAAACTTAATGCGACACCGCTGAATGGATCGACTGGCAATGCTGTGGCCCTGACTATCAATAAAGACACGGCATACACAGAATTTGCAGACTTTCAAGGTGCTGATTATGGTTTATGGACTGCGGAAGGTGATGCATTCGGTGTTGCTCCCGCACTAGCATCTGCAACTGGCCATAACTGGAATGTTATTGGTAACAAATCTGCTAATTCATACATCTCAGCGGGTAACTCTGATTTAGGTTTAGGTAAGCTCACTAGCCCTGAGTTTACGATCACTCAAAACTACATTCACTTTAGAATATCTGGTGGTAAACATCCTAAGCTAGAAAGAGTGAAATTACTCGATGCTACTACGAATGAAATACTAAGAACAGCCACTGGCTTAAATACCACAGTTTCACGTAATGATCTATGGGACGTCATTGCGTTAAAAGGAAGATCAGTGAAAATCGAAATTGAAGACAGTTATTATGGAAGTTATGGCTGGATTAATTGTGACCATATCACATTTAGTGATATTGCAGAATCTCCAGTTAGCCTTGATCCTAATAACTCAGCATTCAATGAAGTAAGCTACCCACTCGCTAGTGATGCTGACTACCAAGTTCATCAATTTACTGAAGCCGGAACTTTCATCGTAGCATCTGATGATGGTAATCAAGTCGCTAATCTAAGAGTAATCGTTAAAGAGGCTGATACTGATGTCCAAATTAAGGATTTCATTCTTGGTGGAGTAGAACGTCTTGCATTTGATCGTTATGACATTAGTTACGGTGTAAGTTTTGATGGTGGATCACATTTGGAGTATATAGCGAGAAATCTAGACTATGACAATTTGAATGTAGCGTTTGCCACGAGAGCAGCAGGCGAGAGTAAAGTAGCCGTTCGTCTCTATACTGACGGACCTATTATCTCTACTAAATCAATTAATGTCTTTGATGTTGCAGGTTCATTTAGAAATGACAGTGCGAGTGCTACTCTTTCATCAGATTGGCCAGGATACTACGTGGTTACTTCTCCAGTGACTGCGATTGGGCTACCTGCTGGTGGATCAGTGAAGATCAGCATCTTCCGTGCAGGCGTTACTTTCTTAGATGGCTCTAAAACTAAGATTCTTACCGCCGCTGATTTTGTGAATGGTAGATACGATGCTCAGTATTTGTTCCCTGAAAATATGCAGGGAGGCTTCTGTCACACCTACTCATACTTCGACAGAAACGGTAACCAACTTTAAAACTGTTCTTAGATAGATATACTAGTTCACTGATTCAATTATGAAAGCTATTCACTTCGTCTTGCCCATCGCCTTGGGGGTCATTGGCTACTTAGGTTATGAGATCATCAAATCGGAAAGTGAACTGCCTGCTGATAATGCTAGCTCTGGAGTAGTGACTCCACCAACGACTCCAAGTTCAACGCTTAAAACTGATTCAACTAAGCCTATCGAGAGGGTAGAAGACTCTAAACTCAATTGGCGTAAGCGAATCAATACTTTGAGAGCGATGAATTTATCACAGATGAATCAATCTGAGGTCGATGAACTGTTTGAGCTTATGGATCGACTTACTCAAGCTACGACGTCTGACGATCTTGTCGTTTTGAACGACGTGATGGGTAAGATAGTTCAAAACGGCCTCAAGCCAGATGAACTCACTAGACGACTAACTGCTATCGTTCAGGACACGAGTCTACATGATGTTGTTAGAGATTACGCAGCGCAATATCTAGGCGGATGGATCGCACCACAGCAAAGTAATTATCCATCTGAAACAAATCTCGAGAATATAAATACAGCTCTTCAAACCTTGACTGAGAGTGTGACTGATCCAGCGAACGAAGATAAATCAATGGCTGGCACATCCTTGATGATGCTCGTCTACGCTCAGCAATCGAGTGTTGACCTTAGCTCAGTCAAAGAGAATTTAGATACTTGGCTAGACCAACAAATTTCTTCGTCCAAGTCAGTGACGCTACGTGCGGATGCTATCAATGCTGTGGGCATGTTAGGTGATAGTAAACATCTAGCCTCTCTGCGAATGATCGCAACAGATGCGATGGCACATCCATCACATCGTCTTACTAGCATTTCATCCATTGGCTTACTCGGCAGTGCAGAAGACGCTAGCCTGTTAGAGGATATCATCTCTAAAGACTCAAAATACAAATACGCCGCATCGGCAGCTCTTAAAAGAATCAAACAATCTGCTTCTAACTAATTCTTAATTAATAACACTTTTCCAAATCTCATCCATTTTATCCATGAAAACTAAAACTGAATTTCCCAATCGTGCGAAAGCATCATCTTTAGCCGCAAGCAACACTCTTACAAAAATGCGTAAGTTCTGTGTGTTAAGTTTGTTGATGGTGTTAGGCTTTGGTCTGAGCGGCATGGTGTCAGCACAGGCTCCAACAGAAGCGACTGATCCTGGGGCAGCTCTGACAGAAGTGGTAGATAGTTCAACGAATCCACATGAGAATTTAGATCCTAAGAAATGTCCATGTGGGACGATTGATTTGAAGTGGGATGACAAGGTTGTTGATAAGAAAGGGCATTTAATTTCGGTTGATCGAAAGGTGACGCTAGACTCATTGGAGTTTAATTTTACCCAAGCGGATATTCCAGCTGGGGCGACATGGAAAATAAACATCGCGGGTCAAGATAAAGAGCCAATAGCACCGGTCGCATTCGTTTTACCCGCAGCAGGGAATGGAAATGGGAAATTGAAGTTGGATATAGATGATAAGGTTAATAATTATGGAATTATAATCACTTTGGAAATTCCCGAGACTGATCAATATGAAGCCTGTGAGTGCACTTGGTATATCTATGTAGATCGCCACGGAGATAAAGAAACATATGATTATTTTAAAGAATATTTCAGTGATACTACTCAAACGGCGGAAGGTAAAGCTGGTTGTGATACTAGTCAGACTAGTTCTGAGTGTGGTTGTGAATGTAAGAGCCCTAAACCAGATTATGGGACAGTGATGGATATGATTTCAAAGCTTGGAAGTATGCACATTGAGCAAGAACTACCAGCAGCTCCGACTAAGCCAGGTCTTAGCGCAGGACGCTTATTGCTTTACCGTAGTCATCTAGGAGCATCTGCACCAGTAAAGGCTGATCAGCTCATCTATGCTTCAGTTCCTACGATGAAGATTGTGACTGAGTATGTTCCTGGAGCTGAGGGCTCGACTCAGGCAGTGGCTCACTATCAAGCTGTGATTCGTCAAGCTTCAGGTTTTGATATTACTTTCGAGGTTAAAACAGGCGACGAGACTGGTTTGCCTATTGGCCTTAATGTTCACTCACAAGCGCGTATCCAACTACTCGATGTGAATGAGCAGCCAACAAGTAATTTAGCCAGCTGCACCATTATCCGTCAATACCGCCAAGCAGGCAGCTATGTGGATTATGACCGTAGCACTGGAGTGGTTCAGACTTTCGTGACTCGTGCTGGTAGAGTGACAGATCTAACTAGCGTCATAGACATCGTCAAAGTGGGCGATGTGATTCGCCAAGTAAAAACAGAAGCGGGACTACTTGATGTGACAGAACTCACAGCAACCTCATTTGAAGTCAAACGCTACCAGCCGGGTCAGGTGGGAGCTAAGGTCAACGGAATCTATAATCTAACAGGTGATCCTGAAACACGTTTCATCGTCGCTCAAGACGGAGCTAATAAAGTCATCCAAACTCGCTACTACGGCACACGAAGAGAAAAAGTAGTGTTTGAAAAAACAGGTGACAACTGGACAAGAACTCGCTACGACGCAAATGATAATGTGGTAATAATTCAGAAGCATGTCCCTGCTTTTGGAGCATCTAAACCCTACGTTATTCCGACTAACCCGATTATCGACATTGTTAGCCCTGAAAGCACAAGCATTACTCGTGTGACTGAAATCCCGAGTGAAACAGTTCCTGAAATTTCACGTGAGACGGTAAACTTTGGCCGTTCAATGTGGGGGCAAAAGGCCTCAACTTCACAAGTCTACGAGACAAGTGATCGCAGCGAAGCTCCAATCGAGCGTAGCTACACTTTCTATGATGATATCAACAAGCGTGGTAGCCATGGCAAAATCAAATCCCACACTCTTTCTAGAGGAATTACTCGTCAATACACCTATGACGAAGTCACTGGTCACCTACTCACAGCGACAGAAGCGTATCTAGATAATCCTACCGGAAAAGTCATCAGCTACGACTACACACCACACCTAGCAGCTGACACATTAGATATAGGTGACTTCCGCCCCCGCACCACTACAGTGACTCTCAATGGCACAGTTGCTTCACGCACTTTCCTTGCCGCTTACTTTGATGGCTCTACAGGTGAATACACCGTCATCTCTGAAGTAGCCAACAGCCAGACAGCAAGCTTTGGTGACGCCGCTAATCTCCGTTCTGTAGCCTTCTACTACGCACCAAACACAGGAGCAACCAATGCAGGACGTATCCGTAAAAGCATCTCAGTGGACAAAGTAGTGACACTTTATAGCTACGATGACAACCCATCAGGCTTCCTCTACACCATCGCCCCAGGCGGAACCGCAACCACTCTCCCAGGAGCAAATTTTAACATCACCGCAACAGGTAACCTCGACATCAATGAAAACCCAGTAGCTGGTTACAGTGTCCGCTCTACTAGCGTGATCGACCTCACTGGACTGATCCAGAAAGTCACAAGCGAAGCTTATGCTATCGACCGCACTAACAACGACACCGCAGCTTGGACAGACGTCGCTGAAAACCGCATGTATTATAACGAGCAGGGCTACCCTGTCAAAACCGTTGAAATTGATCCGATCACTAACCGTGAGCGTATCCTCATGGAATGTGTCTGGACCAACGGCCAAAAGACAAGCATGACTGATGAACTCGGAGTCACTACCAACGTCGTTTACGATGACCTCTACCGAGCAACAAGAATCGAACGTGAAGCAGTAGCTGCAAGTGCAGACTACGAAGCACAATCAGCAATCGTCTCAACAATTTCAGGCTCCACAATCCGCTCAGGCACAAACTTCGGCTGGATGGACTCAGTGAGTAATGTCAACGCAGGCGGCATCAACCTCACTAGCGAACAACAACGTGACTACCGTGGCAGAGTCAACTACGTCAAAGACGAAAACGGCTACATCACCACCGCTGTCTACAACCTAGAAGGCACCATCGCTACCGTCACAGCTCCTAACACAGGCAGCGTCACCAGCACCTACCACATCGATGGAAGACTCAAATCTCAAACAGGCTCAGCCCTAGTAGACTGCTTCTACAACTATACCGTCAACCCAACAGGAGGAATGACCATGGAGAAATCCGTAGTTACTGCTAGTAACCCAAGAAAAGTAGCCTGCAGCACCAACATGCTAGGTCAGACCATTAGCTGTATCTCACCAGCCTACAATGGCGCTACCGTAGTCAATACCACTACCTACGAACTCGGCACAGGCAGAGCGTTAGGCAGCAGTTCCACCGCCGCGAACACTCCTAACAGCATCGTCCAATACAACAGCATCGGAGTTCCTATCCGCACAGGAATCAGCATCGATAACAACACACTCACACTCGACTCCGATGACCGCATCGTTGACGTAGAAACAGGAATTGAAAAAGATACCACAGGAATCTGGTCATTCAGCAAAACCTACATCTACCCAGAAGCAGGCAGCGCTACTCGTAAACTACTCGGTAGCTCACGCTCCAAGGCCACAGGCTACAGCGGCCTCGACATCGCCTACGCAGAAAGCACAGACATCGCAGGTAATCTCAGCAGCGGTAAAGCCACACTCGATCGCAGCACAGGCATCACTCAGATTACCAGCAGTGCACCAGGAATAGCCTCAGACAGCATTGCTACCTCTTACTACGGCAGACTTGAAACCACACTCACTCCAGGTGAAAGTAACATGGCACTCGTCGACTACGATGCCCTAGGAAGAGTGCGCCAGACCAAGAACCCACGTCACAGCGCCTACTCCACCATCATTTACCAGGCCAACAAAACCCTCGTAGCATCCACCACCAATGCCAACGGAGACACCTCCGCCTACCAATACTACGGCAATGGCCTCCTCGGAGCAGGAGCAGTCAGCCAAGTCACACTCCCAGACAGCACTACCCAACACGTAAGCTACGATATCCTCGGCAACGTCACTAGCCAGTGGGGTAGCCAAATGTATCCAAGAGCATACGAATACGATAGCTACAACCAGCTAAGCAAACTCCATACTTGGAAAGCTCAGCCAAGCATCCCACTCGACCCAGCGAACAGCGCAGCGACAACAACTTGGAACTACGAGCAAGCCACAGGACTGCTCCTCAACAAACGTTACGCAGACGACAAAGGCACCGACTACGCCTACGACACAGCAGGCCGCACCATCACCAAGACCCTCGCTCGTGAAACCACACCGGGATCAGGCAGCAGACTTGAAGCACAATACTTTTACACAGCATGGGGAGAGCATAAATCCACCCTCTACAACGACACCCTCACCCAACACACCAACAACGTCTATGACCGCCTAGGTCGCCAGACCCACAGTGTCCAAGGAACTACAGCAGGACAAAACACACGAGTCATCGACTACACATACGATGCCGCCACTCTCCTGCAAACTGCAGAAAGAACCCGTGACGGAATCTTCATCAATGACCTTGCTAAAGACTACCTAACAGACAACTCAGTCACCTTCGACAAAACGCTCGCTACCAACTACGACACCCTACTCAGAGTCGATGGTATCAACGTCCCTAACGCTACTAACGGAACTGGTAACGATTACAACCTAGGCTACGGCTATGGCACAGAAGGTAGACTCATCTCCATCACTGACCAGCTCAACAGCAAAACATTCGGCTACAACTACAACCCGAACAGCAGAAACCTACTCGATGAGCTAACCTCACCGATCCACAAAGTAGTCAACGCCTACGAGACAAACCGTGGAGTGCTACTCAGCAAAACCAACAGCACAAACACCACTGCCACAAACGGAATCGAAACTGTTAGTAAGTTCGCCTACACCGTCAACAGCATCGGCAAACGCACTCAGATGATCCTCAGTGGCAAAGCCATCACTGACAACGGCCTCGCTAACAGCACACTCACTTGGGACTACACCTACAACGACAAAGGAGAGCTCGCTACCGCAAACGCCACAAGCGACAACGCCGCAGTAGCCACCCTCACACGCACCTTTAACTTTGACCAAATTGGTAACCGTATCGGCATCACTGACAACAACGGCAGCAGCAACTACGTCAGCAACGCCCTTAACCAATACAACAGCATCACCACCACACCGACCAGTGGAGCACCTACCACCCAGGCTAAAAACCACGATGAAGACGGCAACACCACCCAAGATGCTAATAAGAAATACACCTTCGACGCCGAAGATCGCCTGACCAAAGTCACCGACCTAAGCGACAACCTCCTCGTCAGCTACCGCTACGATGCCTACAGCAGAAGAATCCAACGCACCGTAGCCAATGGCGACACCGTCCAATACCTCTACAACAGCTGGAACGTAATCGCTGAGTATGAGCAAACCAACGGCGCAACAACATGGACAGCTGCAACTACCCGCACCTGGGGCCTCGACATCAGTGGCACTGAACAAGGCGCAGGCGGAATCGGTGGACTACTAGCCGAGAACCAAATCACAGGAGGAACCACCACCAGCTACTATCCGTTATACGATGGCAACGGCAACATCACCGAATACCTAGACGGCACAGGCGCAATTGTAGCTCACTACGAATACGACCCATTTGGTAAAATCAACTTAAGCACCGGAGCCAAAGCTGGAGACTTCGAATACCAATTTAGCACCAAACCCCTAGATACCATCACCGGCCTCCACTACTACGGCTACCGTTGGTATGATGCAAGTAACGGACGTTGGATCAACAGAGACCCGATCAAAGAAGATGGGGGAATGAATGTGCATAATGCATTTAGGGGAGATCCGATTAATGGGGTGGATGTTTTGGGGCTTGCTGTAATATTTATATCTGATGAAGTTTTCCAAATTGATAAAAAGAAAATCGAAATTAAGAAAAAAAGCTTAGAGAAATTGGAAAAACATATCAAAGAAATCGAAACCAAAATAACAGTTGAAGAGTTTGCTATTTTAGTTAAAGACAAGAAGGTGAGGTGTAACGCTCAAGATTTCATTGGAACTAAGGACGATTATATTAAGCTTGTTAAGCGTGAATTGTTGAGTGAAGTCATAGTAATTAATAATGTTAAGGAGTTGAAGCTAAAGTTGAAAGAGGCATCTGAGAAACTAAACGCTGATTTGTCCAAAGATGATCAATTAATTGTTGCCCTTCATGGTATTTATGAAGGAGAGATAGATGTTGAAAACTCTAGAGGAAGAGCTAAACCTATAGTGAAGTGGTGGTTTCCAACCGGCTATGTGAAAATAAAAAAGAAGCAACATAAATTGACAGAAATTCAGACTATTGTTAAAGAAGTGGGAGACCCTGCTAAATTATTATCTTGCTTTCAAGATGGTAAACACATGGAATTAGTTTACGAAATTGTTCAAGCCTATACTTATTCTCAAATTAAAGACGGTAAAATAGTCACAATATCATTTACACCTGCTAGTATGAAAACAGGTAAAGAAGATTTGGCAGACCCTTGGGCCACAGGCACAGAACCTAAAAAACCATAAGATGAATAGACTATTTACTATATTATTTTTTCTACTGATTTCAAGCGGCCTTTCATTTTGCGCAGATGAAGTGGAGGTCTGGGTTAAGGCTGAAAAAATACCTGACAGTGACATGATCATTTCAACAGTCTATCATAAGAATCTTAGGACGGGTGATATTAGAAAGTATGTGGATATAAAATTTAAGAATAAGGTTATCTTTTCATATTCTATAGATGGTAAAGTATTGGTTAAGTATGACTTTGACCGTAAAAGTAATGTTTTGCATTTATATGATGAAATTAGCGGAAAAAAAAATAATAGAGGGATGATATATTTGAAATACATAAAAATCATAGAACAACCTATAGACAATATTCAACCAGCACGCCCGTGAAGGCTATATTGTTATCTGCCGAATTGTTGTCGGGTCGTTCGGCCGAATTGACGTCGGGTGATTTAGGGTGTTTTTTTGCTGTTCTTCCACTTTGTTATCGTAAGCGTTCGGTGAAGGGTGTTGGTTTTTGATTGCGTTTTTTGCAATTTAGCCTTTGCAACGACTAGTCGTAAAAGCAAAGGGGTCAGTCCGTGAATTGTGAATTGACGTAGGATCTTTGATTGTTTATTAGTGTTAAATGGCACGACAAATAAGGATTGAGTATGCAGGAGCATTTTACCATGTGATGAGTGTTATCTTCCGAATTGTTGTCGGGTCGTTCGGCCGAATTGACGTCGGGTGATTTGGGGTGTTTTTTGGAGTGGTATCCAATTTGATATCGTAATTTTTGCAAGGTTGGTCGTAGGTGTGGTAGATACGGTATATACGACCTTGTTTGCTAATTGGTGTTATACTCTCACCACATGACAAAAACTTTCAAATATTTATCCAAAGAAAGTAAGATTATCTCAGAGGATGGTTTCATCTCGATATACTTAGATAATGATTACTGGATTTTGGATGATGTTATTGAAAATGAGATTGTTAGATTTAAAACAAAGGAAGAAGCTTTAGAAGAATCCGCATATAGAATGATGATTTCTGAATTGGGTAACTTCCATTTGTTTTTGAGGGATATGAAGGATAGTGGTGATTTGGTTGTTAAGTATCAGATTGATTGATCTTACGTAGTTGGTGTCCAGCTTGTAATTGTATCATTAAAGAGGCGACAGGGGGCACCAGAGATGAGTTTAGAGGTTTCATCTGTATCAGCCTCAGATTCTCTTAAAATGTCTAGAAATCGATTTAAGAGCAGATATTGAAAAAGCAAAGAGGTCAGTCCGGAATGGCACTAAGTTAAGACCTGTTTGAAGAGAGATTTAGCTGCACTAATCTTGCCGATCTGTTAGATTAGAGCATGAAATTAGAGACGCCTTTATTCGCTGGTTTAAACATCAGAACACTCAATAAAAAACGTCAAACTTCAGCTCAAAAAGTAGCTGCTGAAGTATCTGCCCTGAAACAAAAAAATCTCACTCAATTATCACATTGTTTCAATGATTTTATACCTCACAAAGTGTTAAAAAAATCTCAAGAAAAGGAGCATTCAAGACATCGATTATACAGCAAGCGTAACACCTTCTGGGCCTTCTTCTCTCAATCCATCGATGCTGATGGTGGATGCAAAGAGGTAGTGAAAAAGATGCAAGCCTATGCTGCTTTGTAGTGCCAATCAGGCCTGTCCCTCTGTGGAGACTGCGGAGATAGATCCTTGTCCAAAGGATGTGACAGGGGTGGATAGAATTCTCGCTGTAGTAATAAGCAAGAATATAGATTTCATATGTAGGTCATCACAGATCTCTAATCGACTGTCAATTTGTAGTGTGACTTTGGAATGAAACGAAATAAATAAATCTATGATTAGTCATTGCGCTATGAGTTTAAATCTAAGATGCTGAATAGTCTATTATGAAATGCTTATTAATATTCCCTTTTCTTGTTTCCTTTGTTTTGGCTCAACCAAGTGCTGATGAAATTCTTGCCGATTATTATAAAGAGGTTGGTTTGAAGATAGCTAAAAATCCTGGGGAGCTAGGTAGCATGGATGGTATCTTGAAAAAGTATGAGGAACTTGGGAAAAAGCACTTATTTAAGAATAAAGAAACGCTTCATAAAAAGGCAGTAAAAGATTACTTAGCTTTACCTGAGTTGACATTCACAGAGTTAAAAAATGAAGAGAAGATTGCTTGGATTGAGAATTCTAAATTTGTAAAAGGTGATGTAATAGATCATAGCCTAGTTAAAACAGGATTAGAAAATTTAACGCTCATGTTTGATAAATCAGGTTATGGAAATATTCCATTTGATCGACACGTTTTATCTACTCAATGGTGGAGTCCTAAGAAAGTAGTTAAAACTGTGCGTGAGCTAGCATATAATGAACATTTGAAACCTAATGATATAGAGCGTAGGAAGTTTGTGGAGCAGTATAACTCACCATTATTTTACCGTGTTGGAAATGACGGTGAAGCTCCATGTATTGTGATGTTTGATGGCTTAGAACTATTCGCTGTGAATCTAAAGTATGTGGAACAAGGTATCTACTGCGTAACAGCTTTGAAATGGGTGAAGCTGAAAGATAAGAAAGAAGTGAAGTAGGGCTTATGAGGAATTAAAACAAATTAAAGAGGCCTATCTCTCTGTATGTCTTGTATGGTCTGTCCAGGGATGCGATACGATATTGCACGTGGACTCACTGCAAACTTAGGAGTTAACTACAGCGACTCTGAGGTGAATGTAGGTTCAGTTAATCTCGTAGTTGAAGAAGGTTTATCCGCTACGATCTCTCTACGTTATAGCTTCTAAAGCTCCTAAAAAGATCCATCATGTATTCTCTACACACCATGAAAAACCCTGCGAGGTTAGCTCACAGGTTTTTAATTTTTACTCTTTGATGATGAGTAACTTAGTGAGGTTGTAGCCTGATTTGTCTGCGCTGGTTCCGCATTCTTTGAAGAAGGTTTTTACGCGTTGTTCGCCGCGTTTACAGATGTAGTCTACGGTTAGTAGTGTCTTCTCATCTGCTTGCTCTTGGTGAGCACGGGAGACGGAAGTTGCCATAGCAAAGAGCTCGGTAGCGATGTCCACGTAGCGGCCTAACAGAAGCTGTTGCTTCTCTAGTTTAGGGCCTTGAGTCACCATGGATAGGAAGAGTGCTCTTGAGAGCTTACGGCTGTATTTAGAGATGATGCGAAGATTTTTCTTCAGACCTGAACTCATGTCAGAAGGGATGCCTTTGCTACAAGGAATCCAGCGTGTAGGATACCAGACGGAGTAGTGGAGGCCGGCTTTGAATCCCGCTTTAGCACGCACACTCATTGAGTTTCTTGTGTCAATAGCCGCGGCACCTTTGCGGAGGTGTGGATCTAGTGCTTCACGTGCAATAAAGAGCTTCATGATTTCTGTGGAGCCTTCGAAGATTGTGTTGATACGGCAGTCACGCATCATGCGCTCAATGGGGTCTGCAGCTTCGCCACGGTTCTTGAGAGAGCTTTCAGTTTCGTAGCCTCTGCCGCCTTTGATCTGCATTGTCTGGTCGACGCTCTTCCAGGCTGCTTCTGTTCCCCAGAGCTTCGCCATAGCAGCTTCGATTCGGATGTCTGCTTTCTTATCGTGATCCACCAAGGCAGAGACGTAGAGCACCAGAGATTCTGTCGCATAGGTGTCCGCAGCAATGTCTGCGATCTTGCCTGCAATGGCAGCATGTTTAGCAATAGCTTGTCCCCACTGAACTCGCTGAGATGACCAGATAGTG
Organism: uncultured Rubritalea sp.; assembly: GCA_937132085.1. Classification (GTDB taxonomy): domain Bacteria; phylum Verrucomicrobiota; class Verrucomicrobiia; order Verrucomicrobiales; family Akkermansiaceae; genus Rubritalea. The sequence goes on along the minus strand of CAKZNV010000117.1, from coordinate 14,214 downwards.
ACGATGTCTAAGCAGCGCTTCATCATGCCTGCACAAGCAGCAGGAAGGGTGAGTCTTCCCGTATTCAGTGTTGTTAGAGCGACCTTGAGCCCTTTGCCTTCTGCTAGGACGATGTTCTCTTTTGGAACTTTGACGTTGGTGAATTTGACGACGCCATTGTAGAGAGCTTTGAGTCCCATGAAGTGACATCGAGTCACGATCTCTACTCCCTCCATTGCCATTTCTACGATGAATGCAGTGGTGGCATAAGGTTTTTCAGGTGTAGGCGTCTTCGCCATGACGATGAGGTGACTCGCTTTGAGGCTGTTGGTGCACCATAGCTTTTCTCCACTGATGATGAAATTTCCTTCAGCATCTTTCTCAGCGATGGTAGACATCTTCGCTGGGTCTGAGCCTACGTTTTGTTCTGTTAGGGCGAAGGCTGAGATTCCTCCTTCAGCGAAAATTGGCAGGAATTTCTCCTTCTGCGCATCAGTTCCGAATACCAACAAGGGCTGGGGGACTCCGATAGATTGGTGAGCGGAGACGAGCGCTGTCATGCTGCCGCAGTGCGCACCTAGCACCATGGCGGCTCTTGAATAGTTCGTTTGAGATAAGCCTAGACCTCCATACTTTTTAGGAATCTTGATACCGAAGGTTCCCATCTTGGCTAGACCATCTAGAACTGCATCTGGGATCTCTCCGTCTTTATCGATCTGGTCAGGATCAGTTTCGTTATCGAGAAATGTCTTTAGTTTATCAATGAATTCATCACCTTGCTTTTTGTCTTCGGCTGACTGGTGAGGGAATGGATTAAGCTTTGCGTAATCTGGATTGCCCATGAAGAGGGGGCCAGCGAAACCTGAAATCTCTCTAGAGTCACGCGAGCTTTCAGCCATTTCTAAAGCGGCTCTTTGACCTTCGGACATGTTAGAGGTGTCGATGACGGATTGATTATTCTCTTCCTTATTCATAGTTTTATAGACTGGGGTTAAAGTTCTTTAGGTAGTGGGCCACCTTTAAATGGGGCGTAGCCAGTGCCCATGATCATGGCGAAGTTCACATCTTCTGCGCAGCTTGCTACATTCTCATCGAGACAACGCTGGGCTTCTTGCTTCATTAGATCCGCAAGATGCTCTTGGATGTTTGTTTTACGCGTTTCTTCAGTTGGAGTATCTTGAAGAGCGATAGCTTGAGGGTTCGGACTATGATCTTTATCTTTGTAGACATAGAATCCTTCGCCTGATTTTCTGCCTAAGCAGCCTTTTTCTACTAGGGTGCTTAGGATGTCTGGGATGTGCATGCGTTCTGGGAAGGCTTCGCTGAGGGTGCTGGCGACATGACAGGAAACATCAAGTCCAACTTCATCTAACAAGCGCAGTGGCCCCATTGGCATTCCGAAGTCGAGCATGGCATTGTCTATCTGCTCCATGTCTACGCCTTTGCTCATCAGCTCACCTGCTCCTACGAGATAGGGCATGAGGATACGATTCACGAGGAAGCCTGGTGAGTCAGCTACGACTACTGGCAGCTTGCCTATTGCTTGAGTAAATTTGACTGCAGTGGCGAGCGTTTGCTCTGATGTAAGATCAGTTTTCACCACTTCGACTAGTTTCATCCGTGGCACTGGATTGAAGAAATGGATGCCCACGAGGCGTTCTGGATTTTTGATCGATTTAGAAATTTCAGTGATCGGAAGCGCAGATGTGTTAGTCGCTAGAATCGTGTCTTCTGGGACGATATCAGAAAGCTCGGCGAAGATTTTCTTCTTTAGTTCGAGGTTTTCCACGGCCGCTTCTATCACCATGTCGCAGTTAGCCATGTCTGGGAAATCCTTGGTAGGGTAGATGTGATCAAGTCCAGCAGTGGCTTCCGCTTTGGTGAAGATACGTTTTTTGACACTGCCTGCATAGAGCTTCTGGATGGTCTGCATCCCTTTCGCTATGGCATCGTCATTGATGTCTTTAAGCGTAACTTGAATACCTTTTGTGCTTAGCCAGTAGGCGATGCCTGCACCCATGACGCCTGCACCTAACACAGTGACATTGTTGATTCTTTTTGGAATGCATTCAATGTTGTTTGGTCGCAGTTTCTTGGATCGTTCTGTTAGGAAGAAAATGTTTATCAGATGCTTGGCGACTGAACTGTTAGGTCCATGTGCTAGTTCGAGTATAGCATCACGTTCGTTCTTGAGGCTTTCTTCGTGACTAGATCTTACTGCTTTGCACGCTACTTCTAGAGCTTTCGGTAAGGCTGGGTAATGGCCTCTGGTTTTCTTTTCAAGATCGCTGCCGACTTTGGCTTTGATTAAACCGACGCTGACTGGGTTATGCGTCATCAGATGTAGCTCGTCTTCTCGAGATCCTTTTTTAAGAAATGTCTCTGCATAGCTGACGACGTTTTCAGCCGGACAGAGTCCATCGACTAGACCTTTTTTGAAGGCGACGATTCCTTTCAGAAGTTTTCCTGAGAGAATGAGTGGTAAGGCATTGGTGAGTCCTAGCAGGGCAGGGAGTCGAGTAGATCCTCCCCATGCTGGGATGATGCCTAACTGAGTTTCTGGTAGTCCTATCCGAGTGGCTTTAGCATCGCTGGCTACTCGGTAATCACAGGCAAGAGCAAGCTCGAAGCCTCCGCCCACACAGGCTCCATGAATGGCTGCGACTGTGGTGATAGAGAGGCTTTCTAGTTTATCAAAGACCGATTGGCCTTTACTGATGAGCTTCTCTAGAGCGTCTGGAGCTGATGAAGAAAGTGATTTAAGATCTGCACCAGCGATGAAAATACTAGGTTTCGCGCTACTGATGATTAGACCAGTGAGGTCGTTGTTAGATTGGATCTCATCGAGCATTTTATCTAACTGATCGAGAGTGTCGCCGTCAAAAATGTTAGCAGCACTGTTTTCTCGATCGAAGATCAGATGAGCAGTGGTGTTGATGATGTTTAGTTTGAGGTGTGACATAATGTTAGATTTTTTCTATCCAGATGGCTGCACCTTGACCTCCGCCTACACAGAGTGAAGTGAGCGCATGTTGTTTATTTTGCTGATGAAGCTGATGGATCGCTGTCTGAACGAGTCTTGCGCCAGAAGCTCCTACTGGGTGACCTAGGGCGATGGATCCACCTCGTGCGTTGAGCTTCTCTAGAGGGATCTCTCCGAGAGCTTTGTGTAGACCGATGCTCTGAGCGAGTTCGTCTGATGGAGCGGCTTTGACACAGGCTAGGACTTGGGCGGCGAATGCCTCGTTGATCTCGATGATGTCGGCCATTCCGAGATTGTAGTCAGACTCAGCGAAGAGCCTTTCCATGGCATGTAGTGGGCCGATACCCATACGTTTAGGGTCACAGCCTGCGTAGGCGTAGGCATTTATTTTGGCGATGGGTTCTAAGCCTAGTTCTTTGCCTTTGGCTTCGCTTCCTACTAGTAGAACTGCAGCTCCGTCGGTGATTTGTGAGCTGTTGCCAGCGGTCACAGTGCCTGTGGCTTTTTCAAAAACTGGGCGTAACCTAGCGAGTCGTTCAGGTGTTGAGTCTTCACGGATTCCGTTGTCGCAAATGATAGCAGATCCTTGATGGTAGATGGGGTGAATCTCTTCTTTTAATAGCTCTAAATTCGCTAGCGCCTTGGTGTGAGATGAAGCGGCAAAGGCGTCTTGCTCTTCACGGCTTATCTTAAACTGGCGAGCGAGAATTTCCGCCGTCTGTCCCATGTTAATGCCGGCGACTGGATCTGTTAGACCGAGTCGGATGGCTACGATAGGAGAGAAATCTTTGGGTCTAAATTTGAGGAGTGAGGAGATTTTTTGCAGTGCAGATTTTGATTTACTGAGCTTAGTGAACTTTTTTACTGCACTAGAATTATAGAGGAAAGGAGCATTACTCATACTCTCAGTGCCTCCTACTACGAATAGCTCACCTCTACCTGCAAGCATGCGCTCATAGGCTGTGGTGATAGATTCCATACCAGATGCGCAGTTACGATGCACTGTGCTAGCGATGACATTCTCAGGCACTCCAGCTCTTAATGCGATGACTCTAGCGATGTTGGCTGAGTCGACAGGCTGGCAGACACAGCCCATGATGACTTCATCGATACGAGCTGGATCTACTCCAGAGCTGTGCAGTAATGAACTAACTGCAGAGGTGCCGATGTCCGCTGCGCTCAGTGATGCGAGGCTTGATCCCATTCGGGTAAATGGTGTGCGGATGGCGTCGTAGATGAAGAGTGGTTGTTTCATAGTGAGGAGTTATTTTGGGCGGTTATCGATGACTTTCTTTTCTTTCAGTTCTTGTCCGACTCCGTGCATTTCTCGCATTTCCTTCCAGCTGTGGAACTCGATTCTGTTAGGGCTGAGTTCTGTAGCTGATTTGAGCGTTTGGCGGATGATGTTTTCTAGGTCTTCGCTAGCACCATCCATGGAGACGAGGTGGATGATAATTTCATCAGTTTCTAGTGGGTCGTCGTTGTGTTTGCGTAGCTCTATTTGCCAAGCACCTACGCCTTCGGTGTCATCGAGAACATTTTCCAGAGCGTTGAAGTCAACGAGTGTGCCTTTAAGCTTATCGATGTTGAGTCTGTGGATATCTGAGACACGTGAAATTCTACCTAACAAGCGTGGGCAGGTTCTACCGCAGCAGGGGCAAGGATCGTAGGTGATGCCACCTTCGATGATGTCGCCAGTGCGGTATCTGATCACCACTGAGCCACGAGCTTGGAGTGGGGTGAAGACGATCTCTCCTCTGGTTCTTTCTGGGACACGTTCTCCAGTTTCCGGGTCGATGATTTCTACAAAAGCGAGGTCAGGGTAGAGGTGGAAACCAGTGGATTCATGGCCTTGAGGAACTTTGCATTCAGAAAAGGCTAACTTGGCCTCAGTGAAGCCGTAGGTGGAAATGATGTCGACGTTTGGAGAACCTAGTTCAGCGCATAGTTTTCTGAGCTTCTTGCGCATTCCTTCTGGAACTTTTTCACCACCTAGGACGATGCGTTTGAGGTTGGGCCAGCGCATGTTCTTAGTCTTGGCGTAGTTCACTAAATGGTAGAAAAACGTGGGCATGGCGATGACTGCATCTGGCTGGATTTTATCGATCATTTTAGCATTTCCAGAAGTGCCCATTACCTTGCCTCCACCAGTTGCTAGGCAGAAGCATGTGTTGGCTATGCCTGCATACCAAGCTTGCCAGAATGCTAGGTGAGGAGCGAAAGGGAAGGCATTGATACAACGGAAATCAGCATCTGTCTCAGAGAGCTGCATGAGGCGTAATCCTCCAGCTTCGAGGTTTGCTAAATCTTGTTTGGTATAGAGAAAGGGGACTGGTTCAGAGGAACGACCCGTGGTGGAGGTCATGTGAATAGGTCTGAGCTCCTCAGCGAGTGCTTGCTTCACACCTCTCGGTCCGTGGCGTAGGATTTTGAGCCATGTGGATGGTTGTTTTTTGAGAACTTCTTCATCAGGTATAACAACAAAGTCTTTGGTTTCTCCTAGATCTTTTTTTGAGCTAAAGGGTAATTTCACCAAGTCATCGGTGCTACGAATATCATCAGCTGTTAGACCTTCTTTCTCGAACAAATCCCGGTAGTGAGACACGAATGGAATGACTCGAGTCTTTAGGAAGGTGTGGAGTAGTGATGCTTGACGTTTTTTAATTTCGCTTGGCGACGCTTTCTCCCACCATGTATTTTTTGGTGGCTTCATGATTGGTAGTTATATCTGGTGGAGTAGTAACAGGTGTTTCTACAGGTATAGGCTCTAACAGTTTTTTGATGGAGCCGATCTGGCTGAGTGCTGTCTCTTCTCCTAGGTCGATAAATTTTTCAAAGTTGGAATACTCATGCCAATGGCATCCGTGGCAGACTGGCTGGATGGCAAGGTCTGCTCGTTTACAGGCATCATAGGCGATGCGTATCTGTGAGATGGTAAGGCTACGGCTTAGGTTGTCTAAAATGTTGCCCTTCGCCGCTGGGTTGAGCTTTTTATTGAGGCTAGACATCTTGTTCTGCCACCAAGAGCGGTTGAGCGCTTCTTCACGTTCGGCTGTGACAGTGGCTTTCGCTAAAGTGTCGATATCTTCTAAAGTAGTCGTTGTGCTGACGGCGATGATTCTGTCTACGTCTGCGAATTTACGTAGTGAGCCTACTGGCACTGGGTCAGCGACACCTCCATCGACACAGCGTTTGCCATCGATCTCTACAGGAGCGATGATGCCAGGCATAGCGCAGCTGGCATGAACAGCATCTAAGACACTGCCAGAACGGAACACGATTCGCTCAAAGTTGTTGAGATTGGCTGAAATAATATAGAGTTTTCTGTCTAGTTCTTCAAAGGTGACATCACCGATGGAGCGTCTAAGATGCTCTTTTACTTTGTTACCATAGTAGATGCCTTTGATCGGTGGAATGATCGGGTCGGCTAGCTTTTTTAGCGAGTCTGGATCGATCATCTCTGCAGCGAGATCATACATTTCATCGATAGTATGGCCAGTGGCCCAGAGTGCTCCGATGTATGCACCCATACTAGTTCCAGCTACGGCATGGATGGGGATGTTGTGTTCTGTTAGGACTTTCAAGACGCCCATGTGAGCGAGGGATTTAGCTCCACCACATCCGAGAGCGAGACCTATCTTAGGTGGTCTTGTTAGAATCTCTGGTTTTGGGTCTACTGTTTCAAGTTCAACGATGAGATCATCTTCTGGTTCTTGGATCTTTTCTTGAATATAACCAGTGACTCGGCGCAACCATTTTGGCAGGCGCCTTTGTTCATCTTTGAAGTTATTACAGGTTTTGTCAGACATTCGTTTGCAAAATAAAAAAATCTATTTCTAACAATATACTAGACCAGATAGAAAAAGCTGGCAAGAGGTTTTGTGTAGATTGCTAAGTATTTCAGATATGGGTAACAAAAATTCACCTGCTAATGGCTAACAGGCGAATCGATTTTCTCTAACAGATATCACTCAGATTTGCCGTTTACTAGGCGTTTAATGCCGAGTGGATTTTGGTCTTGTAGCTCTGCTGGGAGTGCTAACTGAGGGAAGTTTTGGTAGCTGACTGATCTGGTGTAGCGGAAGATTGCCATAGTGCCTACTGAGGTGCTGCGACCGTCCGATGTGGCAGGGTATGGGCCTCCATGAACCATGGATGGGCAGACTTCGACGCCAGTTGGGAACTGGTTGAAGATCACTCTACCAGATTTACGGTCAAGAACGCTAATGAGCTCCGCGATGTCATCAGTTTCATTTCCGAAAATGGATGTGGTGAGCTGGCCATCAATATACTCAGCAAGTGCGAGGAGTTCGTCGTGGTCTTGGTAGGTAACGATGAGTGTCGCTGGTCCGAAGACTTCGCTAGAGAGAACTTTGTTGCTAACGAATTCTTGTGTAGTAGCTCGGAAGATCGCAGGGGCTGCAGCTCCGAACTGATCGTGCTCTACGAGAAGAAGTGTCTCGACGTTTGGCTGATCGTTCAGTGCGTAGATTCCGTTTTTATAGGAGTCGCAAATTCCACCGTGGAGCATAGTGGCTGGTGCGACCTGCTTAGTGAGTTCTACAAATTTCTCTGTGAATGCTTCTGCGCCTTCAGATGGGATGAAGAATAGTCCTGGGTTCGTGCAGAACTGGCCTACGCCTAGTGTGAGTGAGCCTGATGCTGCCGTAGCGAGTGATTCGCTGTTGTCGCCTAGGGCGCTTGGGAGAATCGCTACCGGATTGATAGCGCTCATCTCAGCAAAAACTGGGATAGGCTCTGGACGAGCGGCGGCGATATCCATGAGTGCTCTGCCTCCTTTGAGTGATCCTGTAAAGCCGACAGCTTTGATCTCAGGTGCGGCTACCACGGTCTGGCCAACTGAGTATCCACCGCTGAAGAGTAGAGAGAAGACGCCTTCTGGCATGTCTGTCTGGTTTGCAGCTTCAGTGATAGCTTCGGCGACGATTTCAGCGAGACCTGGATGCGCTGAGTGAGCAACGACTACGACTGGGCAACCAGCCGCTAATGCTGATGCTGTATCGCCTCCAGCTGTTGAAAATGCGAGAGGGAAGTTCGATGCGCAGAACACTGCTACTGGGCCGAGGCCTGTGAGCATAGAGCGGAGATCTACTTTAGGAATAGGAGCACGGTCTGGCTGTGCTGTGTCGATGCGAGCGTCTAGCCATGAACCTTCATCAAGAAGGTCTGCGAACATGCGGAGCTGACCTGTAGTGCGTCCAGTTTCTCCTCTCATGCGGCCTTCAGGCAGTCCTGACTCTAGTGGTCCACGTGCTACTATCTCTTCGATTCTAGCTTCGATGTTAGTCGCTATCGCTCGGAGAAATGTCGCTTTTTCAGCGCCAGATTTCTGTCTGTAAACGAAGAATGCTTCCTCTGCTATGTTGAGAGCATATTGCACCTCTTGACTCGTTGCTGCGATGGTATCTGGAGAGAGTTTTTCTCCATTGGCTGGGTTAATTCCTGATCCACAGATGTCTGATCCAGCACCGCGTGAGTTCCCTATAAATGATTTTCCTGTAAGCATGGAGATACTTGTAGTGGTGATCTAACTAGTGTCAAGAGGAGGGGACTAGATGTGCTATTCTCGTATGTCTGACTTTATATTTAGTCAGAGTGAGTGAGAATTGCTAATTTACTGCTAGATTTGCGGTTCTGAATATGCGAGATTTTAAGGATAAATCTACATACATAATAGATACAAACTTATAACCATACATTCCATGAAACTTCATCCTACTCAAGATAGCCGACTATCCAGACCTAAATTTTCACGAGTCAATCGCTCCCAAAGAAAGGGCTTCACACTTGTTGAGCTACTAGTCGTGCTCGCTATTATTGCTACACTTGCTTCGATTTCATATGGAGCGATAACAAGGTATTTAGAAAATGGCCGTAAAAGTGAGTCTCATCTGTTAGCTCAGACAGCAGTCAAAGCATGTGAAGACTTCAAGGAAGAGTATGGATATTATCCTAAATCTTTATCACCTACGGCTGATAAGTTTTTCGCTCTTGATAGCGCAGAGCAAAAATTCATTCTTATACTCACAGGCGAAGAAGATGAATTTAACACGAATCAGAGGCGTTTTCTAGATGTTAACAAGGCTAAGAAAAATCAGATAAATGGAATGAAGGTTGACGCCAGTGATGTGCCAGTGGCTCTAGTAGACTCTTGGGGTAATCCTATCTATTTAGCGATCGATTACGACTTTAAGCCAGATGGAATGAAGCTAGAAGGAATTGATGAAAATATTCAAGCAAGCGTAGTAGGTGTCAGTGCTGGAGCAGATGGAGAGCTCGGCACAGAAGACGATGTGCGCACCTGGGAAAAGCCATAAGAACTTATTAGTTAGAACTTCTTATAAAAAGGCTCGATCTCTTTAGAGATCGAGCTTTTTTACGTTAAATAGTTACTTCACTAGATCTGTTATCTAGTAAACTAAGTAGGGTTTTATTTAGCTGTCTTCTTAGCAGGTTTTCTACCTGGCTTCTTCGTTGGCTTTTGTTTTTCGACTTTAGCTGGGATTTCTTCTTTGCCGTCTACGAATGGGATCTTGAAGTCGTCTTCGACGGTTCTCGTATCAAGCCATGCTTTCTCGAGTCTCTTGACGATGTCTCCATGCTTTTCAGCGAGGTCATTCTTTTCCTCAGCATCGGTATCGAGATCATAGAGTTCCCACTTTGAACCACGCTTGGTATTGAGAAGGTTTCTACGAAGAGCTTTCCACTTTCCGTCACGGATAGCGATGATTCCGCCGTAGTTATGGAAGTCCCAGATCATTAGTTCATGACGCTTAGGAGCAGTCTCACCTTTGAATACTGGGTTCATGTCGATGCCATCTAGTTTAATCTCAGCAGGGACCTTTGCGTTGCCGATCTTAGCTAAAGTAGGGAACCAATCAGGGAAGTATGTTGGTTCAGTAGCTGTCGTGCCTGGCTTGATGATACCTGGCCATTTGACGACACATGGGATACGGATTCCACCTTCGTAGCAGCTGCCTTTATAGCCTTTTAGACCAGCAGTAGAATTAAAGAACTCAGCATCACAACCACCGATGTGGAACTTAGGGTCGCCACCTTGGTGAGTTGTTCCGTTGTCTGATGTGAAGATGATGATGGTGTTCTTTTCTAGGTCATGTTTCTTTAATCGAGCTACGATAGTTCCTACATGCTCATCCAGATCTGAAATCATTGCTGCATACGCTGCACGAGGTCTGTCATGAGGAAGGTATCCACACTGACCACGGTAAACACCTTTTCCGCCGAGCTTTTCGTCGTCCCATTCTTTTGGGTAGTAATCGACCCAAACCTTTGGTGGTTGCATAGAAACGTGGGGTTCTAAGAATGGTAGGTAGAGGAAGAATGGCTTATCCTTGTTCTTATCGATAAACTTGACGGCTTCTTCTAGAACGAAATCAGCTGAGTAGTTTTCTGCACGATAGTCATCAGCACTTACTGGACCTTTTCTCTTTTGAGCATGTCCAGGAATCGGGTTTTTGTTGATAGTAACTTCTGCTTCATCACTATCTAGAAAAGGAGGATAGAAGCTGTGTGCATTACGCTGACAATTATAGCCATAGAAGCGGTCAAAGCCTTGCTTGATTGGTGAGCCTGATGAGTCAGACGGACCGAGTCCCCATTTACCAAAGGCGCCAGTCACATAGCCCGCATCCTTGAGCACCTCTGCGATGGTAAGTGCGTCTGCTGTCATTGGCCACTGACCTGGGAATTTCTGGCCATTACCCGAGTCACGATTACCACGGATCTCAGCGTGTGCGAGGTGCTGGCCAGTCATGAGGACACAGCGAGCAGGGGCGCAGACTGGAGCTCCAGTATAGTGCTGAGTGAATTTCATTCCCTCAGTGGCGAGCTTGTCAATGTGAGGAGTCTTGATCTTGTTTTGGCCGTAGCAGCCTACTTCGCCATAGCCGAGATCATCCGCTAAGATGAAAACGATGTTGGGCTTGTCGGTCTGTGCCGTGGCGAGACTAGCGCAGCTAGCGAGAGCTAAGGCAGCAAATCTAATTGAATTTTTAAACATGAGTAATACGCTAATGTTTATTTTGTATTACACAATAGGTAAATTGATAAAATACATGCCATTTAATGACCTTAAATTAATCAATTTACATCAAATTCAATAGATGGGTTATTAGCAGAATTTAAGTGCTTAGATCTGTGTCCTCCCACTTCACCTTAGGAGATAAAGCCCATGTGAGGGCATGACGCTTCTCACTAATGACACCACCATTCAGAATAGGATGAAAGCCTTTAGGGACTGTATTTTTAGCTCTAGTCTGGGCAGAGCGAACGGCATTGTGAGCGCAGTAGAAGATGTCTTCAAGCTGGATGACTTCCAGTGGAGATCGGGTAAATTTAAGAGGGTTTCCACCTACTAGAGATTGCAGCTCTTTGGTGATAAATGGTATCAACGCTCCTGCCACGGCATCTCCTGCTTGGGCGTCATTTACTTCAGGGCACATCTCCATTCCTAGTATCCATGCGAGAGCGAACATATTCTCCATTTTCCAGCCGACTCCGTCCATGTGTCTTGCGTTCGCATCTTTTCGGCTCATTGCGAGAATGTCTTTTTCTTTTTGAGTCAGCTTTTCTGTGAGCCCAAGCTTCTCAATTAAGGTTTTTAATTTCTTACTAGGTAATTGTTCTTCAGGCATCGTTATCCAGAAACTGACAACATAGTTACAAAACAATCGGTCTAATATCTCTCTACGAGGACGTAGAGTCATTGTTTCTTCTGAGCGTTTCGAGAAGGTTGGTAAATGAGGAGCGGAGCGGAATCCTTCCGTTTTTAAAACAGAACGTGAGAAGCGTCTTAGCTGGAGGTCAACAAGAGGTCGTTCTTCTTTTTCTAGCTTATCAGGAGACTTGAGCAGAGGTTCTAGATCTTTTTTGTTCTTCAGCGCCAGCAATGATTGATACTTTTCATCTGTGCATCTAGTATAAATCAAAGTCGACTCTCCTTCATCGTCTTTGAACACCAATTTGTCGGCGGTTTTGGAGACTAAAGAGTAGCTTGATTCGTCATCTTCATCCTCTTTCATTACCGCCATAACTTCTTTCAATACAGCTGGATCTAGGCTGGAAAATAAGATGTTATCAGCGCTTTTGACCGTCTTAGAGATTAGTTTGCCGTCTTTGATTGTCCAGCTAGCTGTTTCAATCCCTCCATAGGTGAGGATCTTGGTGTCGGCCTCATCAAGGTAGATGTTAAAAAGGGCTTCTTCATAGCAGGAACCATCTTCGAGCAAGTAAGAGATAATTTCAGACTTAATGGTGAAACCTTCTTCTTTTACTTCTGGTCCGAGCTCTATTTTCCAAATCCCGTGAATATCCTTGGGTAGTAATTCTACAGCAGAAAGGAATGATGTAAGGAAAAGTGAAAGTATAAGAGTAATTTTCATAAGTGGTTTTTTAATGTTGAGTGAGATTAGTGCGATGCTTTAGTCGATTTTTCCATCAGTGACAGTGAGGACACGGTCGCCTAGCTTGGCTAGTTCTGGGTCGTGAGTGACTACTACGAGTGTTGCGTTGTATTCATCCGATAGTTCTAACAGCATGTTCATGACTTCGCTGCCGTTTTTGGAATCTAGGTTTCCTGTTGGCTCATCGGCGAAGATGATTTGTGGGTCATTGACCAGTGCTCTAGCGATGGCAACACGTTGCTGCTCGCCTCCGCTGAGTTCGGCAGGGAGGTGATCGAGTCGGTGACTTAGGCCTACACGAGTGAGAATTTCTTTCGCTTCTTTTTGGCGATCTTTTCCTCCGATGAGAGCAGGGACTAGCACATTCTCAATAGCCGTGAGCTCAGGTAGTAGGTAGTAGTTTTGGAAGATATAGGACATCTTCGCATTACGTAGCTTAGATTGCTTGCGCTTGGAAAGAGTGTAGAGGTTTTGGTCTTCGATGAGGACTTCACCACGGTCAGGAACTTCTAGACCCGCGAGCGTATACATGAGCGTGGTCTTTCCTGCACCACTCGGACCACAGAGGAATACCTTTTCTCCTTGGAGGATCTCTAGGTCGATTCCTTTGAGGACTTCGACAGTTTTTTTGCCGACTTTGTAGCCTCTATGCAGCTCTTGAGCGGTGATGATTACCTTGTTCATGCTTACTAGTTATACCAGTATGGAGAAATTGCATACGAAAAAAAGACTGACTTCGTGATGCTCTCATACGCTAGAACTTAGTAAGAATAGTTTAATATTATCTCAAGTTCTTGCTAACGAGTTGAAATTGGCAATACTTATAGCAATGGAAAATCGTGAAGCTGTCATTGCTCTTAACATGTTGCCTAAGATAGGTCCTGTGAGGGTGCGTAGATTGTTAGAGTGTTTTGGTTCGGCTCAGGCGATACTAAAAGCATCTAACAATGCGCTGACCCAGGTTCAGGGAATCGGCAATGAGACAGCTAAGATTCTTACGGGTTGGGAGAACTATATCGATCTCAGTAAGGAGCTCGATGAAGCTAGTTCCAGAGACATTAAGATAGTGATTGAGTCAGATGATAATTATCCATCCAGCTTGCGCAACATGTATGATCCTCCACTCGCACTCTATGTCTGGGGGACTCTCAGTGAGATGGATAAACACTCGATTTCTATGGTGGGGTCTAGGAAAACATCGAACTACGGTAGAGAAACAGCACGCAAGTTAGCTCTGCAGCTAGCTTCCGCAGGATTCACGATTATTTCAGGGATGGCTAGAGGCATAGACACCTATTCTCATGAGGGAGCGATCGCTGGAAATGGCAGAACGATCGCAGTGATCGGCTCTGGTTTAGGGCAGATTTATCCGCCAGAGAACATGGCACTAGCGGAGAAAATCGCAGGCGGTTATGGGGCTGTGGTGTCAGAATTCCCACTCAATACCACACCAGACAAAAAGACATTTCCTATGCGTAACAGGATCGTCGCTGGCTGGTCGAATGCGACCTTAGTTGTCGAGTGTCCTCAATGGTCCGGAAGCATGATTACTGCTAATCTGGCGACTGAGATGGGAAAGCCGATTTATGCAGTTCCAGGACCGATAGACCGACCAACTTCTGCTGGCTGTAATCACTTGATCAGGCAGGGAGCAACATTGATTACCAAGGCAGAAGACATTCTCGATGACTTTTCGACGCTGCCATTATTTGAAATTCCACAGAACGCACCCATGCCTAGAACGAGTATGAATCTGTCAGAAGAAGAGCAGAACGTGTTCCAGCATCTTAGCAAAGAAGACATCAGTCT
>CAKZNV010000116.1 GCA_937132085.1 uncultured Rubritalea sp. | reverse complement strand
CACTGAATAATACATGGCTAGCAAGCCAAGGACTCCATAGTCTAGAAGAACAATGGGTGAATGCTCGCTATCCTAAGAAAGCACTAAAACAGCCTACAGGAAAGTAAGTCTGACACATTTGAAACCGCCGAGCTACAATGCTCTTCTCAATACAAAGTCACTCCGCATAGCCCCTAGGCAAAACCGTATGGCAGGTGGTGTGGGGGGTGACGGTTAAAATCCGTCACCTACCCGATTATCTTTTTTGGGTTTTGTTGCGTATGGCATAGTGGAATTGGGGAAATTGTTTGCGAATGGAATCAAATAAAGAACTTCATATTCATCTTTTATAGCGCTTATTGTTAGACTGTAATTGGTTCCTTTTGACTGGAGCTGAACGCCTTCGTTATTCTTGAGAGCCTTCTGATAGGTAACTTTATAGCAAATAACTCCTCTGAATCCATGCTTTTTCTGCCATTCTTTATTTACTAGTATTACCGTTCTTTGTGTAACGCCCTTCTTTGTATCATGAGTAGTTTTGTCTGATTGCAATTTGAATTGCTTGCCCATACGGTTTGTTACATTGCCTGTTTCATTTATTGATTGAAGCATTTTATTGGTTCCGATGTGTTCAAGATGGAGAATGACTTTCGTGACACCTCCATAACTATTAGGAATCCAAACTTTTCTGCTGTTCTCTTTAGAAATTGTAGTGGAACCTAGTATAGGTGAACTTACTTCTGATAAATGCTCATGAGCAGTGGCGAACTGAAATAGCATAGCGGACAGGAGAAATGTGATAATAATGTTGGTGTTCATTTTTGAGATAACGTCATAGCACATCTATCTCATCCAAGATAGCGGCACTTCGTTTTCAGGTTGGTGGTTAATAAACATAAATCGTCGGCTGTCGGGCGTGGATGAGATTAGTATGCTGCGAATTGTTATGCTTGGTTATGCTTGGTTAGTCAGGTTATAAATCCCGCTAATTACGTTACCATTCCGATTTTTAAATTGGGTCGTAAAGTGCAACGGGAACAGTCGATCTATCCCAAAGTCAGTTTCTGCAACTCTAGCCTGTTTATCCATGTCAGCTTTGAAAAGTGGATGATTCGAAAAATTATATTCTACGCTCTCAGAGAAAATTGTTATACACAGATCACCTTCGTTCATAATGTAACCATTAAATTTAGCACCGGAGGAGTGTTCAAATACAGCCTTCAGAAATATACGCATATTATCGAGTGGGAGACGTTCCAGGTTCAAGATAGTATAGTGTGGGTGGGGACCACCCGTGTCATAATCGCTAAACTTTGCGAGAGCCCACTGTTTGTCTACGCCCCATGACTGTATATCCAAAATCTCGTCGTAATCGTAGTGCTCCGACCATGCTGGCCAGTATTCGAAGTCTTGACGATTAAGATAATCGCTTCCAGCTTTGATCACGAATTTTTCAGAGGAATAGGACATATCTTTGCATAACGAATTAGCACACCAATCCCTGACCGGGGGCGAGTGCTGATACTGGGTTAATGGTTGTAGTGGTCATAAAGCTTAACTGAAAAAACGTGGTCAGGGATTGGGTGCTGTGGCTTGATAGCCCCAGCAAAATCTCTGAACTCATCTCGCATAGAAGAGTAACTAGAAAAGCACTCTGCAAAAAGCGAAAAATCTTACCTCGTGGAAAAAACTGATACACTTGATCCAGTCTAACAACGATACGAGCTGAGTAGTCAACCCTCTCCGAAACGATGATCATGATGAAATTGCTAAGTGAAATAGTATCACAAACCAAGACACATAAGAACCGACTCAACACTGCGAAAACCTAGAGTCTAAACTCTAGCGAATGTAAAACTATCCAGAACTAGCCATGCCTCATTGCATATAAATAACAAAAGGTAATGAAGCTAAAGAAATCACTAATTCCAAGAAATGAAATTTCCTTGGGCTATCGTCATAGCATAGCCGACTCCACGGGAGGGCGAACTTCGACGAAGGTGTTGAGGTTGTAGTTAGGTAAAAGCTATACAAGCAGGCGCCGTGGATGTCGGCTACTGCGCCTTGTGTGTGCGTAGCATGCACTGAAACTAGAAAGGGTTCAAGTCCCTTGTTACAATAGAATGAACAT
>CAKZNV010000115.1 GCA_937132085.1 uncultured Rubritalea sp. | reverse complement strand
TTTGTGGTAAAAAACAACTTTAAGAAATGATCAGCATCTCTGTCTAACAATTATTCGATAACATATTGAATCCGCCTTTGCCAAGCTCCACCACCTACAATTAAATAATTATTGTTTAATCTTTGTTCAAGTTTTTGTCGTTCAGTCATTACCATAATTCAGATGATTCTTCTTCTATTTCAATAGATTTTGGTATTCTTCCATCCAATAAATCATAAATTTCAAGCCTGATATGACCTAGCCAATCTGTATTTGTAGAAGTAATTTTATCGATCTCATCCAAGACAATGATACCTTTTGAATGTGCAGAAATAAATTCAACAATTGAACTCCAAGTAGTCTTTTCAGACTTCCCGCCAAGTGGTGCCCAAGATGAACAATTTAAATGCAAAATAGGAACATCAAGAATATCACCTAGAGCTTTCATCAAATAAGATTTACCTGATCCACTAGGAGCACAGATTAAGCTATGCGTTCGTGGACGAATAGGTAGTTCAGACTTGTCTACTTCAAGTGCAATTTCAGCAATGGGTAGTAAGTCATCGAGTGCTTGTTTCTGTCCTTTAGATAAAACCATAGACTTAATAATTTCTGAAAATGTGGCACTCATCACCATGAGTAATATCAAAAAGATAATTTATTTCATAATCCCTTGCGTATGCTTCGGTATCTACATATCCAACTAATTCTTTAGGCACTTGGTCGAGTAGTCCAGTGCTTTCTAAATGGTCTGTGCACCATGCTAGGATTGAGGTAGACTGCCCTTGGTGACATTCTTTATACGTCTCCACTATATCAGGTGAAATGTCTTTAGAAATATGGCTACAGAACTCAACAAACACTTCCCAATTAATATCCTCGTCTGAACATTCTTGGTATGCTTCTGAGATTCTATTTAGTGCATCCATTCCTGGATATTCGGATAGTTTTCCGCAATATTCATGGTCATGAACTGCCCACTCTTCAGCATCATCAATGGGAGATTTATTTAGTATTATAGAAATACGTTTTTGTAGATTTTCTTCATCAGATAAATCAATCCATTCTCCATGTAGGCAACCGTTATTGTATGCTGCAAGGCAAGCTATGTAGACTTTGGGAGTTTGTGTCATAAAGTATTTTTTTGTTTAGTTAATTTATTGAGCAGTAGGACTTACTCACAATTTCATATCGTCTGCCTACTGCTCATTCCTAGGAATGTTTTAAATCTGGACTTAATTTGTTAGATTGTTAGAAGTCCTTTACATGAAATATATTTTAAATGCTTCTCAAGATATTCAGGACTACATTAAAGAGAATGGAGCTAATTTTGATTACAAGAAAGCCAATGAACGTTACGGTGTTACGCTTTTCCACGCTGATGATGATTGGTCATGTGGAGAAATACACATGGATGTAGTTTTAAGATTACTCCAGGCTATGAGAGATTCTAAACTAGGCACTTACAATGTCGATGGACACTTCATCCTTTTTGAAGGAAGAGAAAAAGCTGAACAGTTTGTGAAGTCTAAACATACAGATGATCCTGATTTTGATGATTTATCAGCTGAAATGGCAGTAGAAGAATTAGCAGAGCTAGGCTACGTTTTTGATGGAAGTAAGTTCATCAATGTTCGCTCTGAATACAGGTTAGATCCTACAATCTACCTTTCATAAAAGGTAATTTTAAAATGCTCCACCAATCAAATTGGTGGAGCATTATTATTTATTTAGGTTTGATACAACCTACTGAATTGCCGTTAATGTCATGTAAATTCTTTTCAGGAATATGCTCATTATCTAATATTTCTAGAGCTAGCTCATGTAGAATCCTTGCTACTTCATGGGATGCTCGACCACCTTGAAAAGCATCATTCTCTAAATTGATTTTTATTTTTAATGATTTATGCATTCTGCTTCTCCTTCATTTTTTGAATTACTGCATGGTTTGAATCCGTATCGGGATAGACAAGTAAACCTTCACCATCGGGCATCTCTGTATGAGATTTAGGCCAAGCAATGATGGTGTCGAATGCGGTGAAGTTCTCGTTGATGTTCTTATCAATAATCTCTTTCACTTGTTCTACTGTTCCCGCAATATTGAGACATGCATTGCCAGTGAAACTATGATGTTCTTCAGCATCGGTTTTAAGATGCCCCCAACCTGGAATGATGAGGTCACGTTCGGGACAAATAGAGAGGTGATATTCTTTTCTACCTCTATATTCCTTATAGGTTCCAAGCCTCCACGTCCCAGCTAGTGATTCTACTTGGTTTTGGTATTGAGGTCGAAAAATGGGACCCCAATTAACGTGTTTAACGACTACCTCTTTTCGTAGAGTTGAAGCTATTCCTGATAGTGAATAAATAGTGTATTTCTGTCCTAATTTAATTGGTATTGTTTTAATCATAACAAATAAAAATCACTGCCTCCACATAGGCAGTGATACGACAGGATCAGTGGCGGTGGTATGCTATTGTATAGTCATGCAATTGATGGATCGACCATTGCTCAATTTTATTGAACTGAGTCCGTCCTTTGTTACTTCAATATAATCAATGACTTTAAAGACAATTTCTTGAAGTAGTTCACGGGAGTATTCTTTTTTACTCAAATCTTTCACACTTTTTGAAATCAACTTTGTATTGAATGTATTAGATCCGTGTTTTTTCTCAAGGTCAGCTAATTCTTTTTTTGCTATTTTAATTTTATATTGAAGAGCTTTAGTTTTATCGTGAATTTCTTCATCTAAATCAAGTTCTCCTGCAGTAACAAAATCGAGAATGTTGGTATACTGAACTTGTAGTGTTTGGAGTTGATTTCTTTTGGTTGCAATACTTTCATGTTCAACGTTAAACATCTTAGATAGCTTAGTATCTTCGGGTTTAATGTATGCTTGAATAGCTGTAAATACTGCAAGCTCTAGCACGTCATGGCGACAGCTCCACAATGACTTGTTGAATTTATCTACTGCATAATAGTAACATAATTCTTTTCTATTTTTTCCACGTTTATCTATTCCTTTATTCTTAAATTGAATTCTTGTTTTACCAAAGTATCCTTTAATGTTGATGGATTTGGTAGAAGAGTTGGGTGATTGTGGTTTGCTGTAAGTAGTTTTTTTTGCTGATACCAATGTAAATAGTTCATTTGTTATAATGCGTGGAAAATAATTAGTGATTATATTATCTATTGGTTCACGTTTTCCTCTCACGATTTGGTGAGGTTGATATTGACCAATTAGAGCAATGCTGCATCTAATTTTATCAATATATGAACCATGCCATTGTTTACCTCTACCCCAAGGTTTAATGCCTTCTTCGTTTAAGAGGTTTGCAACGCTTTGCTTGCTTACTCCTTGGGAGATCAACTTACATATACGTCTAATGAGTTTTGCACGTTCAGGAATGATTTCATAGTGACCAGGATTAGATTTTGTTTTCCCTACTAATTTGAGCCATTTAGGACACATTGCAGTAAGTGGGGATTTGAGGTTACGAGCTTCATCAATCTTTTCCTTCCACGAATGGGAAATACGTTCACTCTTTCGTTCACTTTCTTCATGTGAACGAATGCCTACCATCATACCAACCATGAGCATCATCATACCTTCCATGGAATTATTGGTAATTTTATAAACCATATTATCAGATACGGTAACAATAATAATACCAGCTTCTAGGTATTGCATGAGTTGGTATTGAGCTTTTTGAACTGCTTGTCTGCTTAGTCGGTCAAGTGATTCAACTAAAAGAACTGGATCTTTTATTGAACCATTTTTAATTGCTTCTAAGAACTTATGTAAAGCTGCACCTTCTTTAAGGTTGTCACCGTGATATGCAGACTTGCCAATGTCTTCCATTTCTTCTTTAATTTCAATAACATGCTTTTTGCAATAAGCTTCAATCATATTGAGTTGCCTACTTTTACCTCTGCCTTTTAGCTGCTCTTCAGTAGACAACCTGACGTAAGAATAAAAGTTTTTTTGCTTATCTTCTTTTGTAAGTTCCTTTGTCATAATGTTTATATATAATATTTTACGGGTAAAGTCAACATTGAATGATTATGGTTGGGCCTCCGGGGACGGGTAAATCGATGATTGCGAAGCGGATGCCAACTATCTTGCCTGACATGAGTGAGGAAGAGGCGATTGAGACGACGAAGATTCATTCGATCGCTGGGAGGCTGAAGGAAAATGGCTTTATGGTAACACGTCCGTTTCGTGCTCCGCACCATACGATTTCTGATGCTGGGCTGCTAGGTGGTGGAACGAATCCTGGTCCAGGTGAAGTGAGTCTGGCTCATAATGGAGTGTTGTTTCTCGATGAATTGCCAGAGTTCAGAAGACAGACGCTGGAAGTTTTAAGACAACCTCTTGAAGATGGTGATGTGACTATTTCTAGAGCCTCTGGGAGTCTAACATTTCCTTGTCAGTTTTTGTTAGTAGCAGCGTTGAACCCTTGCCCGTGTGGTTTCTATGGAGATCCTAAGCGTGAGTGCCGATGTTCGCCTCCACAGATAGATAAGTATCGTCAGAGGATAAGTGGGCCGTTGTTAGATCGAATAGATCTGCATGTGGAGGTGCCGTTGCTAGAGTATAAGGAGCTGCATGATGGTGATGGTGGGGAGAAGAGCGCTGTTGTTAGAGAGCGGGTGATCGAGACTCGGAATCGTCAGATAGACCGTTTTAAGAATGATAAGGGAGTGAACTGCAATGCGCAAATTCCATCACGCTTGATGCGTGAGTATTGTGCTATCGATGAGGAAACTTCTCAGTATTTAGAGCAGGTGATGGGGGAGTTGAGTTTCTCAGCTAGAGCGCACGATAGGATTCTCAAGGTCGCAAGGACTCTGGCTGACCTAGAATCATCAGAAAATATTCAGCTACATCATTTGTTAGAGGCTGTTCAATACAGAACGTTAGATAGAAAGCTGTTGATGTAAGCGTATTAACTATTCATCATTATCGATAGAACACTTTAAACTACATAACCATGACTAAGAAACATTTACTTTTCGCTGCTACTATAGGGTGTATGATCCTCTCTCATTCTGCTTTGGCTCAGGAGAGACCTAACATACTTTTTATTCTCTGTGATGACTTAGGTTATGGCGATGTGGGAGTTTTTTATCAGAACTCACGAGGAAATGATCAGCCTAAAATTAAGACTCCTCATATAGATCAGTTAGCTAAGGATGGGATGCAACTCAGAGCTCACTATGTGGCGGCTCCAGTATGTGCACCTTCTAGAGCATCACTCTTCCTAGGTCAGTCGCAGGGGAATGCTCCAGTGCGAGATAATCAGTTTGATAAAGCGCTACCTGATCAGCCTACTTTAGCATCTACGTTACAGCAATCTGGTTACCACACTGGCTTAGTAGGTAAGTGGGGACTACAAGGCAAAGCAGGCAAGAAAGCTAAGAATAGCAAGGGCTGGCCATCTTATCCAACTAAACGAGGCTTTGACTATTATTTTGGCTCAGTAGCGCACCGTGATGGACATGAGCACTATCCTTATGACTTGGTTCATTTTAAGAAAAAGGGTAGCCCAGTTCCAGTTTGGGAACAGGATATGGAGATTAGTAAGGATCTGAAAGGTTGTTACTCTACGGATCTCTTCACGGCTGCATCTAAGAAATTCATCGTTGAGCATCAGAAAAATTCACCAGATAAGCCGTTCTTTTTAATGCTTTCTTATGATACTCCGCATGCTGCTACACAAATTGCGACGATGCCATATCCGAAAGGTTTCGGTGTCAATGGAGGGATCCAATGGGTCGGTAAGTCAGGTAAGATGATTAATACTGCAGGAGGTAAAGTAGATAGTTACGTGCACCCAAATTATACAGATAAAGACTGGAAGGATGTATCGAAGAGATATGCTTCATCGATTCAGCGCATAGATAACTCTGTGGCTGATCTGGTGCAGACACTTAAAGATTTAAAACAGGATGAAAACACTCTCATTATCTTTAGCAGCGACCATGGACCTTCTCAGGAGTCGTATATCAAGGAGAGATTAGACCCTAGCTTCTTTCAATCATTTGGGCCATTCACTGGGATCAAGCGTGATTGCTGGGAAGGTGGAATACGTCCAGGAGCTATCGCTAAGTGGCCTGCTGTTATCAAAGCTGGAGCTGTGACTGAGGCTGCATCGCAGATGCAGGACTGGATGCCTACGTTCTGTGATATAGCTGGTGTGAGTGTTCCGGCATTGGCTGATGGTGTTTCCATTTTGCCGACTCTGTCTGGTAAAACTGGTCAAAAGGAATCCAAAATCTATGTGGAGTATAATGTCGGTGGAGCTACGCCAAAGTATCGTCAATTTCCACAGATGCGAGCTGGTCAAAAGCGTGGTCAGATGCAGGTAGTTCGTGTGGGAGATCTGAAGGCGGTGCGATACAATATTAAATCGGCTACAGATCCATTCTTGGTGTTTGATGTGGTGAAGGATCCTGCTGAGGCGAAGAATCTTGCTGGGAAAGAAGGTCTGCCTGATCAGAAGTATTGGTTAAATATCGTGTCTCGACAGCACCATAAGAATAAAAGTGCTAAGCGTCCTTATGATGGTCTAGAGGTTGCAGCGGTAGTCGTTAAAATTCCTAAACAGGGGAGTAAGGTTATTCCGGCAAAAGAAAGTGGGGCGCTATATGTTTCTCGTGATAGCTTTCAGATCACAGGATTTATAAAGGTGGAGAACGCTAGTTCGTATAAGTTTTCACTACCTGAAGGGGTGAAAGGAATCTTGAGGATCCATTCACTGAGTGTGTTAGATACTGCGTCTAAAGAGCGGTATCCGAATGATAATACTCTTAAGCTCTCTGCTGGGTATCATCCATTTACCCTGTATCTTGCTGAAAAGCCTAAGCAGACGGATGTCCTTATGTGGCAGGTGGGTGATGTGAGTGCACAGGCGATTCCTATTAATCAGTATTTCCACGAATAGAGTAGGAATAGGCTGCATGTGTCAGGCTTGCAGCCCTCCGGTATTTTTTTACCCATGGCTGCGCTTTGCTTATCGTGGGCTGGATTATGTGTTACTTCTTCGAGGCTAGGTGAGCGTTTCTAGTGGGCACAAAAAAGCACGGGATCAATGAAGATACCGTGCTTTTAGAAAACTTGTAAAGTGCTAGAGGGGATTAACCTTCTTTAGCAACTACGTTGATAGTGAGAGTAGCGTTAACGTCCTGTGGAAGTTTGATCTCTACGTCTGACTTACCTGAAGTCTTGATTGGTTGGTCGAGTTGGATCGCTTTACGATCAACAGTGATGCCACCTTCTTCGAGCTTCTTCTGAATGTCGATAGATGTAACTGAACCGAATGCTTTGCCGCCTTGACCGATTTCGAGGTCGAAGTTTGGCTTGAATTTAGCGATCTTAGCTGAAACTTTCTCAGCTTCAGCGAGCTCTGCAGTGAGACGCTCAGCACGCTTTGCTTGGAGTTCTTCGAGGTTAGCTAGGTTCTTTTCATTTGCTTCAAATGCCTTGCCTTGTGGGACGAGGTAGTTGCGAGCGAAACCTGCTTTTACTTTTACGATGTCAGCTTCGTAGCCGAGACCGTCGATTTTTGTGCGGAGAATTACTTTTGTAGTAGCCATGTTATTATTAGGTTAGATGTGTTGGTTTGGTTGAATCAGGGTCTATTTTTTATTAAAAGAAATAGAACCGTGTCCCTGTTGAGGCGAGGATTTAGTCGTCTAAGTCTCAGTAGTCAAGCCAGATCTGTAGGATTTAGCGCTATTTCTGGCATTTGGGGCAATAGAATGTGGATCTCTGTCCGATGACGATGCGCTTCACCGTGGATTTACATTTTGCGCAAGCTTGACCTTCTCGGTCATACACTGCGAGTTGTTGTTTGAAATAGCCAGGTTGACCGTCGGAGTTTAGGAAGTCTTTGAGCGTGGTTCCGCCTTGCTCAATGGAGCGGTTGAGAACGAATCGGATGGCATTTCTTAGCTGGATGAGTCTTGGCTTGCTGACTTTGCTGGCCATGCGAGTGGGCTGAACGCCTGCCATAAAGAGTGCTTCACATGCATAGATGTTGCCTACACCCACTACGATGTGGCTGTCCATGATGTGTTGCTTGATGCTGGTTTTACGTGGCTTGGTTTTTTCGATGAAGTAGTCGATACTGAATTCATCATTGAGTGGCTCAGGGCCTAGTTTTATCAGAAGTGGGTGCTGATGGATATCTGCTGCTTGCCAGAGCACCGAGCCAAACCTTCTGGGATCGTGATAGCGCATTTGTAATCCGGTGCTTAGATGGAAGACGAGGTGATCGTGTTTACGCAGTGGCTCATCAGCCGAGCAGATACGCAGACTACCAGACATCCCGAGGTGAATCATGATGTGTTGTTGGTCTGCTACTTCGATGAGGATGTATTTGGCTCTACGGGTAATCTCTACTACAGGGCTGTTTCTGATGTGTTGGATTTCTTCAGAGACTGGCCAGCGTAGTCGCTCATCGAGAACGTCAATCTTGAGAATGATCTGTTCTTTGAGGTGAGGGAGAATTCCTCTCATGGTGGTTTCGACTTCTGGTAATTCTGGCATTATGTTGATTTTGTTCGGGTCTATTGGCGAGTGGTCATACAGACTAGTAGAGGGAGTATTTAGTCTAATATTAGTATTGCGTAAACTCTAATGGTTCTTTAGTCATAGATCCAATATGAAACCTAAATATTTACTTCATTTTTCATTAGTGTGTGGCTTTAGTTTTAGCTCTTTAACTTCGTGTAAGGATAAAGCAGAGCCGTCCGCTGATACATCGTCTCTTAAAGTAGAGACTGCTGAGGAAACTCCAGCTAATAAACCAGCAGTCGTTGCTGAGGTCGAAAAGAAGGCTAAGGAGATCATCCCAGCTATTCCTGTAAAACCAGCAGCACCAGCGACTCCACCTGCGGCAGTGAAGCCTAAGGTATCTAATAAGGAAGCTGAGCTAGGCTATGTAAGAGCAGCTTCTGAGAAGAAAGAGGCCAGTGTTGAGCAACTTGCTGACAATATGGGCTTTGCTCAATATCTACCGAGCGACTCTGAGATGTATGTGAGTTATGTCGGTGTGGGATCTATGCTTTCTAAATTGAGAGAAACTGAGATGGGGAAATTCATCGAAGCTCAAATGAAGAAAGAAGACGAGGATCTGGATGAAGCTCTGAAAGATGAGGGCATCGATGAGATGATGGCTGTAGCGGGAGAAGAAGTTTTCTTCGCAGCTGGTAATGGGAGCTCTTCAATGCTCAATGGTCTATTACAGGCGGGACTTGAGGTAAACAAGTTTCAGTATGACATGATGTTCAAGATGATGCTTAGTCAGCTAGATCCAGGTTTGTTCGACATGAACGACATGAACAATCCAGGTGCAATGGTGCCAGATTTCCTTAAGAAGAAGGATGGAGCTATCAAGCTACTCCGTGGGCTAGAGATGGCTCCTATGTATGTAGGATTTAAGGTCAGTGATAAGGTGAGTAGAGATAAATTCATTGCTGACATCTCTGCGTCATTTAATGAAATGATCAACCAAAGTGACATGAGAATGATGAAGGTCGCTGAGTCGAAAGAGGCTGGTGGGTTTTATGGATTTGAGTGGAGCGGTGCAGGATTCTTACAGATGATGCAAGATGAAGAGCGTAATCCTGAAGAAGGAATTGCTCAGATGATTGGGCAAGCATTGCTCGATGACTACAAGCATGAGATTTCTAAGAAGAAGCTTACCTGTATGGTCGGGAATGTAGGTGACTACGTGGTGATCTATGTAGGAAAAGACGCGAAGAGTGTTAAGTTCGAGAAATCAGCGACTACTTCACTACTAAGTAATCCAGAGATGAGCTTCGCTAAGAAGCATGCAGGTCAAGAGATCGCGTCTCTCATGTATTTCTCAGAGTCGTCTATGAAGACGATGAAGAGCCTAGGTGGAACAATGAAGCTCTATGCTGACACGTTCTCTAATGTTCTAGAAAAGACTGAAGCATTTGGTGATACAAGACGCCTTAGAGATTTACTCAAGAACTTAGGAGAGAAGGAAGATGCTCTCTATGCAATGATACCGGCTCAGCGAGTAGGTGTGGTAGCAGCTTATGACCAAGGCCTAAAGATCGATATGTATTCTGGTAAAGAATATCCAACTCTAGATCTAGAGTCACCTAGAGCTTTAGCTAAAATGGTGAACCATCCTGATGCAGCTATCTATGGTAGCTGGATTATTGCAGATGACTACTCAGATGCGTCAATGGAATATCTAGAGGCTATCTTCGAGACTGCTTATGAAGGAGCTAGAGTTGCTTCAGAAGTGCAGCATGAAGAAGAAGACTGGGTAGAATTCCAGAATAACTTCAAGATGTTTGATAAGCATTTCGCAGCGGATCTTCACAGGGTTTGGAAATCACTCAGAGGTAATTTTGCTGCTGGTGTTGGTTCTGAGTTTGCGATGATGATGGATCTTAAGGGAACTATGCCTCGCGTGCCTAAAGTGCCATCTGTTATTCTAGAGAATGGTGAAATTCCACGCATCACTTTCGTTAAGCCAGTGGTGGATAGAGAGAAGATTGCATTGGCTTGGGATGAGATCAATGTGGCTAGCGTAGATATAGCTAAGACACTTGAGCAAGTAATTGGTCAGAAAATGGAGATGCTAAAGCCTGAGAGAGCGAAGAGATTCGGCCTCGATACTTGGAGCTACCAACTTGGTGTGACTAGCAAGGATGCGAACCTAGCAGTAGCGCTTAATGATGACTATTGGTTCATGACGACTTCACCTACAGGTCTAGAAGATCTAACAGCTAGAGCGTATTCTAAGAATAGCAAACAAGCTCAGCCTGGTGCAGAAATGGTGATCAGACTAGATCCTGTTAGAGTTGCAACTAGAAAGTGGCTCAAGGTTATAGAAGAACATGGTTCAGACATAAGCGAAGATTTCGATCTTGAATCCTTTGAAGAAGCTAAGCCTCTTGTCCTAGAATTCTTGAAAGCTTCTGAAGAGTTAGAGTTGATTGACTTATACACTCGTAAAGAAGACGGCGAAGTGCAGTCTACTATTCACTTTAAAATGAGATAGTAGAGAACACTACCAATAATCTAAACTAGGGTTAATACCCTAACCATGGGCCTAGCCACCTTTCAGCGGTGTCTAGGTCCCATTGTTTACGCTTAGCGTAGTCTTCGACTTGATCCTTCTGGAAGTTATCGAGAGCGAAGTATTTAGAATCTGGGTGTGAGAAGATGAGGCCTGAAACTGCTGAGCCAGGGTGCATGGCACAGGACTCGGTGAGCTCTACTCCAGTTTCTGCAGTAGCATCTAACAGGCGGAACAGTGTTTCTTTTTCCGTATGATCTGGCTGTGACGGATAGCCAGGAGCAGGGCGGATGCCTTGGTAGATTTCCTTGATGAGTTCGTTGTGATTAAACTGTCCCGGACGCTCGATACCCCATGCAATACGTGCACGGTGGTGAAGTAGCTCGGCGAAGGCTTCAGCGAGACGGTCGGCGATAGCTTGCACCATGATGGCTGAGTCCAGCTCATGCTTAGCACGTAGCTCGGCTGCCCATTCGTCTGCACCTTCGATGCCTACTACGAAGCCACCGATGTGATCTGACGCTTTTGGATCTGGTGAGAGGTAGTCGCTGAGTGCGTAGTGTGGATTTTGGTTGTTGTTCGTCTTAGCGTTTTGCTGACGTAGGGTGTGGAATGTTTCGTTACTGCCTTGCAGAGTGATATCATCACCGTCGCTATGAGCGGGGAAGAATCCGTAGATGCCATTGGCTGTGAATTTCTTGCCAGCGATGATGTCTTGTAACAGAATCTGAGCATCAGCGTAGAGTTGCTGAGATACTTCTGCGGCTTCTGCATTACGGGTCTTGAGGACTTTGGTTTCTCTGTCCCAGACGCCACGGAGTTCCCATGCATGGAAGAATGGGGTCCAGTCGATGTATTCAGCTAGCTCGCGGAGTGATTGGTTTCTGATCGCTCGGGTGCCTGTGAATTCTGGCTGTGGGGGAGTGTAGTTATCCCAGTCGATTTTGACTTTGTTCGCTCTGGCTTTCGCTAGTGTGACGGTAGGCTTGGATTTCTTGTTAAAAGTCTCACGAAGCTTTTCGTGTTTGGCTTCGTTTTTTGCTACATAGTCAGCTTTGTTTTCCTCGGAAAGGAGAGTGGTGGTGACTGGGACGGAGCGTGAGGCGTCTAGCACGTGGATGATAGGTCCACTGTAGTGAGGTGATATTTTCACAGCGGTGTGTGCTGGTGAGGTGGTGGCTCCACCGATGAGGACGGGGATTGTAAGCTCACGGCGTTCTAGCTCTTTGGCGACGTTTACCATCTCGTCTAGTGAGGGGGTGATGAGGCCAGAGAGTCCGATGATGTCACAGCGCTTTTCTAGTGCTGTGTCGATGATCTTGTTGCCAGGAACCATGACGCCCATGTCGATGACTTCGAAGCCATTACATGCGAGGACTACGCCAACGATGTTCTTGCCGATGTCGTGCACGTCTCCTTTGACTGTTGCCATGAGGACGCGTCCTGCGGTCATGGTTTTCTCTGCGTCGATCTCTGCTTCTTCTTGAGTTAGAGCAGGGTTCTTAGCGATGAGTTCAATGGCGATTTCTTTGATTTTGATCTGCTTTTCTGTCTCCATGAATGGCTCCAGATAGGCGACAGATTTCTTCATGACTCTGGCAGATTTCACTACCTGAGGGAGGAACATTTTACCTGCGCCGAAGAGGTCTCCAACGATGCCCATGCCGTCCATGAGAGGGCCTTCGATGACTTTGAGTGGGATTTTGTATTGCTCTAATGCTTCAGCGGTGTCTTCTGTGATGAAGGTGTCGATGCCTCTGAGTAGAGCGTGTTCGAGACGTTTCTCTACTGGTGCTTTACGCCATTCGAGGTCTTCTTTCTGAGCTTCTTTTTTGATGCCTTTGAACTGCTCAGCAAAGTCTAACAGGCGTTCGGTGGCGTCTGGGTCTGTGTTGAGGAGGACGTCCTCTACGTGCTTGAGCATGTCTGGCTTGACCTCATCATAGACTTCTAACATTCCAGCGTTGACGATGCCCATGTCCATGCCATTTTTACCAGCATGGTAGAGGAATGCAGCGTGCATCGCCTCACGGACTGGGTTGTTGCCACGGAAGGAGAATGAGACGTTGGAAACACCACCAGAGATTTTAGCTCCAGGGAGGTTTTCTTTGATCCATTTAGTGGCTTGGAAGAAATCAACAGCGTAGTTGTTGTGCTCTTCGATACCTGTAGCTACGGTGAGGATGTTAGGGTCGAAAATGATGTCCTGTGGATTGAAGCCTACTTCATCGACTAGGATGTTGTAGGCACGTTCACAGATGGAAATTTTGTCTTCGTAGGTAGCGGCTTGGCCGTTCTCATCGAATGCCATGACCACGACTGCTGCTCCGTATTTCATGACGGTGCGTGCGTTGCTACGGAAGATGTCTTCGCCTTCTTTGAGTGAGATCGAGTTGACGATGCCTTTGCCTTGGAGGCATTTTAATCCCGCTTCGATGATTTCCCATTTGGATGAGTCAACCGTGATAGGGACTTTGGTGATGTCTGGCTCTGACTGGACGAGATTGAGGAACTTGGTCATCATCTCTACTCCGTCGATGAGTCCGTCGTCGAAACAGATATCAATGACTGGAGCTCCATTTTCCACCTGCTGACGAGCTACTGCTAGGGCGTCTTCGAGGCGACCTTCTTTGATCATCTTTCTAAAGACAGGGGAGCCAGCGACGTTGGTGCGCTCACCGATCATGAGGAAGTTTTTCTCAGAGGTGTGGTTGTATGGTTCAGTTCCTGAGAGACGCATGACTGGCTCAATGACAGGGATTTCACGAGGTGTGACATCCTTAACCGCACGAGCGATCTCGGCGATGTGCTCTGGTGTGTTACCACAGCAACCACCAGCTAGGTTGATAAAGCCTGATGTGGCAAAATCCTTGAGGCGGTTATACATGTCTAGCGGTAGGAATGGGAAGCCTGTCTCGGAGAGAGCGTCTGGCATTCCAGCATTCGGGTAGCAGGAGACGAAACATTCAGCTACTGAGCTGAGTTCTTCGATAAATGGACGCATCTGGTCTGGTCCGAGTGAGCAGTTGAGCCCAATAGCGAGTGGCTTAACATGGGCGATAGCATTCCAGAAGGCTTCTACTTTTTGAGCTGAAATCATGGTTTCACCGCCGAGTCCTACAGCGGCTGAGATGATGATCGGTAGCTTGAGTTTATCTTCTTCGAAGACATCTTGGATCGCTACTAGAGCACATTTAGAGTTGAGAGCGTCGAAGATAGTTTCGACCATGAGTATGTCGACTCCACCTGCGATGAGTGAGCGAATCTGGCGTTTGTAGTCGAGATAGACTTGATCCCAAGTGACAGTTCGGAAGCCTGCATCGTCTGGATCTACTGCGGCATTGTTGAGGCCGACAGTCATTGGTCCGATAGCTCCTGCTGCGTAGCGCTTGATACCAGTTTCTTTTTCCACTTCGTCGCAAGCTTGTCTGGCGAGTTTTGCGGATTCGTAGTTGATTTCGTGTGCTAGGTCGATGAGCTCTTGGTCTTCGATGACGCCTTGATAGAAGTCTGGGTCCTTGCGGCTGCCATCGCCTTTTTCACGAGGATCTTCTACGAAGAATTCTGACTGGGCGATTGAGGTTCCTGAGAATGAGTTGGTCTCAACGATGTCTGATCCTGCTTGGAGGAATCGTTTGTGAATGTCTAGAATGACGTCTGGACGAGTAAGGGAGAGGATGTCCCCGTTGTTGAGAATGTCTTTCTCAGTGTCTTTAAATCGTTCTCCACGAGCGTCCTCTTCAGAGAGTCCATAGCCACGAATTGTCGTGCCCATCGCTCCATCTAATACAAGAATACGTTTTTCTAAAGCTGCGGTGAGTTCTGCGGTGGCGTTTGGTCTTACTAGTGGCATAATATGAAAATTTAGTGGGAACTGCTCGGCTCTGAATCGAGTAGGTGAATAGGTATTTAGTCGAAAATTGAAAGAAATCAAGAAGACATATCGACATATCTTGATTAGTTGATGTGATTATTTGCTGCGCAAAATTTTGATGACCTGATTGATCGCTTCTGGGCTGTCTCCGATATCGTGGCTAGATCTGACAATCGTTTCTGAGCTGGCATCTTTAAGGTGAGATGAGCAATAGGAGACGACTCCATCTGAGCAGGCTCTTATCTTGAATGGAGCGATCTCTCCGATGATGCTGTGAAACTGGATAGACTTAGAAAGTTCCATGTTGTTGAGCGCTTTGATGGCCGGATTCTTTGGCTGGAGTTGATCTACAGCATTTTCCTCTGTGATGAGCTTCAGCGTGGCTGCGAGATGTTTATTCTTGGGATCGGGTTTGATTTTCAGAGTCTTGGCAGCTCCTTTGAGGATCTTAGTAGGAACAGCAATGATTTTGTTGGCTGTCCATGCGAGGAATCCATTGGCTAGTCTTGATCCTTGGTGGGGGACGGCTAGCAAAACCACCTTTTTAGGCTCTTTGAGTGGCTTGTAGTAGAAGTATTGATTGAGCTGTTGGATCTGAGGTTTGTTGAAATATTTGTTTGGGTCAACTTCACCTAGATATGATTGAGCGAGGGTGTCCTTAGGCTCAGAAACTGAGAGTCTCGAGATGAGCCCGCCCATGGAGTGTGCGATGATCACCGTCTTGTCTATGTTAGCATGGGAGTTCTGAGGATCGACGGTTTTGACAAGCTGGCGGAATGAGGTGCGGAAGTCGTGTGCAGTGGCTAACCAAGGGATGCCAGTAGGGTAGAAGTAATGCCAAATCTGATACTTCTTGTTTAAGTCTTGTTGTAGTTCGATCGCTTCAGCCATGTCCATGAACGACTCTGGAGTAGAGAGAATGCCGTGAACCATGACGATAGGAATGCGGTTTTTGTCATAAGGACGGGAAAGGTAGAAGCCTTGCAGTTTTTTATATTTGTGAGGCTTGATGAGGCCTAGGAAGCGCAGTGAGCTGTTGCCAGGGAGACTGGTGAGCTTGTCGATGACTATATTGTCTTGAATCGAGAGCTTTTGATCAACGTAGGTTGCCGAGTCTCTGGGATCGATCAGAGTCAGCTGAATATGGCTACCTGTTTTATCTGTGATCACAGTGGCAACGAGAGTTCCAGGGTGGATGTTAGAGAGGTAGGATTGCTCGGAGATTTGGGTGAAGACAGTCTTCTTCGTTTGAATTAAAACGGGAAGTCCAATGCCTTTACTACGAGTGGAAAAGGTAGAGACATCATAGCCACTCGTGATGGTGTGGATGTTCTTAGCGAGCTTGTGCTTGTTAGTGAAGCTGACTGTATGATTGTCGATACTTGGCAGAGATTTAAACTGATTCGCTTTCCAGAGTTGGACGAGCTTGTGGGTTTGGAATTTGTCTAGTATGTGAGTTTTTCTGACAGGAGAGTGGCTGTGTGGGCGCTCACTAGTGGGCTGAAAAGAACAAGCCGCCAGATGGAAAACCAAGGCGGCAAGTAAGAATTTAGCGATGTGATGAAATGTTTTCAACGTTGCTATTAATAGGCTCTAAGAGTGATCATTTTAGGATTATAGTGATCTCTAGGTGAGAAAATCCAGCCTGGGTCTTTGTCTACGACCTTATAACCTTTGAGCTGAAATTCTGGTAAAAACAGATTTGAGTTAGGGTCATAAATTTTTCTGCCACTATAGCTTCCGAAGAGCTGATACTCGTAGTTTTGATCGTAACCATAGCGATTGTTCTTAGGGCCGTTCTCAGGGAGTCTGTCAGGCTGACGCTTATAGTTCTCGTTGATCATCGCTAGCTTTGCAGAGTTCCATGACTGTCCAGGCTTACGTATGTAGCCCCAGAATCTTGTCTTATCTACGAAGTAGCGTCTTCCATAGTAGAAGTTGCCTTTTGGTTCGCTAGCTAGCTTAGCGCTACGTTCTGCGTAGGATGGGTGAGATCCTAGCTTGGCAGCGTCGCCATAATAGATGCTTCCACCACCACCGCTACCACAGCTAGTGAGCAGGCTTATACAGCTGAGCAGGGAAATTACAGAAAGAGTCTTGATGATGAAGCGTCTCATTTAGAAAGATGTTAGATGTGCTCGAACTAGTTGACGACTTTTACTCTAGTGCCTTTGTAGGTCTTGCTAAAGATGAGTTTTGCAGTGCTAGGTTGGAGGCGGATACATCCGTTTGATCCTGGGTAGCGCTTCACATAGCCACTAGAGTGCATGCCGATGCCGTCGCCAGTGAGTCTCTGCCAATAAGGGAGAGATGCTCCGACATATTTGTTATAGCTTCTTCTGCATTTTCTGCGGTCACCACCACAGACTTTCACACCATTTTTGTAGCATGAACCAAAGATAGTAGAGCGTTTGTCGACGATCTTCTCAGTGATACGGAAGTTACCAGAAGGTGTTCTTTTTCCCGCTTTACCAGTGGTGCATGGTGCATCGAGGACGACTTTTTCGTTATCCAGGAGCTGGATACGCTGTGTCGATTTATTGATAACGATGCTAGTAGCTGAGCGCTTGGTGCTAGATAGGTTGCTAGCTTTGAAGGTGTCGTAAGTTTTTACGTAGTCTTTTCTGGCTTTAAATTTCTCGTGAGCAGAAAGGCTAGAAACTGAGGAACCACAGCTAGTTAGAAAAGTAACAGCTGCGAGGAGTGGGAGTATGATGAATTTCATAGTGTGTAGGATGGGTGGGTTATTTGTTTATTTTATGATGGAAACTGGTGTGCCGATACGGGTCTTACGGAAGACAGTAGGAACGACTGAGCCTGGAGTTCTGATACAGCCATGTGATGCAGGGTAGCGAGGGACTCTGCCTCTATGCATGCCGATGCCATCCCATGTGAGACGCATCCAGTGAGCCATTAGTGCTCCTTGGAATTTTCCGCCTTCTGGGATGAGGTCCTTGTCTTTTCTAGAGTCAGCTCCTGATTTTACAGTGTTACCATCGGCGTCGAGGATCTTGCCGTAGAGAGATGAACGCTTCTCATCTTCTATTTTTTCGAGAATTTGGTAGCGGCCTTCTGGTGTAGGATGTTTGGAGGTGCCAGAAGAAATTGGGTAATCCATAGCGACTACACCATTGTTCATTAGCTTAGCTCTCTGTAGACCTAGGTCGATGATGAGATTCGAGTTAGATGGGTTAGTGCGAGAGAGTAAGTCCTTGTTCTTATAGACATTATAAGTTTTAGGATACTTAGATTGGTTTACGAAGTAGTCGTATGTTCCCGCTTTGAAAGGGTTTATATGAACCGCTTTAAGTGGTTTTGTTGCGTTTGGGTTCGGTTTAGTAGGGCTCGAAACTGGAACGCAGCTTGCGCACAGTGCGATGACTCCAACCGCAGGTATAAATTTCGAGAATTTACGGAGTGTGGCTTTAATTGATATAGATGAAAGGGTGTTCATGGCGTAACGGGGTATAATTTTGAATTCAGAAACATTCATAATGTAGAATCTGGAATAGGGCAAGTGAGTAAGATTAAAATGTCATATACCTAGTGCTTGATTTGCCATCTAACACTAGTCGTGATGATTTACTTGATCTGCCAGATTTCGACGACTCTGTTCTCAGCGGCGGCACCAAATCTGGAGGTCTGACCAAAGTAAACGGCTTGAGCTGCTTGTAATCCTTTTACATTATTGGCTAGTTCTTTAGCGACGGCAGTAGAGCGTTTTGAGGAAAGAGTCTCATTAGAGGCAGCGCTTCCTGACTTGTCAGCGAAGCCTACTACTAGGAAGTAAGCATTCTCTCCAGCGGCGGCAGTCAATTGCTTGATTTTGGCGATGTCTTCAGGACTTAGAGTTGATTTACCTGAGCTGAACTTGATACGTGCTTTGGCATTTGATTGGTGATCTTTGGTGAAGTTCTTGTAAGCTGTGGCTATTTCAGCTCGTGACTTGCCTTCCAGGTTCTTGATATCAGTGAATAGAGCCTTGGCTGTGTCAGGAAGGTCATCGGCTGATTTAG
Organism: uncultured Rubritalea sp.; assembly: GCA_937132085.1. Classification (GTDB taxonomy): domain Bacteria; phylum Verrucomicrobiota; class Verrucomicrobiia; order Verrucomicrobiales; family Akkermansiaceae; genus Rubritalea. The sequence continues at coordinate 5,569 of CAKZNV010000115.1, read as the reverse complement.
CAAAGACATTCTTTTGAGCTTTGAGTTGGTTAAGAGTAGCATTGAGAGTATCGATCTGCTGGTTCTGCTCCATAGAGTGGGTCTTGAATGCATCAAGAGTCTTCTTCAGATCATTAATGTTGATGTTTTTGACCTGAATGTCGGCTTGGAACTGAGCATTTTGCTTTGTTAGATCTTTGATGGTAGAATTTAGATCTGTTGTTAGTTGAGCGTTATTTACATCAGCTGGAGATTTTTCAGCATTAGCCATCGCTTTACTGAGCCGATCATTCATCGACTTGATCTTGGTCTTTAGATCAGTATTAGTAGATTTTAGACTAGTGAGCTGATCTCTGAGGTTTATGTTCTCACTGGCCTCCACTTTGTAGAAATCAATTTGTTTTTGGAGTTCTTCTCTAGCGTAATCTAGCTGTTCTTGATCTAGAGTGATCGGCTGATTTTCTGCTAATTTAGCAAGTTTGCGTGCGCTATCGTTCTGCTTTCTGAGAGCTGAGGCAAGTTTAGATCTTAGTGAGGTATTCTCTTGCTGTAGCCTTTCGAGATTTGCTGAGTAGTGTTGCTCTGAATCAGCCGATGTTGTGTCCAACTGGCTGTGGACTTCGTTGTCAATAGCGCTGAGATCATTACTCTGTGAGCTACTTGCCGTAGAGTCACTAGATGATCCGCTGTCGAGTTTATGGAGAGGGTTACTGCAGGTTCCTGTGAGGAAACCGAAAAAGAGGATTCCTCCCACGAGAGCGCCTCCTACTACGATTTTTTCTTTAGTTGTATTGCTCATGTTTTTGGGGTGTTTTTTAGTTTAAGGGCTGATCGATGAAGCGATGATCGTAGCGCTTTTCTGATTTTTCTTCAGAGTGTGTTTGCCTAGTGATGTGTATGGGAAGTCTATGGCAAGAGTGGGTGATTTACTAAGAATGGGCTTATCCGAAGTCGGGTCAATGGCGAAAAAGCCTTTCTCAGGTATTTTGATTGTTCCAGTTTTGATTCTGCCACCCCATGGGTCTATGTATTTGATAGTAAATGAAGTGGCGCCTAGAGGCAGTGAGCTGGGGATCTCATGAACGACTACAAAGTGTCCGTAGTGCTGGCGCCAGAAGTTAGCTCGTCCATAGGGTGATCTAGCGAATCGTTTGATGCTGATGATAGGTGGGAAACCTTTGCGTAATGAGGCAGAGAGTTCGCGGTGAGCTCGCTTGAGTAACTGTGAGTGAGATTCGTTGTTCTGGATGAAAAGTGTGCGTAGCTTTAGCTCGGGTAAGTTAAGCTTTTTGTCATTTTGGTATTCGTTTGCTAGATCAGTGAGGTCTAGCGAGTTGATGCCGTTGTTCTTGTTCCAGCGGATCTTGGCGGTTGAATGTTTTGATAAACGACGACCATATTTATTAATCAGGTTGGTGAATTTCTTTTTGTTAGAGGAACCCGCGATAGTTTTACCAGCCTTGTTCCACCTAGGTGAGCCAAACTCATAGGAATTCATGAGCGCTACTGGACCACAGCCATTTTTGTTAATAGGTATCTGACTGATAGAGGAAGCTTTGGCATTAGGAGCAACGATGGGTCCAGCAGGAGCGCAGCTTGTGAGGAAGACTAATGGGATAATTGCAGTGGTGATGACAGCTAGTGTTCTGAGCATGAGAGGTTGGAGTATTGATTGTTTAATTTGGAATAGAGTATGCAACTCAGAGTCGATGACGATAGTTAATTTTTTAACTTAGCAGCGCTTTTATAGCTTCGGCCTCATGCTGAGATGCTAGGTTCTGAATCTTAGAAATCGTTTCTTCGATGCTGGGGATGATGAGATTTTCTTTTTCTAACTGATGTGTGTCTCTTGGGTATTGCTCAGAGCTGGTGTGAATCTCCGTGATGTGGAGGCAGGCCCAGGCTCTCCAGATGCGTAGCTCTGCGTTTGGTTGAGACATATTCATGCGGCTAGCGAGGTGCTGGAAGTGGCGGACTGGGTTACCGAGGAATTGATCTTTTGGGGAGTGGAGAATGATCCAGAGTATGCTGGAGTAAGTGCTGTGATGCGGGATGTTACTCACGGTATCATTAGCCATGAATGATTTATCGAGCTGGAGAATTGCCTGAGCTGGAGAACCGCAGCGCCAGAGTGACTGTGCGAGTTCTAGGCAGGCCGTGTGGTAATCAGTGCTGCAAGAATTTCTATGAGGTCGAGTGTGAGTGATGGGCAGGTGCGTGGCTAACTCAGTGAGACTAGGGCAGGGTGGATTGATGAACTTTGAAGAGTTGGGCATGATATTGTCCTTGTTAGTTTAGTGGATGGAGTCCAAAAGCCCTAGCGAATTCTCATCAGTTTAAGAACTTTTCATTTTGGGCAACTTATCGACATCTCCACCATCTAGCGGACTGACTTTTTCCAGAAACATCTGGATTGGAGTAGTGTTTCTGTTGCTGTCGATAGCGCCAGGCTTATGGGCACCTGCGATTGTTAACATTCTGGATGCCTACGGAGCCAAGCATGTCCTGCCCTACACTCTAGCGATCGGTCCTGCGGTGGCTATTCTCTCCACCTTGATTTTTGCTTCCTTAGCGGATCGTAAGTATGAAGCGCAGAAGTTGTTTGGGGTGTTGTCTATCTCAGGGGCTGTCTTTCTGTGGTTATCATTTACTAGCCTAGAATGGGGCTGGAATCCTAAATGGTATGTATTTTTCCAGGCATGCAATGCTCTGATCGCTGGGCCGATGTGGGCTTTGCTTACGAAGGTGGCATTGGTGCATTCTAAGAATCCTGAGAGAGACTTTCCATTATTTAGATTATGGGGAACAGTGGGTTGGATTATCGCAGGGATACTAGTGAGTGTCTGGGCTTTGGATGCATCTGCGGAGGCTGGTAAGCTGGCTGCTGGGATGAGAATATTCATCGGTATTGCTGCATTTATGATGCCTCGGACTTATCCTGTTATCAGTGAAACTAAGGCTACATGGTCTGAAAAATTAGGGCTTTCGGCACTACATTTACTGAAAGATAAGAGATTCAAAGTATACTTCATCACCTCATTATTGCTGACGATTCCCTTGGTTTCCTTCTACATGTATGCACCTAAAATGCTGAGAGAATTAGCCTTGATTGATAAAAGCAGTTTTGCTTTCCAAGTTCAGAGCTGGTTACCGGGAGCCTCTGCACAGATGACTCTCGGACAGATGACTGAGATTGTAGCGATGCTGCTGATGAGCTGGTGGGGCGCTAGAGCGAGGGTGAAATGGCTAGTGATTCTTGCGCTGTGTTTTGGCGTAATGCGGTTTGCTTGCTTTGCCTTTGCTGGTCAATACGGCTTGTTGCCATTGATGTGGCTGGGCATTTCCATGCACGGTCCTTGCTACGTGTTTTTCTCGATCACTGGGCAGATGTTTATCGATAGACAAGTGGCTGAAAACATGCGAGCTCAGGCCCAGGCATTACTCAGCTTAGTCACCAGTATTGGTGGCATCATTGGACCGATAGCGATCGGGATACTCTATCATTCCACTGCCGATGAAGAAGCCATGGGCTTCGCAGGCTGGCCGAATTTTTGGTGGATACTTGCCGGAGTGGTGACGGTGTGTCTTCTTTACTTTGCGTTGAATTATCAGAAGCGAGATAGAGTGTAGAGTTACTTTCTTGCTGAATAATTGTAAGTAATTTTTCTAGTGGCTAAATCATCGATTCACAGCTAACTTACTCGCTGTGTAAAAAGGTCATAATAAAATAGACTAGCCTGCACCTACGGCGCAACACTGCATCGTAGACAAAAACACATCGAAATAACGTAACTAAAGGAAAAATTGGGATATTCTATCATCAACCATGCACCTACGCCGCCAAAGCGGGTGCAATACAAAAACTACCTAGACCACGTCTACGCAGTATCAGACGACTCAGGCGACATCCTAGAACACTACCGCTACACCGCATTTGGTGAAGTCTCCATCTACGACGAAAACGGAGCGCAAGTAGCAACCACCCAAATCGACAACCACATCCTCTGGAACACGAGACGCAGAGACGAGCTCACAGGCTACTACATGTATAAATTCAGACACTACAGTGCTGAGTTGGGTAGATGGTTAGCAAGAGATTCTATTGCAGAGTGGGGTGGAGTAAACTTGTATGCCTATGTTGGGAATAATAGTATAAGTAGATGGGACTGGCTCGGACTAAGTCAACACCACTGGTTTTTAGCTAAGCACGCAACTAAGGGTGGACAAGCTCAATTTAACGCAAAATGCCCTAAACTAGTTGGTTTCGATATTAATGACTTTACTACTCAAATGGACGGATCTGCTGAAGCTGGTGGGTTTTATAAAACTATACCCCACGGCTATATACATCACGTTCTCAAGTATAACGCAATTCATGACGCTATATACAAAGGATCTGTCGATTGTTGTCATTACTTAATGTCTATTAATGCCTTGAGGTTTGCTATGCATACTCTGTTAAGGAAAAATAATGGGAAATATACTCATGGCACATCTTACGATCTGAGTAATCCTGATCTCGTGTCATATAATACGGGTATAAATAACAATGCTAAATTTGATAGTTATATATCTTTAGCTTGTTCTAGAACTAAGAGATGCGAAGATAAAAAAGGTTTTCAGCAGGCTGCTCTTCAAGCTGAGCTATATGTTCAATTGCAGATACAAAGTATAAATTTAACAGCCGAAATTGAAATGCTCGATGATGCTATTGATGAGAATATTAAAACAATCGGAGGTATTGATAAGAACATAGAAGATATACAAGCAAACGACAAAATAGCTACGGCAGTTGGCTCAATAGCTATTATATATCTTAGTAAAGGCCGTATACGCAAAATCCCGAATGCAGTTCCTCAAGGAACTCCGTCTAATGTAATACCCTTTCCTAATAAAAATGTTATTCCTTTTCCCAAATCAGTGAAGCCACCAATTGCAAAATAATGAGATTTGTAGAGAATACTAAATTCAGAAAAGCGTCAGAAGATGAAATTTCTAAACTTGAAGATAGAATACAAATGTATCTTCCAGAGAATTATAAATTTTTCTTACTTAAGAATTCAGGGGGAATTCCAATACCCGACAGATGTCCTATTAGCGCTGGAATAGGAGAAGATAAACTACAGTTAATATATTCCATAATTCATTTAAATAATTATGATTTTTCATACTGGGGAGAAATAATAGAGGTAGAATACATCCCAATTGGTGTTTTCACATCTAGTAGCTTTCTATTAATGAGTCTAAATGAAAGAACTTTAGGTGAAATATTTTATTGGGACTGTCACACAGAAGAGTTTGAACCTCCTACATTTAATGCTCTTCTACCAGTAGCTGATACTATTTCTGATTTATTACTCAAATTATATTAGTCACCATAAAATTACAAAGGCCTGTCCAATAATTAAAGAGGCCAAAGAGGCCTGTCCCGAATGGCACGGAGTTAAGCGGGTTTTCTGTAGTTATTGCGATTTGGGATCTCTTTAAATTCATGCCTTCGTTTCTTCGCCCGTGGCTCACTTCGTCCAGGACGTATTACTAGTCGAGCATTAGCTATTTTATAGAGCAATGTCTTATATAGTGACTGCCG
>CAKZNV010000114.1 GCA_937132085.1 uncultured Rubritalea sp. | reverse complement strand
CACTGGCTGGATTGATGTGAATACAACTCCTGAAACCTGGAGTGTCAAAGATGGTGTCTTAATCTGTCACGGTAAAAAAATTGGGGTGATGCGTAGCGCTAAGCAGTATGAGAATTTCATCCTCCACATTGAGTGGAAGCATATGGAGCCAGGTGGGAATTCTGGAGTCTTTGCTTGGAGTAATGGCACAGTTGAGAAAGGTAGCCCATTTCCCAAAGCAGTAGAAATTCAAATGCTAGAGCTGAGTTGGCCTAAGCTTAATCGATTGCAAAGCGGTAAGCCTCGTCCTATCGAATACGTCCATGGTGAGCTGTGGGGGATCAAGGGTTTACATACTACTCCTGACAATCCACGTGGAGAGCGAAGCAGTTCCATCGAAAACCGCTGTAAGCCACATGGTGAGTGGAATACCTACGATGTGGTTTGTGTGGACGGAGTCATCAAGCTTTCTGTGAATGGGAAATTCGTCAATGGAATCAGCAAGGCTACACAGAAAAAAGGTTATCTCTGTCTAGAGTCGGAAGGTGCTGAAATCCATTTCCGTAACATTCAGATTATGGAGTTGCCTGCAGGAGTAACCACACCTGAGCAAACTGCTCCTGTGGTTGAGCCATCACAATAGCGTTATAGCTCAGATCTATCTGATGGTCTAGAGAGTGGGCGGTCTAGTGGTGCTGGGAGTTTGCCCATGCCGCTGTCGCCTACCTTGTTTTGTGTTTTTACTGCTTTAGAAATGGCTGTCGCTAGGCGTTCACGATAATTGGTCGTTTTGAGTAGTTTGCGCTCAGATGAGTTTGATAAATAGCCGAGCTCTACGAGGATAGATGGGATTTCTGGGTTACGGGTAAGGCGAAGTCTGCGGCGGACGAGCCCTCGGCTACGCTCTTTAGGGCTGACTGAGGCTAGGTTTCTCTGGATGCGCTTGGCGAGGCTGTAGCTATCGACTCTGAAGTAATAGGTTTCTGGGCCTCGTAAATAACTAGAGCTTCCGTGGTTTAGGTGAATGCTGATGAGGATGGCGTCGTTAAATGGTTTGGTGGCTTGGACTCTGCGATCGAGATCCACGAAGTAGTCACCATTTCTAATGAAGACGACGTTGAATGAGCTGTCGAGCTGGCGTTTGATGCGTCGAGCTACATCTAGAGCTAGTGTTTTCTCTGAAACGCCTGCTACATGGGCGCCAGAATCACGGCCTCCATGACCGGCATCTATGATGACTGTGCGAAAATTCTTAGGTCCCGGCTGATGGCCTCTAGCGCTTTTAGTGTAGGTTTGAGCAGGAGGGCTCAGGTATCTAGTGGTAGAGACGAGTGTTGGGGGCTCTGTTGTAAAAGTGTTCGTTGGTAGAGGATTTTGAACGACGAATGGGTCGTAGTAGCTATAACTAGTAGAGCTGTCGTTATTAGAGCCGCAGGAAGATAATAAGGCGGATATCAGAGCTAGGCTGAGAGTTTTGAGGGGTATTTTAGACCATGGGAGTGTCATGGTGATGATTTTACATCTAATTGCTGATTTTCCCAAACCGTTTTAGTTGCTTAGTCGTCGGCATGGCGCAATTCTTTTTAGAATAAAGGGTTTGTGCTAGTCATGTGTGACTTTAGATTCTGTAGAAGTAGTTAAGATTTCAATAGCGAATACAGAATAGGTAGTCATTAGTTCAAATAAAAGAGCCGCTCTACAAAGTAGAACGGCTCTAAAAATAGCGAAGTGTTTTCTAAGGGGAAAACCTATAAAATACTATTGGATAGCGTTTTGAAATTGGTCTTGTGCTTCCTGGATCATTTCTTCAAAGCTCTGAACTGATCTGCTAGAGAAGTGAACGCCAGTGTCATCTTTAGTGAAGTTGCTCACTGCGCCGAGTTGGACACCTTTTAGCTGCTTCAGCATTGACTCCATTTCTGGGGATTCGTCGATCATTCCGCCTTCTTTCATTTCTTCTATCTTCTCTACGATGAGGTCTGCCATGTCTTTGGACATGTATGTGAATGAGCTACCATCTTTTGGTAAGCCTTTCATTGCAGCTTGGAAAGCCATGCTCTTAGCAAGTGTGTTTTCACCTGATTGGCACTTAGTGAGGAATTCCTGTGATGAAGAGATCCAGAGTTGATCCTTATTAGTGTCCATGGAGATCATAGGAAGGTATCCCATCATTCCATCAGCCATTTGGTTTGGAAGTGTGTATGTGATAACACCGTCTTTTTCCACTTTGTTGAGTGGAAGCTCTGCGTCAGCGATTTGCTTTTCGATTGTAGGCCAGATCCACTTGATGTTGTCGATGCGGATTACCATTCTTGGTTTGTCGATTTGACCCATTGGGCTGTCGAGCTTCTCATTTTTGTCTAGATCTAGAGCGATGTTGAGGCGGAGGTTAATGTTTCCAAGAAGATCAGAAACAGTCATGTCTGTTCCAGGAACCATCTCTGCCATTGAGTCCTTGAAATCACCGATCTCATCTTCATCTGCCTTAGCAGTGACCATGAGTTCGTTCATGAGTGCTTCGAGGGTCTTAAGGTTTACTCTGAGTTGCATAGCGAAGTCAGTTCCGTCTGGAGCCATAGCTGGCACAGAGAGTTTAGTGGACTTGCCTCCGAGAAGTGGCCAGATTCCTTTTTTAGAACCAGCGTTTTCTAGGTAGAGAAGGTTGAGGAATTCTGATCCTTGCTTCTCTGAGCTGTATGCGTATGAGTTTACGTCTCCAAGTCCGAGGACTTTAAGAATAGCTGCGCCGTCTACATCTTCGCCGCCGTCTTTAGCTGCATCAGTGATGAGTTTAGCGAGCTTGTCGAACATTGGCTTAGCTGGCTGAGCGTCGAACTGAGCTGCTTCTTTGTTTACTTTGTTCGCTGCTGGGACGTCAGCAACGGCTTGGCTAAATGCTGTTGTGCTGGCAGTAAATGACATTACTGGAAGCATCCATAGGTATTTGTTTTTCATAAATTTATTAGTGTTTATTGGTTTTTAGTAATTTGACCATCTCAAAAAAAGCTTGTTGTGGGGCTGATTCAGCAACGATCTGTTACTATTTAGAATTAAAATCGCGATAAGTTACAACTATTTTCCCAAAAGATTTTAAGAGCATGGTTATTTATGTAATTTACCGAAGAGAATGCCGTATCTATAACTAGGTTATGTTAAATTATAGATTATCAAAATATTCGTTCACTGCGTCTATTATCATAGGTTTGGGCGGTCTCGCTCAGGCGAAGGTGAATTTGCCGGCATTCTTTTCAGACGGGATGGTGCTGCAGCAAGAAAAGGGAGCCAAGCTCTGGGGCACAGCAAATCCTAGCTCTGAAGTTGTTGTGGATTTCGCAGGAAGGACAGAGAAAGTAAAGTCTGATGCAGAGGGGAATTGGTTAGTGACTTTTAATGGTTTGAAAGCAAGCAAGGCTCCGCAGAATCTGGTTCTTACCAATGGTAACGATAAGCAGGTAATCAAAGATGTGCTGGTAGGTGAAGTCTGGCTAGCTAGTGGTCAGTCAAATATGGAGTGGCCAATAAGCAAAACGAATTCTGCTGCTGAGGCGAAGACAGCGAACGATAGTCTGCTTAGAGTCTATGTCTCAGGCAATGTCGCTATTGGTGAGCCTCAGAAAGATTTTAAAGGGACTTGGCAAGCTACTAAGCCAGGAAATACTCAGAGATTTACCGCAGTGGGTTATCAGTTTGGCAAGAAGCTCCGATCAGAACTGGATGTCCCTGTAGGAATCATCGAGTGTGCGTGGGGAGGTAAACCAGTGGAAGCATTTATCAGTAATGAGGCCTTAGCTAAACTACCAGAATCGAAGGCTCTAATGAAGGCCAAGCAGGGGCAGGTTGATGTTTATAAGAAGGCTCAAGTTGGTTATGCTGAGAAAGTGAACAAGTTTCAGGCTGCCCTCAAAGAATGGCAGGTGGCGAAAGAGGGGCCTCAGCCAGTTGCTCCAAAAAAGCCAAAGAAAGGTGATCCTAATAGGGATCCGAGGCAGCATTCTAACATTTATAATGGAATGATTGCTCCGCTAGTCGGCTATGGAGTGCGTGGCGCTATATGGTATCAAGGTGAATCCAATGCTAACAATAGGGGAGCAAAGGCGAGCGAGTATGAAGAATATCAGGCATGTATGGTCAACGACTGGAGAGCTCGCTGGGGATACGATTTATCATTCTACTATGTCCAGTTGGCAAATTTCCGTAAGCCCCCTGTAAAGGCTGGAGCATCATCACCATGGGCAACTGTGCAGGATGAGCAGCGCCAAATGCTGAAGACAGTAAAAGGCTCAGGAATGGCAGTAATCAATGATATCGGAGCAGCCAATGACATACACCCGAAGAATAAGAAAGACGTGGGGGAGAGGCTTGCTAGATGGGCGCTGCATAATGATTACGGTAAGAAGGATGTGGTAGTTTCAGGGCCTTTGTATGCTGAGTTTGGGGAATATGAGTCTAAGATTTTGATCTCATTTGATTATGCTAAAGGTTTAAAAAGTAGAGATGGTAAGCCGTTGCAACGCTTCGAAATAGCAGGGGCAGATGGTGTCTGGCATTGGGCTGAGGCAAGGATAGTAAGCCGCACCAAGGTTCTTGTTTCTTCAAAGCACGTAAAGAAGCCAGTCAAAGTTCGCTATGCATGGGCAGACAACCCTACTGGAGCGAACCTCGTGAATGCTGAAGGTTTACCAGCTAGTTGCTTCACGACTGAGACTAAGTAAATTCCTCACTTCTGCAGAGGTGTGAAGGAACGGAAAATTTAAGGTGATTTGGCTGGTTTAGGCTTGCTAAATCGCCTTTTTTCGTATTTCTTCCCTCATGGCAGAGATTTCTCTAGGACTTTCATTTGACGACGTTCTTCTTGTTCCACAGCACAGCGCTGTGATACCTAACGAGACGAATATATCCTCGTGGCTCACACAAAACATCGGTCTTAATATACCGGTGGTTTCTGCAGCTATGGATTCAGTATCAGAATCTGAATTAGCAATGGCACTCGCTCGTGAGGGCGGTATCGGCGTAATTCACCGTAATAACACGATCGCGGAACAAGCGGCGATGGTGGCTAAGGTGAAGCGTTCTGAAAACGCAGTTATTTATGATCCATACACGGTGACTAAAGACATGAATGTGGCTGAAATTCGCCAGATCATGAATGAAGAAGGTTTCGCTGGATTCCCAGTGGTAGGACCTGATCGTAAACTAGAAGGCATGGTCACTGAGCGTGACGTGAGACACAGCGCTAACGAGACTCGTAAGGTTTCTGAGGTGATGACTCCGTTCGAGCGTCTCGTGACAGCTCCTGCTAATACAACTATCGAAGAAGCTCGTCGCATTCTCTACACGAACCGTATTGAGAAGCTCCCACTGATCAATGAAGACGGCACTCTTGCAGGACTCATCACTGGTGCGGATATCGAGAAACGATTACTTTTCACCAATGCTGCTAAAGATTCTAATGGCCGTCTCCGTTGTGGAGCTGCTGTAGGACCTGGGCCAGAATGTGTTGAACGTGCGCAAGCACTGATCGCAGCTGGAGCAGATGCTCTATTCATCGATGCTGCTACAGGTCACACTAGCCGTGTGATGGACGTGATCACCACTCTCCGTGAGCTGGGCGATACTCCAGTAGTCGCAGGAAACGTAGTGACTGCTAAAGGCGCTGAAGATCTAGTTAATGCTGGAGCTTCTGCTGTTAAAGTAGGCGTAGGGCCAGGCTCTATCTGCACCACTCGTGTGGTAGCAGGTGTGGGAATGCCACAGTTTACAGCAATTCAAAATGTCGCTAGCTACTGCCGAGATAAAGGCGTGGCAGTCATCGCAGATGGTGGTATCCGCTACTCTGGTGATGTCGTGAAAGCAATGGCAGCTGGTGCTGACCTCGTCATGCTCGGTTCTATCCTCGCAGGAACTCGTGAGTCACCAGGCAACATGGTTCACTACCAAGGCAGAAGATTTAAATCCTACCGCGGAATGGGCTCACTAGGGGCAATGCGCAAAGGATCTAAAGACCGCTACAGTCAGAATGCTTCCGGTAAAATGGTTGCAGAAGGTGTGGAAGGGCGTGTTCCGTATAAAGGGCCACTTTCTGACGTTATTTTCCAGCTTATGGGCGGACTCAAATCCGGTCTTGGCTATGTAGGTGCTGACACTCTCAACGAACTTAGAGAGCGTGCTGTATTCACCCGTATCACCGCTGGTGGTCTCCGTGAATCACATGCACATGATATCACTATCACTGAAGAACCTACCAACTATCAGCCACTCGGCTAAGCTAGCTGGGTGACTTAAGCTGCGTTCAAGACAACAGTTAAAACAACCGCCAAATACTTGGCATTATGGTTGGGGATTGGGCGTAGCTTGTGGTTGATACACACGGATGTAATCAACGAGTAAATTAGCAGGGAGCTTGGCCTCATCGATAGGTCCGCCTAGCCACGCTTGATTACTTACTCTATAGTTGAGGATAAGATAATTGTTAATCTTTGGAACAGGGCGGTGAACCTTGAGAGGGACATTATTGTTTTCTTTTAGTTTTCTTGTTTCTACTTCAGCTCCTTTAAAAGTGAGGTAGGCTGGAGCGTTGGATGCGCTGCCATCTTGGACAATGTGCCAAGTCAGTTTATCTTTACTGGCACGGAATCCAACAGTAACAAATTTAGAGAAATCAATTCGTTCTGTGACTCTGCCTTCTTTGGGTTGGAAGTGCGGCTTGTATGATTGGTGCTTGATGGTGAAAGAGCCATCACTCTTTTTCTGAATACGAGATTCTGGAAATTGAGCAGCTTCTTCCTTAGTAAGGTAATGCCACCAGAGTGTGCTGAAGTAGCGATAATGGTCGCTCTTCTTCAGACTTGCTTTGAATTCGAACATGTCGATCTCAATCAAGTCTTCTAGTTTCATATTTTTGCCAGCTTTTCCTCGTGTTGGCTGAGCCCAGAATGCGCAAAACCCTCCATCGTTGTCAGGAAACTTACAGCGAATTTCTACGTAGAAATCGTCTTTGACATGGAATAGCCCATCGGTGTTGATCGCTCCTGATGAGTAGTTGAAGAGTTTATGCTTACCTCCATAGACTCTCGCTTCTACGGGAGTGCCTTCTTTGCTAGCAGTGAGGTGCAGTAAACCGTCTTGGAGTGAAATACCTTTCGCCAGATAAGGTGATTCTTGGGCCTCTCGGATGGCATTGCCTGCATTGATGCCGACCTTCCATTTGGTGTAGTCGAATTTTTCAGCATTAAATTCATCACTGAAAACTACAGTATGACCCGCTAGCTTAGGTGTAGCTTCATCAATAAATCTGGATTCATCTGAGCCTGTATGAGCGAAAGTAATTCCACTGCTTATGATTAGTGTTGATGCTGTAGTTTTTGTGATTTTTCTATACATAATGTGTAGAGTTATTTCTGTGCAGTTGGCTTGAGTTCTTTGATACGGATGTTTTTCCAAGCTACGCTAAACGGACCTTTATTACCTACGCCATGCACTTGAAGGCCAATGAAGCCTTTAGCGTGTGTTTTATAGAGTTCTTCATCAGTTAAATCACTGACTTGTCTACCGTTGACCCAGACTTGGATACGTGGGCCAGTGGTAAGGATGCGGAAATGGTTCCACTTGCCATCGTTGAAATGCTGGTGTGACTTTCGGTCAGCCTCTGGAGTGCGCCATCCACCTGCTTGCTCACCATAGATGTAGCCTGCATCACCACCACCTTTGATTTCTGTCGCTTCGATTTCGCACTGAGGGCCACTAACTTTAAGCGCTTTCTTGTTTTTTGTCTCCTTGGTGATCGAGCGTATTTGCACACCCGAGTTGAGGGCGTTGTCGACTTTCACCTCAAACTCGAGTTCGAAGTTATCATATAATTTATCTGTGCAGAGAAATGAATTAGGGCTGCCTTTAGTAGTTGTTCCTACAATAGTATTTTCCTTAACGACGTAGGTTCCAGTTCCGGCTAATTGAGTCCAACCCGTAAGAGTTTTTCCATCGAAAAGGCTTTGCCAAGTGTTCGCTGTTTTGACTGCGGCCTCCTGAGCATAGAGTGAAGATGCTAGAAGCATGCTGCTAAGTGATACTATTATTTTTTTCATGATTAAAGTAGGATAGTCTGCTGATTTTTTTCAGCAAAATATTTTTTTGAGAGGAGAGAAGGGTTTTTGAAATTAAGCCTATTTCAGCAACGTGATAAATGGCTCTTATCTTTCAACTGGCTCATTCCTTTTCGGTCGTGGTTATTGAGCTATGAGGATCTACGAAGTGATAGTTTGGATTTTGTCTCTAGACTTTACTTGGATCTTTGATTAATCATCTGTCGTAAAACAGAAAATACTATGGCGCTTTTATGATGGCATATTGAGGGTGATTGAGCTTTCTATCCTTGTTAAAAACCTTCTAGAGGCTAAAATTAATCATACAAATGAAATCTATCTACTCAGTAATACTTGTAATTCTCACTCTTCAGTCCGCTACTGCGCAAGAACCCAATCTGCAAGAAGACGGCACACTCGCTGGTCTATCACCAGAGAAATCTCTAGCCTCAATTGAGGTGCCAAAGGGTTATAAGCTCGAACTCGTGGCTAGTGAACCGATGGTGCAGGAGCCAGTTTGCTTCACCTTTGATGCTGATGGTGCCATGTTTGTCTGTGAGTGGAACACCTACATGCAAGACCAGTATGCTACAGGTCAGAAAGATGCTGTAAGTAGGATCGTCAAGCTTACTGATACTAACGGTGACGGAAAAATGGACACTCGCACCGTTTTTGCGAAGGGTCTATTACTTCCTCGCTCTATCCTCGCTCTGCACGATCGAGTGCTTGTCCGTTTTAGTCAAAACGCCACAATCTGGGCTTACTTTGATGATAACAATGACGGTGTCTCTGACCGTAAAGAAATCGCCTATAAAGCGGGCTGGGCAGGTGGTAACATCGAACACCAAGACAATACCCTGATCTGGAATTCAGATAACAAGATCTACGGCACTGGACAGATTTACAGCTACAAAGCGGGTAAATTGACCACTGAAAAAACACCAGGTCGCTACGGCCAATGGGGCTTAACCCGTGATGATTTGGGTCGTATTTATGGAAGTGGCAATAGTGTCCCTCTTAAGAACTGGCTCAATCTTGGCGGCTACAAACTTATCAACCCTCCTGCTGACAAATCCATCTTCGATGCCAACTATAGCTGTTTCGTCGATGACTACACAAACCCTGGAAATAGAGTAACAGCAACTGGTGGTCAGAGCATTATCCGTAGCTCACAATTTGGCGACCTCAAGGGAAGCCTCATCGTTCCAGACGCAGCTAGACGCATCGTCAAAATTGTCGGTTTCGAGGAACGAGACGGCATCCCATTTCCAAAATCCATAGAGCAATACAAGGACACCGAATTTCTCCACAGTGCAGACGCATATTTCCGTCCAGTCTGGACAGGCATGGGACCTGATGGGGGACTCTACATCGCAGACATGTCTAGAGGTATTATTCAAGAAGGACAATGGTATCCGACTGAACGCACCGAAAACCCAGACCCTAAATGGCTAGCTCGATACTACCGTGCTAAAAAGTGGGACATGTTTAAGGTTATCCAACGTGGCAGAATTTACCGACTCATCCCAGAAGCATCTAACGCCCTCGAGAAACCAATCAAGCTAAGTGCTCTTAATAGCATAGAGCTCGTTCCTTACCTAGAGCACGAAAATGGCTGGTGGAGAGACACTGCGCATAAGCTCATCGTTTGTCGTGAAGACAAGTCTGTAGTCTCGGCCTTGAGAACGATGCTTTCCAGTAAAAAAGCGTTCGCTCGTATGAGTGCTATGCGTTGTCTCCAAGCATACGAAGCACTCACAGTAAAAGATATACTTAATGGCTTAGCTGATTCAGACGAAATCGTCAGAACTCATGCTATCGCTCTCTCTGAGCCTTACATGGAATCGAATTCTGAAGTGTTGGGCGCTCTGCAAAAGTTGATCAATGATTCGTCTAGCACAGTTCTGCTTCAGCTCCATGCTTCATTATCTAGAGGTGAGTCTCGCTCTATTCTCCAGCTCCGCAAAGCATTGGTTGCCAAACACCCAGACAACAAGGCGGTGCAGCTGTCAGTCAAGAGTCACAACTCACTACCTAGGCATCTCGCAAAGTTCGCTTCTGGGCAGAAAATCTATAATTCACTCTGTGCTGACTGCCACGGCAGCGGTGACAAAGGTCTCTACGTCGAAGGCAAACTCACCGCACCTCTGTTTGCCAAAAACAAGCGTCTAGAGAACCGCGAGTATCTGACTAAAGTCGTGCTTAAAGGTCTGATGGGACCTATGGGTAAAGATGGTTCAGAAACCTATGCAGACGGTGTGATGCCTCCACTTGGCGGCACTTACAGCGATGCTCAAATAGCTGAAGTGCTCAACTACATCGGTTTTAGGCATGGTCGCTGGAAAAAAGAAATGACCGCTGAGGAGGTAGGAGCTATCCGTGAAGCCAACAAAGCAAGACTAGCCCCATGGACCTTTAAGGAAGCCATGACCCCTGCTAGTAATACCCCGTAGTAGATTAGACCTCTGTTTGCCTAGAGCGACTGGGTAGGATCTCTAGCGGGAAATCCTTGAGCATTATAACTCTGTGTAAACTGAAGAAAAGTAATTGAAGGGATTCTTTCTTGAAAGTTATGTCTTGCGTAAGTGACTTTCTCCGCTATGGTCGCCCACTTCAACTCATCACAAGCTAATGGAAGAAATTAATCACGTAGCAGTCCTCGACTTCGGCTCACAATACACTCAACTCATCGTCCGTCGTGTCCGTGAGTTAGGCTATTTTGCAAAACTATATCAGCCAGAAAATCTCGCTGAAATTGGTAAGCCAGGAGCGATCATTCTCTCAGGAGGTCCATCATCCACTAGTGATGATGACGCACCAGATATCGACTTTGAAATGCTCAAGGGCTACGACGTTCCTGTCCTAGGTGTCTGTTACGGCATGCAGCTGCTGAACATCAAGTTCGGTGGATCTGTGAAGGCTAGTAAGTTCCGTGAATACGGACAAGCTGGGCTTTACCCACTATTCACTGAAGGTCTCTACGAAGGGATTTCTCACGAAAGCCAAGTATGGATGAGTCACTCAGACACAGTGGATAGACTGGGTGAAGACTGTAAGATTATTGCTAATAATCAGCACGGCACACCAGTTTCACTTCAGTGGGGCGAGCGCTTCTATGGCATTCAGTTCCACCCAGAAGTGACACACTCACATGAAGGAAACAAGATTCTACAAAATTTCCTCAATACCGCTGGTGAGCTAGCAGTATTCAAGATCGAAGATTTCAAAAAAGAACTCATCGATGGTATTCGTGATCGTTGTGGCGACAAGAAGGTAGTCTGTGGAGTATCTGGTGGAGTTGATTCTACTGTGCTCGCTGTGCTGCTCAATGAAGCTGGCGTAAACGTCCAAGCTATCTACGTAGATCAAGGCCTCATGCGTAAGAATGAGACTGAAGAAGTAGAAGCGAATTTCAAACGTATGGGAGTGCCGATCACAGTGGTCGACGCCTCAGAGAGATTCCTCACAGCACTCGCTGGTGAGGCAGATCCAGAGAAGAAGCGTAAGATCATCGGCAACATGTTTATTGACGTGTTCTGGGATGCTGTAGGTGACGCAGAGATGCTCGCTCAAGGCACACTCTACCCAGATGTGATCGAGTCAGCTTCTAACGAAAATTCTAAAGCATCCACTATCAAGACGCACCACAACCGTGTTGCTCGCATTCTAGAAATGCAGAAAGAAGGCAAGGTGCTAGAGCCACTTGCTGAACTCTTCAAAGACGAAGTCCGTGAGCTAGGTGCGACTATGGGAATTGATAAGGATATTCTAAATCGCCACCCATTCCCAGGACCAGGCCTAGCGGTCAGATGTCCAGGTGATCTCACTAAGGAGAAGCTCGACATCATCCGTGACTGCGACGCTATCTTCATCGAAGAGCTCAAGGCAAGCGGCTGGTATGAGAAGACTTGGCAGGCATATGCTGGCCTCATCCCTGTGAAGACAGTGGGTGTGAAAGGTGATGAGAGATCGTATGAATTTGCGACGAACCTCAGAGCAGTTATCTCAGAAGACGCGATGACAGCAGACTGGGTAGATCTCCCAACACCACTCCTCAGAAAAGTTTCTAGCAGAATCCTCAACGAAGTAGACGGCATCAACCGTGTCCTCTACGACATCTCAAGCAAGCCACCGGCAAGCATTGAGTGGGAGTAGGAAGCGAAGCTTCCAGTCAATGGTTCATCGGTCAATAGACAATGGGCCGGGATGATGAATCATTAAATTTAAAGCTTTAGCGGAGAGGTCCGCTAAAGCTTTTTTACGGAGTTATGACTGCGTTAAAGCTGAGTAGTCTAACCAAAAATAGGTCCTATAAGACTTATAGGACCTATTAGATAAAGTAGTAATTCTTAAATAATCCTACTGAAACTGGTTTTGTTGTGGGACGATTTTTAGTTCTACGCGGCGGTTGAGTGCTTTACCGTTTGTGGTGTTGTTAGAAGCTACTGGTGTTGATTCGCCGTTGCCATAGATCTGTGTGCGGTTGCTTGATACTCCGTTGTAGTTGAGAGCGCTAGCTACTGATTGAGCACGAGATACTGAAAGTCTCTGGTTGCTTGATGTTGAGCCTACTGAGTCAGTGTGACCTGTTACGCTGATACTAGTTTTCTTGTATTTCTTAAGAACAAGAGCAACTGATCCGAGTGTTTCGCTGAAGCTAGAATCGATCTGTGAGCTACCTGTTCTGAAGGTGATATCACTAGGCATGTTGAGGATGAGGTCGTTTCCGACACGAGTAACGCTTACGCCCGTGCCTTCCATCTGCTGGCGGATCTGAGCTTCTTGGTTGTCCATATAGCCTCCGATGCCTGCACCAGCAAGAGCGCCACCGAGTGCACCCCAAGCGGCACCTTTACGTGAGCTTCCACCTGAGCGCTTATTGCCAATGAGAGCTCCTACTGCAGCTCCACCGAGTGCGCCAATGATTGCACCTTTAGTAGCTTTAGATGTTTCCTGTTGTCCTGTGTAAGGATTTGTAGTTGCACAGCTTGAGAGGACGATTGATCCAGCGGCGATACTTGCGATAAATAACTTAGTTCTTTTCATAATATTGGTTGTTTTCAGGGGATTGGTTTAAATTCTGTTGTATATCTAAGACGGGTATAGGCAACAATTTATTCAAACAGCTGATAAAATCTTTTTGCGATAGGTGATAAGTTTTTGTTTGATAGTTAGATGGAGAACATTAAGGATGAAGTATGAAATTTGATAGCCACTGTTTACGCCTACTTATCTATGGAGCATTGATTCCGTCGTTAAGTGGTTTTTGTGCTGCTCAGGGCAGAGAGTTAAAGAAGGCGGGGGAGGCGAAGGAGCTAGTAGAGCAGGAAAAAGAAAATGAGAGCGAGGTAAGAGAGGAGACTGTTGCAGAGCTGGATGAAGAGCGTGAAGAGGTGATAGAAAAATTAGAGTCTCTCCAGAAGCGCTATGATGATAAAGGGATGGAGGAAGAGGCAGATGCTATTTCAGCTCAGATAAAAGCAATTGAGAATCGAATAGGAACGCTAGAACGAGGTGAGAGACCTAGTGCTAAGTCTGCAGCCAAGCCAGTCCCAATGTTTCTCTACGATAAGACCTATTTCTTCAGCTATGCTCGTATTAAGGGCTCGCTGAAGTTCATGAGAAATGGCAAAGCGAACGTCACTTACAAAATGGGCAAAGAGCAACATACTCGAGTGTGGAGCTACACGCTTCATGATGACCATGTTGAGATTTTAGGAGATGAGCAGTTAGGGAAGATTTATCTATCGGAAGTTCCTAGTAAGAAGCCGAAAGCTCTGATGGTGCGCTGGGGTGGGAAGCTCTTGCATGAACTTAGTATCGCAGAAACAAAATAGAATTGAGGAGAACGAGATGATGAAACGATTAATAATTACTAGCCTATTTTCACTCATAGCCATGAATTTTTGTGTGGCTGATGGATTACCAGCTGACGCTCGAAAATTAGTGGAGCGACTAGTGGAGTATGAGGACAAGAAGCTTTCTGAGATGGAGAAATCTTTAATCAAAGAAAAAAAAGAGGCGATGAAGAAGCTGGAAAGAATCCGGACTGAGTTAGATAAGCCAAAATTTAAATGGGCGGTCAAACTGATCGATGCTCAGCTGACAAAGTATCGTGAAGAAATTGCTGCTATGGAAGAAGCAGGGGAGAAGGGGTAGCTCCTTCTTATTACCAACGATTGATCTGAGGTAGCGTGATTGGTCTAGTGATTCTCTTGTTGTCTCTAATGATGAAGAATCTAGTTTCTTCATTCGGAGCGAAGGAGGTGAGCAGCTGGTTGAAATATTGAGTGTTGTAGATTCTGCGTCCGTTGATGATGTAGATGATGTCGCCAACTTGGATTTTGCCATCCGCTAGGCTGCCTTTGAGAACGTTGGTCACTCTTACTCCGTTGATGTTGTATT
Organism: uncultured Rubritalea sp.; assembly: GCA_937132085.1. GTDB lineage: Bacteria > Verrucomicrobiota > Verrucomicrobiia > Verrucomicrobiales > Akkermansiaceae > Rubritalea. Next base: position 20,111 of record CAKZNV010000114.1, on the reverse strand, counting down.
CACGACTGAGTGTAGAGACGCTCAAACCAACGGTTTTAATGATAGACCTGTTCACTTCCTGAGAGTGTTGCCTGGCTTTTAGAGTGTCTATACCAGCATCGATTTGTTCTAGTTTGACATTGATGGTGATTAAATCTTTGTTTCTCCAGAGAGTGAGTTCTATGTCCTCGTCTACTGGCGAGGCGTGGATCTTTTGCATTAGGTTTTCATTGTCCGAGACCTCATGCCCAGCGAAGCTAACGATGATGTCTGCCTTGCGAATGCCTGCTTTAGCGGCAGGGGAATCCGCCTCGATATCATAGACTAGGACGCCACCAGAGCGGTTGTAGTCTAGTTGTTGCTTAGTCTGTGGAGAGATCAGATCTTCCGCGTAGAGTCCGAGATAGCCACGCATTGGGCGCTTGTATTCTAGAATATCTAGAAAGCTTTTTTTTACCATGTTGGAAGGAATAGCGAAGCTGATTCCGATGAATGATGGGTTGTCTTTATCGCTAGAGAAGATGGAAGAATTGATGCCAACTAGTTCCCCGATGACGTTGACGAGTGGCCCACCAGAGTTCCCTGGGTTGATGGCCACATTGGTTTGAAATAGTGAGACTTGACGGTCTGAGGAAGATGTCTTTCTCGCAGAGATAATGCCATTAGTGACTGATTTTCCGATGCCAAAAGGATTACCAAATGCGAGCGCGATGTGGCCTTCTCTCACCTTATCTGAGTCGCCAAATTTCAGAGGCATGAGAGTATAGGGAGATTCTATCTTTAGCACTGCAATATCGATAGATGGGTCGTAGCCAATGAGGACAGCTTCGAACTGAGCAGCATTAGCGAGCGTGACGATGATCTGCTGTTTATCGGCGATGACGTGGTAGTTCGTGATGATGTGACCTTCTTCTGACACGATGACACCAGAGCCCTGACCTTTAATATTCTTTTTGCGCCAGTTGGCTTGACCTAGTGACTGATTAGATTGGGAATTTTCTGAGCCGGCGGTGTTGATGCTCACAACCGAAGGCATCACGGACTTAGTGAGCTTAGCGTATTCGATACTCAGCTTAGTGAGCTCAGGAACATCGCTAGGAGAAACCGCTGGAGTAACAGAGAGGTGGACCGGTTCATTGGTCACAGGTCTCTGGCCTTTTAAGAAGCTAAAGAGCCCATAGCCACCCCGTAGCTCAGTCATGCCGATAGTGAGCAGGAGCGCACTGAGCATGATGATGGTGATGATGATGAATCTTTTATAGCCGTCTCTCATTTGTGATGATGTTTTTAGCTTACCATTGAACTTCTACTTCTTCTAGAGAGCCAGATTTGTCATCGTAGCGGACAAACTTATTGTTCACTCCGAACTCATGCACGCATTTGGTGACTTTGACATCGTAGCAGCAATACTCGGCGATCTTGTTCATGAAGGTCTCGTCCTTGGTCTTCTGAAATTCATTCCACCAGCGTAGAGCATCGAGTCCGTCTGCAGTCTTGCCACTGCCACCGAGGCAGGCCTTGGCTAGTGAGTCTAGTTTTAGGCGGAATCCTATCTTCTCTTCGAGGTTAATCATCATATCGAGATTAACGGTCTGTGAAGGAAGATCGTAGATAGTGTAGCCTTGCAGCACTGGGTAGTCGAACTGGATGTGGTTGTATCCCACTACGAGATCCGCTTGGATCAGCTGGTTGACGAGGTCATCGACATGGGCCTCATCGTAGACATGGTATTTGCCAGACTTAGTAGAATAGGTGACGCCCACAGACATCCCCATTTTGTCTTTATGCTTCGATCCGCCAACGGCAGAGAAGCTTTTCTTGGTCTCTAAATCAAAATAAACGATGTCTCGCATGATGCGCCGATGATGGAGACTATTAGGAGCAGAGAAAAGGTTTATTTTTCTTTTGGTGTCGCCATTTCTAATAATTCTTCGGTAGTGGCATTTTTGATTTCCTCAGGGAAAAATGAACTCACTATGCTGCTTAAGATTAAGAGAATGAATACGTATATAACGACTCTAGATGTCACTAATGGTTTGGCTGAAATTTGATAGTTCTTAGGGACGTCCCAGACAAATTTTCCAAATTTCTTAGCGATAAGGAAAGAGATCGGAAGTGAGATGAACCAGATGAAGAACATACCAAACCCAAGAATCCAGACTCTAAGAGATCTTAGCAGTGAGGCGCCAATACTTAGCTTGTTACCCTCTGCAGTAGTGACACGAATTCCTAATAGAGTTTTACCAGGAGTGGTGCCCCAGATATGCATCATTATTGCATCGATGATGACGTAAGGCAGAACAAGCATTACTCCAGCCATTGGAGTATCTGGAGGGAGTAGTGGGTTGATCCCACTGAGTAGCTGAATCCACGCAATGATGAGCCTATAGACAAAAATATCAAAGAACCTAGCGAAGAACCTTTGCACTGGGTGGAGAGGCTGAGGGGCATGGATGATAGTTGCCTCGGCGGTTTCCTCAATGATCTCTTGCTCAGATACCTCCTCATGTTGATGGGTGAAAAGTCCGTGCAGCGATGGCACATCCTCTAGGGTGACCCATTCAGGAATGCCTTCATACCAAGCAGGAGTATCTGCATCTAGCTCGCCTTCAGAGATGCGCTCGCGGATAGAGAATGTTTCGTGAGGTCCGCTACGCTCACCGTTTTTAAGTATCCAGATTTTCATCGATTACATGTTTCGTAGAGATTTAGCAGCATCGGTGCGAGAAGCAAGCCAAGCGGGTCCGAGTGCCGCTAATGTGCAGAGAACGAATGCTCCGAAGCAGACGCAGGTGACTTCCCACGTGTTGATAATATAGGGTAAGGAGTCTACTCCGAAAAATGACTTGCTGAATGGGTTAAATCCCCAAGCTGCGATGGTGTCCTGAATAGTATCAAGATTAAAGAGAACTAGAAGGCTGAGTCCCCAGCCGATTAATGCACCGAAGATACCTACGATGAGACCTTGAAGAGTGAAGACCAGAGTGATCTGACCTGGAGTAGCTCCAAGTGCGATCATTACTCCGATTTCCTTTTTCTTCTGATAAGTGATCGTGAACATGACTGCCCCGATAGAGAAGACGGCGATCAAGATGATGAAGGATAGGGCGATAGTCATCATGCTTTTCTGGCTGCTGATGAGTGAGAATTGTTCCTTATGTTGCTCCATCCATGTGGAACCCTGCCAAGAGCCAGAGACGATGTCTTTTAGATCTCCATCTAGGACTTTTTGGGCTTTGTATGCATCTTCTAAAGTAATGGCGATGCGGCTGACTTGGCTAGAATCACCTGCGCCGGCGAGCTCTTGAGCGACTGAGATAGGAACATAGAGGTCTGGTCCAGGAGCGTAGGGGTCAGTAGTGTAGATAGCGGCGATGACAACGTCTTTAGGAAGTGCTACTTCGCTGATGGAGTCACTGTCCGATTTATACACATTGAGCGTTTTGATCTCTTCTATTTTAGCGATGATCTCTTCTAGTCTATCAGTCGGATAGAAATTGTTTCCATTTGGGTCATCTTCGTAATCGTCACTGCCAAGGAGATTGATGACTTCTTGAAGTAACTTTTTCTCTGCGGTGCGGATCTCTAGGCCCTGCCACTCGACTAGCCTAGTTTTAAGAGTTTGCACTTCAGGGTTCAGCATTGCTAGCTTTCCTTGAAAAGGTTTCATCTTTAGCTGCATTGAGAGTTGGATTCCACGGAGTTGCTCTTTCTTCTGTTCGCTGAGTGGGGTGAAATCTTTTTGGTCGATCAGTGGTTTGAGTAGCTTGAGATTTCTGTTGGAGATGAGTTCTATCTTATCACCTACTTGTATACCGTAGGTTTTAGCGAGTATGCTAGAGATAGTAGCCTCGTAGCCAGCGCCCATATTGGGGTCTCCGTTTCCTTCTTTCACGCTCTTGGCAAACTTTAGCATGGTCTCTTCATTGAGAGAGTCGATTCCTTGCATCCGTGCGTTCATGATGTTTCCACCATAGTCTAATAGCACGAAGTCTTCGACTAGTGGATAAGCATTTACCACCTTATCGGTTTTCTTAATTTCAGCAACATGGTCTCTCCACTCTTGCTCAGGATTGTCTGTTTCCCAGTTGATGACTCTATCGGAAACGATGTGTGGTGAGCGTCCTAGAACGCGGCTTTTGACCATGTCCTCAAAGCCATCCATCACTGAGAGCACCACGATCAGCACCATGACACCGATAGAGACGCCAGCCAGTGAGATCAGAGTGATCACTGAGACGTGAGTGCGGATAGGGTTTAAATAGCGGAGAGCTAGGAGAAGGCTAAAGTTTTTTGACATAAAGGTGAAGTGGTTACTGCTTGAAAAGTCGCATTTTAAATCCACTTGTCCACCGCAAAAGCAATCATCACTCTATTTTGCCACACAAAAAAACCAGAGAGCGAACTCTCTGGTTTGATAAATTGTTTTAATCTCTAATGACTAACTGACTATCGAGCGTCAGGGTATTTAGGATTTGGTGGCTCGCTTGTGCTGAATGTCTTGTTTGCAGCACTGAACATGTCGATTGTTTTGTCCTTACCTGCTTTAACTTCAGTCTTTTCAGTGTCTTCATTAATGTCAACTGTTCGCACTGAACCGCCAACAACAAGAACTACTGCTTTACCGTTGAATGCAAGGTAATCAAATGAGCCTTCTTCTTTTGCAAGAGGAGCTGCTGCAAGAGGAGCACCCTCTTTAGCTTTACGGTTGTCCATATATAGGAAGCCGTTCTCGCCTTTTTCAAGTGCTTCAGCATATGCTGGAGATTCACCGATGTATTTGTCAGACTCACTGTTTACCAATGATTTGATCTCGAATGGAGCTTCTGTCTTGAGTAGACCTGCTTGAATAAGCTGGCGGAAACAATCGTTAGCGTTTGTTGCTGCTGCGTTCTCAACGAGATCGTCATCCACTACGAGTTGACCTGGGCGAGTTCCGTATTCAGCTTCGAATTCCAAGATTGAGGTGTAAACACCCTTAATCTGTGAAACAGCTTTAGTTCTGTCTGCATCCTTGAGCTTGTCAAGAACGGTAGGAACTGCGATCGATGCTAGAACGGCAATAATTGCCATAACAACGAGTAGTTCCACGAGTGTGAAACCCTTGCGAGCCACATCTGATGGTTTGTTGTAATTTAGTTTCATTTTGTTATTTATGTTTAGGTTATGAATCGCCTAGCGGGTTATAATATTACTAGGCGGATTTATGTATGTAGATTCATCCGAAGCCGACAATAGTCAGCGACGAGATTAATCTACTATCTCTAAGCTAACGATTTCCCCAGTTTCCGCAAGCATAAAAGCGTGTGGAAGGGGTCTACAGTCTGGGCCTTGTGTTGATAACTTAATCTTCTGAAATAATGGGGTAGGCGTCTTTTTGTTGCTGGCGAGAGCTCAGATTCACCTAGGCACACAACGAAAAACCTCAAGCTATTGCTAGCTTGAGGTGGAGTGAATTTCTAAACTAATAGTGTCTCAATATTAAAATTCTTTAGAAAGATTTAATCCAATATAGTGAGATTCTGTATCGCTACCTTTTCTGAATTCATAATCAGTAGATAAAAACCAATTATTACTACTCTGGAGTCTCATGCCTACTCCTAACACTCCAACATCTTCATCTCTTTCACCCAAGTCAATAGCTCCGATAGAACCTTGATCTGGCTTAAATTCGTGCTCCCAACCTATACGAGCACTCGGGGTTAGCTTACCTAATTTCACACTATAATCATGCGAAACTTGATAGCCAAGCTGAGTCGTAAACGAGTCATAAGAAGTGCTAGCAACAGCTAGAGCTCCTGGACCAGTTTCAGTATATGCGTCGATGTCTCCAGTGGTATAGCGAATCTCAGTATAGGGACCATGGTTGATGCTGTTACGCTGGAAGATTAAGCCAGTGTTGAGCTCTATTTGATGAGACTCTCCATCAGTGGAGCCAACTGCTCCGCCAGTTCTTCTGGTGTCGTAGTCGTGGCTTCCATAAGCATAGAACAGATCGGCATAGACGCTAGCGCCTCTCCAAGCATTGTTTCTTGAGTATGATGCATAAGGAGAAATAGAGATGGAATCCATGTCTATGTCACCTACTGTCCTCATGTCCATGTCTGTCTTAGCTGCTCCAAGAGCGATACCTATTGCCCAGTTTCTATTTAACTGTCTATCGACACCAACGCTACCACCATAGACATCTATTTCTAGGTCTGGGTGAATGAGGATAGACCCTGGGCCTACCTGATTGTCTTGATTTTCAGTAAATGCATAAACTTGTCCCCAAGCTTCCCATGTTGGTCTATGTAACACGATTTGAGGGCTTATGCCTCCTTTGGCTCCAGACCCAGCTCCACCATTAGCTCCTAGGAGGATGGCAGCATGTTCATCTGGAACACTTCCAGAAATAGCTCTGATGTGTCTTAATCTATTAGACACGTCACGTGACATAGTTCTTACAGTAATCAAGCTACCAGATCTACTTCCTGAAACAAATGCCACTGGAGTGCCTCCAGTCGTTACTTCATTAAAGAGATTTAGTAGAATACTCTCTAAATTACTATCTAACTCAGCGCCTGTAAGGGTGCTTAGATCTTCTATAAGTCCACCATCATCACCACAGCTCAATGTGTTATCAGTGATAATAGTCGCTTGTCCTGTGCCGTCGAGATCGTTGAGGTCAATGGCTACTACTTGAACGCAATGTGCATTGAGTGCGGCAAGTGTAGTGGCCATCGTAGTGCCATCGCTCGCTGGATCATGTCCTGGTGCATCTCCAAACCAGAAGACAATTCTCTTAGATCCTACTCGCCAAGGTGTGTCCGAGGCTGTAGTTCTGAGGGCTAAGAGGTTGTCCTCAGGGAAATCACCACCACCAGAGGCAGTCCATTGTTCGATAGCGCTACTCACTCTAGCTCCATCTGAGGAGAGTGCGGCAGCTCCCATGTCATTTAGATTAAATCTATGGGCAAAGGCATCGCTATTACCGTCCCTATATTCGCCGACACCAAACATCACGTCGCCTCTAGCGCTAAATGAAGTATAGATTCCGTTGCTCGAGGATTTGGCACTACTGATGAGGTCGCCCATGCTTCCCGTTGTGTCTGATAAGAATACGACGTCGAATAGTCCCTGACTCATCGCTGGGGCACAAAGTGCCATGCTTGTTAGCAACCCAGCTAATATATTTTTCTTATAATATTTCATTTAGTTGTTGTGTTGGAGTTTTACTAAGCATGAAGAAGCGAGAGGAGGAGCTTCACCTAAAGCTCCGAAATACATGCATAGTTATCATCTAGACACAACGAATACTAACTGTCAAACATATAAGAATATGGTGCACAGTTATATACGAAAGTGTGGTGTTATGCAGAAGAGCTATTCTTCTGAAATAACACGGTAGGTGTCCTTGGCGGTGCGGATGGTGAAGTCTTTCGCCGCATACCTAGGATCCCAGCCGTTCTTGAGGCCGAAATCAATGATGCCTTCTAGCCAGCGTAGGTCGAAAACTTTAGGAACTTGGGCGATGAGTTTTTGGCCGTCACTCACTTCTTCGTAGGCGATACGGACTTCTGTGCCTTTTGGTGTAGAGTAGGCGATCCAGCGATAGTGAAAGTCATTATGGCTGACAATTTTGCTTCCTTTTTTAGGGATTGGTTTAGAATTAAACATAAATTTAGTGTGTTAGTGGTTGATCCAGAGTGATTTTAGATAGGATTCGCCAGTGTATTCAGATGGCATTGGCAGAGCTTTTACCTTTGCACTACGAGGTAGGCCTTTTTTGACAAGCTCCAGGAAATCACTATCGCTAAGCTTACGGCAGTTCGTAGAAGCTAGAATCCAGCCATCTTCAGCAAGGCACTGAGTAGCGAGCGAGATGAGTTGGTCGTAGTGAGATTCTACACGGAAGACTTTGCCTTTGTCGTCTCGGGAAAATGTCGGTGGATCTAGGATAATACCGTCGAACTTTCTACCCTGTTTGGCAAATCGCTTGAGCCAGTGGAAGGTGTCACCTTTGCAGAAATAATGCTGGCTGGGATCGATGTCATTTGCCTGCATGTTACGCTTAGCCCAGTCCAGATAAGGCTGCGAGAGATCTAGCGTAGTAGTGATAGCTCCACCGAGTGCAGCGCAGACGGAGAATGCTCCTGTGTAAGCGAAGGTATTTAGCAGAGTCTTACCTTCAGACATTGCCGCACGGACACGCTTACGGTTTTCTCTCTGATCTAGGAAAATGCCCTGTGAGTAGCCACTCTGAAATGAGATCTCGTAGTTTACGCCAGATTCCTTTGCTAGAAATGCTCCAGTCTGCTCCTCACCGCAGAGGTGAGTCGGGTCTTCCTTCTGATGTTGATCGAGTCGTTTCCAGTAAACGGATTTACCGCTAGCTTCTAGGAATGTTCGGACTTCGCTGTCGAGTTGGTTGTCTCTGGTGGAGATGACCCAGTGGTCAGCGAAGGTTTCTAAGAAAGTGTCGTCGAGTCTGTCGCCTATGCCGTCAAAGAGGCGTAGCGCATCTGTATCAATATCTAGCAAGGATTGCCTCTTATTGATTGCTGATGAAAACTTGGATTGGATGCCTGACATGGCGGACATGATAGTGAGAAATGCGGTGAGTGCTATTTTTTTCTAAAAATTCCTAAGAAAAGATTGTCCGAATCGTTTCTACTGGTGAATAGTCCAAGATATGGGCGAAAAAGACATAGCCATGATAACCACCGCAGATGAACTAGTAGAGCATGCTTTACGTGAATATGAGTCCCCACTCATAGGCTATGCGATGACGATTCTCCGCGATCTGGATAGAGCCCGGGATGTGGTGCAGGACACTTTCATCCGTCTCTATAAGCAGGATGTGGAGAAAGTCAAAACTGGGCTCAAAAGCTGGCTATTTACTGTATGTAGGAACAGAGCGCTAGACGTGCTGCGTAAGGAGAAGCGCATGGTAAGCGTGGATGATGAGATCTTAGGCCTAGAGGCTAGCAAGGATGCATCACCTGATGAGGCTACAGACAATAGCGAGCGCATTCACCAGCTGGTGGAGGTGCTGGAGAAACTTTCAGACAATCAAAAAGAAGTAGTCATGCTTAAATTCCAAAAAGGGATGAGCTACCAAGAGATCAGTGAGAAAACTGGTCTTACTACGGGAAACGTAGGCTTCTTGCTGCATAACGGGCTTAAACGGCTCCGTGAGATGATGCCAGCAGATATCATTTAAAAAAATAGAGAGAACAATCAGAGATGAAAACTAAAATCAACGATAGCGACCCAAGGCTAACAGCCTACGCACTAGGCGAGCTCCCACTGCACGAAGCAGATGAGGTGGCGAAACTGCTACAAGCTGATGCGGCGCTGCAGACTGAGGTGGACTCCATTGAGGAGATCAGCCAGCTGCTGAGCGCAGGCTTAGGTGCTGAGACCGCTCTAAAACTCAAGCCAAAGCAGCGTGCTAAGGTCTACCAATCAGGAAAAATTTCTACCCTAGCAGAGGTCCCATCTGGTCAGAAAAAGCAATGGCTCAGACCATTCGTAGTGATAGCGGGAGCCGCAGCAGTGGTGACACTTTCCTTTATGGTGATGAATAGTATCGATGGTGGAAATAGTCATGCTGGTAGCTTCGCCGATGCAGACACTGAGGCTTATGGGAAAAACCCAAGAATTCAGGCAAATAGCACCGCTTGGGTTCCTAGCTCGGGTGACCAATCTGGGGGACCATCAATCGGTCATGGCGATGCATCAGTAACGGATACAGGTCATGCGACAGAAAGTGGCACTCAAGAGGAGTCTGCGAACATGAAGGATGGCTGGGAAGCGAGAGCGAATAGCGCTATGACCCGCGTTCCTTTATCATCAGAAGATTATAGCTGGGCATGGATTGAAGACTGGGCTGAAAACGGTGGAGATACTGCGCTGAATAGCGATTTGGTTCGTGTGGAAGAAATCATCAATCACTTTAGCTACAATGAGCCAGCAGACATGATGGTGGACAAGGTGCAGGTAGGAGTCTCACTAGTGCAGTGCCCATGGGCGCCGAGTCACCAGATCGCAGTGATCTTAGTGAAGAATATAGGTCTAGAGTCTAGCGACATCGCTAAAGTAGAAGCTGGTCTCACATTCAGCGACAATGTGGCTCAATATAGACTGCTAGGTCATAAGAAATCTAAAGGCGCAAATTATGCAAAATACGCACCAGCCGTGACTGAACTAGAGCCTGGTCAGAGTCACTTAGTCATCTATGAGTTAGAGCTAGAAGAAGATTTCAAGGCACTAGATAATCTCGGGTCAGAAGTCGTGAGCCTCTCCGTGCGCAGTATCTCAGAAGCAGCGAATGAATCTGGATCTCTAGTAAGCCAAGTAGCTGAAAAATCACTCAACGTGCAATTCAGTAATGTGACGTGGAATGTAGCTCCCCAAGACACTCAGTTCGCGATCATCCTCGCAACATGGGCACAGAATATGACTGAAAACACCAAGTCAGATCTACCGTCAATGATCCAATCATTCGAGTCTGAAAACGAGATCTCAGATGAGCAAAACGCAGCCCTAGAAATCATCCAGAAGAGCCTTTAGGCGGTGTGAATACTCCTTGCGGCTAAGCTACGTCATCGGTTGATTAGTCGTAGGACCAGTGCTTTGTGCTAGATTTCTTGCTATTTGCACCTGCCTTGATTTTCTTGCCCAGCTTGTCCTAGCCTATAATATTTCCAATATAATAGGCAACTTGGATTCAAATTGAAAACGACTCAGATGCTGATTTATATAAGCACAGGTATCGATCAAAACAGAATCTGTGCATTATGACCTATAACATCTGAGCAGTAAGAGCGGTTTAGCATATCTATCCTACGACGTAACGGTGACTCCTTCGCTTCTATCGTATCTATATTAGATAGAAGCTTCTCTACTATTAGGCGTGAACTTAAACGTAATTCTACAGATACAGGAGATTCCCGATATGAATCATAAGCTAGCTGCTTCCAGATCTCTAAAAACTATCTTTGGTGTTGGCTTTAGAGATCAGCGCTATAATAAGCAATTCTCGTCTTACCGCGTTTTCGTTGATACTCAGCCTCCTCTTCTACACCTTTTTTAGTATCTAGATGCCTCATGTAATAGGAGTTTTTTTTGGGACTCCAATATATGAGCGCGTAGTTCTTAAAGTAATTAGCACTAATGGAATGAGCATTAGGGAATTGAGCTTTAGCGTATTTTAGTGCATCGCTATAATTTGTTGCTTCGATCACATCGTAACCAGTTTTTTTACCACTTCCATTTTTTCCAAAGACAACATAAGCCTTAGCAAAGGAAATTGCGCTTAAAGCTATCATTGCTATAATAGTAATATATATATGTTTCATGATTTTGTATTGTTTTCTCCCTCTCACTTTTGCTTCGAGCATTATAGGCTTGGGACTATCGGTGAACTGTCATTGGACAAGAATACCGGCGTGATTAAGCTAGCCGTTTTCGTGATCCGGCTACATGTTTGTTACCAACTTAGCTGCTGATTGTGAATGTGTGTATACTGTAAACTCAGGCTTTTCTTCTTCAGTTTTTTTGTGCATAGCCATCTTCACCAGAAGATGTGAAAAATTGTCCTGAAATCAGCACGCCTGTTTTAGTGCGTGTTTTAGTTTTAGAATGAGTTTATTTGTGTTTTCTACGAGGATTTCTGACGATTCCCCAATGAGGCATACTTGTTCCCTCCAGTGGGCTGCTATGCATTAGTTCGTAGGGCCACTGGAGGAAGGATAAGATTAAAAGCGGAACTTTAGTCCGACCTGAAATTGAATGGTATCTATTTCAGGTTCTTCAAGATCATAGTCAGACCATTTAAGTTTTAAATCTAATAGGACCTTATCATTGAGAGGCACTAGGACACCTGCATCTAGGCCTAGAGAAGTCACGTTTTCACTTTCATCATCCACTTTCCCATATGCATACCCGAAATGGGCACCGACGTAGGGAGTGAATTTCTCATACTTTTGAAAATAGTATTTCACATTTGGTTCTAGACCAAATAAATAGCCAGTATCCTCTACCGAAGAGCCTTTGCTGGGCACTAATAACCCAAATGTTCCCAAACCAAATGATACGTTATCTGATACAAAATAAGCTGCATCTAAGCTTAGAAATGCCACATCTACTGATTCTGACCCATCAGAGTCTGCCGCGGTTATATGGTTATAAGAGCCCGAGAAACCCAGTAGCCAATCACCTTGATTAAATTTATGAGCAGACTTAGCATTTTCAACCTTCGTGTCAGCAAGACTCAAGTCTTTTGCATTCACTCCCCCAATGAGTGAACCAGTTAGTAATGTAGCCATCATTAGGGTGCGGCCTTTTTTGTTTTTCATAAGAGATTTTAAATTTCTAAGAGTTTAGTTTTCTCCGAGTTCTACGTGACATTAGAGCAAAGCTGCCTAGACCTATTAGCAAAGATGATGAAGGCTCAGGGACAGCCTCAACTGCCAGTTCCTCTAGATTAAACAGAGCGTCCGAACCATTATTTGGTAGATTGTGGGTGAATGAGTAGGCTTGGTTCGCTTCAAAAAAAGGTATCGTCCCTTTATCAAAACTGAGCTGCAGCTCTGTCGTTGTTGCACCTGAGATAAATGGGATGACATTGTTACCAGATGTGCCGTTACTACCTGTTAGATTAAAGCTGCTGCTTACTGGAACATCTTCTCTAGCTCCAATGTCGTAGGTCAGAATCTGCACTCTCTGGCTGAATGTGATGCTGAAACTAATGACGTCTGTATACGTGGGATCTAATACACCTGTTAGTAGTATTCCTACCCCTTCAATCTCTCCAAATGCAGAGCCATTGGAAGTCACAACATCAGAAAAAGTAAGAGTGATACCATCTTCAGTAAGAGAGTCTCCATTATTTAAGCCGTCAGCAAAAACTCCGACGCTGTTATCAAAGACAAATGCGGTTGTGGCTGCATTTGATACAGTAAGAATCCCGAGAGATAAGTAAGTGATTAGAGGTGTTTTCATGTTAGTATTTTAGTCTCATGTTGAGATTATTGGCGTTTTCTACGTAGAATTAAGCCAAGTGAGGCGAAACCAACCAAAGTGGTTGATGAGGGCTCAGGGACAGGGTTGAAGCTGACTATGATTTTGTCGTTCGGGTTGCTTCCAGACGACCAAACCTCAATATCAGCGTGACTGGCATCGAAGCTAGGGCCAAAAATGCTTTGTATGGTTCCAGAGTTCGAACGTAACTCGCCAGCAATAATTCCTGATTCTGCTGCAGATAACTCAGCGCCAAATAAATCAAAGTTCCAATAAAGAGAGAATCCATTAAAACCAAAATGATTCCCTGTGTAATCCCAAGTGTTATATTGAGAGAAACCTGATTGTGTAGCATCAGCAGTGTTGAATTGAGCTAAATTTGGATTACCTGCACCATGACCAAATAAAATTACGTTGCCTGTCGATCCTCCATTTGAGCCCTGTGTTCCATTATTGACTCCTACGTGATCGGAGGCAAATGACCCGGTCTTCGTAACCGTCACCCCGTCTCCATCTAAGTCTTGGACGACTTCCCAAATAATAGCCCCTTTCGCTATACTAGTAAATGCTAGCATCGACGTGATTAATAGTGTTGGCTTGAGATGATTGAAGGTTTTTTTTGTAAGTTCTATCTTTGTTGTTTTCATGTCTATCTATGTAGTTTGAAAGATCACTGAAATATTAAATTGTTCAGTGGAATCTTTATCAATCATACATAGCTAGACTTTCAACACATCGGATTGCTGCACCTATCTTTATGTAGGTGAAACAAGAAGACGCTTAAGTCATTCACCTATTGAAGCCTTAGGTAATGAATATAGGTTTAACAAATAGGGAAGAGGGTGATCTTCTTTAAAGCTACAAACTACTCTGATCATCGAGCCATTTAGAGGCTTTGATCATGAGCTGGGCGGCGGTGTCTATGCTTAGTTTGTTTTTAATGTGGTCACGGTGTGCTTCTACAGTCTTCACGCTGATGCCTAGCTGGCTCGCAATTTTGCTGACTTTGGAGCCTTGCCCGAGAAGGGAAAAGACTTCCATTTCCCGTTTGGTGAGATCACCGAGTGTGGTTTCATTTTTTTCAGGACTAAAGAGCTTTCGAGAGACCTCGATGCTGGCGTAGACTCTGCCAGACAGGACGGTTTCTATAGCTGTTCTCACTTCGTCTGGGTGGGCTGCTTTGTGGAGGAATCCGTGTGCTCCAGCCTTGATACAGGCTGCGCCGACTTCTCTGGAATCCATCATTGAGATAACGAGCATCTTCACTTCTGGAAAGTAATGTTGGATATGAGGGATAAGAGAGATAACATGCTCAGCTCCTAGTTTGTAATCTAGTAGGGCACAGTCTACAGGGTGTTTATCGAGCTGCGCCTTGGCTTGATTTATTGTCTCAGCTTCGTGGAAAATCGCATCAGGGTAAAAGACTCTCACCAGTGAAATAATACCAGCCCTTACCATAGGGTGATCATCAGTAATTAAAAATGTTTTTTTCATGACTCTGTCTCCTTATCTTTGTTAAATTTACATTCTATAATCGCTCCTTTATCGTCCCCATTAAAGCATCTCATGTTTCCTCCTATTTTTTTAATCCGATGCTCCATGCTTCTAAGTCCTAGTCCGACTCTAGCTGCTACTTCTACCATGCCTGAGCCGTTGTCTATGATGCAGAGAGTCCGCGTGTCTTCATCTTCGCTGCTGGATACGACTATTTGGGATGCTTTTCCATGTCGGAAGGCATTATTCATCGCTTCCTGTAGGATGTAGCCGATATGCCTAAGTGCTTCAGGATGGTCTAAGTGGAACTGAGGTTTCATTTTGTTTCTCACCTGGATACCCGCTATTATCGAAAATTCTTCGCGTATCAGTTCTACCACATCGTAGATCGTTTCACATTCATCGATAAGTAGGTCTAGTTGTCGAGTGAACTTTCTTGAGTAGAGAGTAATTTCTCTGACCATTTGTGAAATTTGTGCGATTTTGTTGGATCGGGTTTTATCTTCTTCGGTCAGCTCTAGTGTGGCGAGTTGGAAAGAGGTGGCAGTGAGGAGCTGGCCTAGGCTATCATGGATATCTCTGGCTATACTCTTACGTTCTTTTTCTCTAGCAAGTGACATTATTTCATTAGGATCTCCGAGCATAGTTGCTTCATGGATTCTAAGAATCGCTTCGATAGAAGAACCAACCTGCTTGGCAGAGGTTACATAGATGATTACCTCAATATTGGTAGTTTTGTTTCGTTTTAGAAGAGTTTTACAATGAGTGTTAGAAGGGGATCTGAGGTGATGAATCAGGAGGTCTAAAATCACTGTTGGTTCTACAAAGTAATCTTGCCAGTTTGTCAGATCGTTACCTTCGCTCAGGATACTAAGAGCTGAGTTCTGGGTGAGAACGTGATCGCCACGTATGATCAATACAGCCTCTTGGATATTGTCTATTAGTCCATAAAGTGAGTTTAGCTTTTCTCGGTTTTGAGTAGCTTGATGGTTAATTTCTGAGGTGTGATCGCCTAGTAACTTCTGGTTGTGGCTTCTAATGAAGATAGTTTTAAATAGATGGCTAGTGTATTGAAAAATGTTTCTTCTAGATGGGAAATACGCTCTGTAAATTAGTTCTCTTGGAGCTAAATTATCATCAGTAAGATCGATATCAAATACTACGGATTTCATTTTGTTATAGCCTAGCATAGTC
The DNA here is from genome assembly GCA_937132085.1 of uncultured Rubritalea sp. Classification (GTDB taxonomy): domain Bacteria; phylum Verrucomicrobiota; class Verrucomicrobiia; order Verrucomicrobiales; family Akkermansiaceae; genus Rubritalea. The sequence goes on along the minus strand of CAKZNV010000114.1, from coordinate 4,436 downwards.
GGCATGGATTCGATGATACCTTCACTAAGATAAATGAAATTTTTACTAAACTCATCGCCAGGGTGTTTCATTTTAACATGCATTTCTGCGTGGTCATCATAGACTTTGCAGTTGGGTTCCATGTTTATAAAGTTATAGGAATGGTTGCCCAATAATTTAGTAGCCCATTTGATAGAAATCATTTTACTCACCCACTTCCTGTATGCTGAGTCCGATAAGATTCCTATCATCGTATTGCCTATCAGACGAAGCCCCTCAGCTCCGCTTAGTTGTTCATAAGTGCAGTCGATTAATTTGATCAAATCATTCCAATAGCAAAGACATTTTCTATCACAACAGCTTTCGAAGCTATTCCAGAGCATAGTAGATTTTAGCGCAGTCTCAGAAACTCCACATTGTATAGCGGCCTCAATAAAAGTAGCTGATACTCTTCCTGAAACATAACCGTATTCTTGACTCTCTTCTGACTTCATAAATTTACCTTCTTAGTCTATCACCTATTATGCAAAGCTGTGTATGAATTCCTATAAAATAAGTGAATCACCTATGCAATAGAACCTTGAATGACTTAGTCAGATCTCTAGTATGAATTTTATGCTTAATAACCTCACGCTACTATTAGCGATCATTTGCACAGTCTCAATAAATATTTGCTTTGTAAACGGACAGGAGCAACGACTGCCGCTTGAAGATCTTGGAGTCTCCACTGTTTATGCAGATAAATTGCATAAATCATGGTTAGATACTGAAGGTAGCTCCACAGCCTATTCAGGAGATTTCCTCAGAAAACTCAATGTCAAATCTGAGCATGATTTCATCTCTTTGGCTGGAGGTTATCTGGGGAATCCGACGGCTGGACAGCTCAGTATTAGAGGATTAAACAATGATAACGTTTTGGGTTACTTTGGCACTCGTTCAAATGCGGTGATTACTTCTATGGTGAATGGAGTTCCTATTTCCAACGCTACTTCTAGGTATCTACCACAGCAAACATGGGGGCTAGGCTCGATTAATGTTCTCTATGGAGGTCAGTCAAATACCTATGGACCAAATGCACTGGGAGGGGTCATTCTCTATCAATCAGCGTTGCCAAGGTTTGATAACTCAGGATCTCTGTATGCTGAGTATGGAAGGTTTAATACTTTCAAAAGTGGGATAGAGCAGAACTTCAAAGTAAATGATCAGACAGCTCTAAAGTTTAGCTATCAGAGAATTGCTTCAGATGGATTTGTAGAGAACACGACACTTAATACTGATGCATGGTCTCGTATAGATAGACACATTTATGAAGCTCAAGGGTTGTGGACATCGAAGGATAATAAAACTGAATTACACGCTACTCTGAAGCATGACCAATCTCATTCAAATCCATTTGGTTCAGTAAGAGCGTTCGGAGGGCTCTCTGAGAACGATCGTAAAATAGATGCGAATACTCTGACTTCCTATCCCGCGGATCATTGGCTGGGGACTCTTAAATTTAGTCACTTGAGTCCTTCGGATATACAATTTACCAATACATTTGGAATAAGCTTTCTGAATGTAGAATCGATCATTGATTTAGATGGGACTGCTCTTCTACCATGGTTTACTAATCATGATGTTGATGAACGTCACCTGACCAATGAATTTAACATTAAAGGAGAGACAGACAAACACATCTGGTCAATGGGGTATTATTTTCAACATAGTAATTACGAAGTGGGTTTCGATGGTTCAGGGCTAGTGGGTGCAGGTATTCCCTTTAGTAGCTCAGCGAGAGAAAAGGTGAACATCCATGCTCTCTATGCAAAGGATGACTATGCTATAAACTCAAACTGGCACATTGTCAGTGGGTTAAGGGTTAACTATGAGGATAGAGATCTCTCCAGTAGAGCTATCACGGCTCTCTCACCACTCACTCTCTCCAGAGACAAAACTAATTACACTGATCTACTCCCATCCCTAGCTCTCGTGTGGACTCCGGGTGATGAGACAACATTTGGTCTTAAAGCATCTCGCAATTATCGAGGAGGCGGTGTGTCATACGCTCCAACTCTGGGGCTAACTCAGGTCTACAGCCCAGAATACAGTAATGATATAGAGCTTTATTATAAGTCAAGACCAAGTGACTCGCTGCGGCTAAGCTCATCAGTGTTCTTTAATAAGCTGAATGACATGCAAGTGCCAGTTTCAGTCACAGGAGGCATTCCTGATATTGATGTGCTGGTGCAAAACTCTGGTAGAGGTGAAAAATACGGGATTGAAGCTCAAGTAATCTGGGAGCCTATTGACGATGTCATTGTTGATTTTTCTGTTAATTATACTCATACTAAGTTCACAGATTTGACCTTAAATGGTGCTGATTTAAGCGGGCAACGCTTTCCCAATGCCCCCAAACTATCTAGTAGCCTTGTGCTTGGCTATGTGCCGGACACAGGGTTCTATGGGACTTCTCAATTTTCATTTGCTAGCAGTTCCTACACTCAAGTAACTAGTCCAGATGCCACCAAGCTTGAGCAGAGATTCAACGTGAATGCTAAGCTCGGCTATAAGTGGGACAACTGGGATGTGTATGTCTTTGGAAGCAATCTGCTTGGAAAAGACTATGCACTCGGTAGAATAGATGCTTCAGGTCTGGGCTCAGGAGTATTTACTAAAATGAACCAGCCAAGAACCTATGGTATTGGTTTCTCAACATCTTGGTAGAAAAGCTTTCGTTAGTCTGTAGATCTCCCTTGATCTTCATTTCTAGCCTTATTCCACTCGGCGTCCATCTGTTCCATAGTGGCGTCGGCTAGTGAAATTCCTTTGGCTTTTAGACGAGACTCTAATTTGCCGAAACGATCCATGAATTTGTGATTCGTTCTGTCAACAGCAACCTCTGGATTCACCCCGAGTTTACGAGCTACATTGACCGTGACGAAAAGTAGGTCGCCGATCTCGGCCTCCAACTCATCCGGCACTTCGCCACCTTCTTCGTAGTTGGCAAAGGCCTCTTCCACCTCAGCTAGTTCCTCTTTTACCTTCTCCAAGACAGACTTAGCGCTCGGCCAGTCGAAGCCCACTTTGCCCGCTTTTTTCTGAAGCTTAGCCGCCTTAAGCATGGCTGGTAAACCATCACCGACACCATGAAGATAAGGCTTTTCCTCACTACCTTTCTCCTGACGCTTGATCGCATCCCATTGGCTCAGCACTCCGTCAGTTCCAGCTACGACACTGTCGCCAAAGACATGTGGATGCCTGCGGATTAGCTTCTCAGAAATACCTTTCGCCACATCATTCATATCATAGTGGCCAGCTTCCTGCGCCAGCTCACTATGGAAAACTACCTGTAAAAGCAGATCACCCAGCTCTTCTTCTAAGTGCGGATGGTCTTTACGCTTAATCGCATCCACCACCTCGTAAGCCTCTTCTATCAAGCAGGGAACGAGACTCTCGTGGGTCTGCTCAGCATCCCAAGGACAGCCACCCGGCGCTCTCAGCCGATGCATGATCGCTTTCAATCTATCAATCTGCTGTTCAGGCACAGCGCATTCCATCATCTCTTGATCAGTCATTTTTTTGAGGCAAATTTTAAAATTTCTCGTTCTTCATCAGTCAGGTTACCGATGCCCTCGCGGGATACTTTGTCTAAAATTTTGTCCACTTCCGTTTCCTTAATATTGACGACTGTGCGTGGTCGCATCCCGCCTTTTTTCTTCGCTCGTTTCTTGGCCTTCTTCTTCGGCATTTTGTGAATCTTGGATTTACCGATGTCTAAGATCTTCATTTTACGAGAGACTAAGTAGGCGACTCCCGCTCCGCTGAGGTAAGCGAGGCTCACGGCTGGATTTCGATTCTGAGCGATCATCATGACAGCAGCGATAATCAGCAAGCCAACAGCCAAGGTCTTCATTTTCAGTGGCACTGGTGGGATGAGCAACCGGATAGTGAGGTCTGGATAGAGCAGGGCAGCTAGACTAATAATAGCGAAACTGATCCCTGTGGTGCCTGAGAGTATTTGGAACTCAGAATTAAAGCTAGAAATCGAAAATATGAGAGCACCCACCACTGTGCTGAGCAGGATGAAAACTCCAAACCTACGAGAACCGATCGATTGCTCCACCATGCGTCCAAAAGCGTAAAGCGTGATCATACCAAATAACCAACCGCCAGCCTGAAGATCGACTAATGGATAAGTGACCCAACGCCAGATTTCGACTAGATTAGAACTGTTCAGAGCCAACCAAGGTTCCAGACGACGTTGCCCCTCAGTCCCAGTAATATCGACTATAAAGGTAGCGAGGAAAACAATCATCAGCCATTTCGTCAGAGGTGCCTCTGCAAAACGTGAGCTACTATTTGTCGGATATTGTCTCATAGAATGCTCAGACTTTTACACTCCGCTCCACGCATAGCAACTACTAACCGTGGTTCGGACTGTAAATCTTTTCTCTTTCACACCTCCGTATTCCAGC
>CAKZNV010000113.1 GCA_937132085.1 uncultured Rubritalea sp. | reverse complement strand
TCACACCGCGGCGATGACCTCTAAGGCTAAATAGGTTGAAAATTAAAACCTCAAAAAATCAACCCTCTATATAACACTCCAGCCGAAGCATGACAAGATCTATCGTAACTGGACGAGAATGACGCATCTAGGAATCTAACAAATAACTCCTTTAAACTTTGGATATGATCGATAAAGTGACTACCTATATTCAAAATAGATGCTAGAAGCTAGATCTACTAGATACCAATTAATTACAATGGCCAAGATAATCAATGCACACTCTAAACAAATGCCTGGTGCTACCCGTGGCGAACGACGGTTTGCTCGAAGGATTGAAAGTCATCTAGAGGAGGACTATTTATGCTGGTATGATGTTCCCATTGGAAACCTTCGTAGATACCCTGACTTTGTAATATTACATCCAAACAGAGGTATTTTATTACTCGAAGTAAAGGACTGGAAACTAGAAGATCTATATAAAATTGATAAGCTCCAAGTTAAGCATCACTTTGGAGGCGCTACTCGTAAAAGTGCCAATCCACTAGAGCAAGCTCGTCAATGTATGCTTCAGCTAGTAAACCGACTAAATATAGACCCTCAACTCACTGAGCAAAGTGGTCGATTTCAAGGCAAACTTGTGACGCCATACGGACATGGAGCGGTATTTCCCAATATCACACGTAAACAACTCGATGAGAACATCGCTCTTGAAGATCAAGAGCACATCCTTCCTCCCCATCTTATCATCACTAAAGATGAAATGGTGGAGTCTATTGATTCCTTGGCGTTTCAAGAGAAGCTTTGGGGTATGTTTAACTATAATTTTAATAGAGCCCTCACCTTACCACAAATAAACCGCTTGAGATGGCATATCTTCCCTGAAATACGTGTGGGAGCAAAGCAGATCGAACTATTCATCGACACAAAATCAACCGATCACCTACCTCCTAACCCTGAAGTAAAAGTGCCTGATATTATTCGCGTGATGGACATCCAACAAGAACAGTTGGCTAGATCACTAGGACAAGGCCATCGTGTAATCCATGGAGTTGCAGGTTCTGGAAAAACACTCATTCTAGGATTCCGCTGTGAACAGCTCGCTGAATCATTAACAAAACCAATACTTGTGCTGTGCTACAATGTTAGTCTCGCAGCCAGTCTCAAAAGGCATATTATCTCGAAGGGGCTTGAAGAAAAAGTAGAAATCTACCATTTCCACGAATGGTGTAAGTCTCAACTTACCACCTATCACTTTGAACCCTCAAAATCCGACAAACCGACATTTGAACAACACGTAGACGGTGTTATTGAAGGAGTCGATAAAGCTTTCATTCCTAGAGCACAATATGGAGCAGTGATGATTGATGAAGGTCACGACTTTGAGTCTGAATGGCTACGACTAATAACTCAGATGGTCGATCCGGCTACTGATTCATTATTACTACTCTATGATGACGCCCAATCAATTTACAAAAAGAAAGGAGGCCTAGACTTTAGTCTTTCTAGTGTCGGTATCAAGGCGCAAGGTAGAACAACTATCCTCAAAATAAATTACCGAAATACAATGGAGGTTCTCCAATGTGCATTTGCCTTTGCTGAAGGAATAATGACCTCTCAGGCTAAACAGAATGACGATTCCATTCCTCTAATCTCTCCTGAATCAGCAGGAACCTCTGGTCCTCATCCGATGCTAAAACAAAGAAGCTCAATCGAGGATGAATGCAAATACGCAGCGAGCTGTATAAAACATTGGCTAGAAGCTGGTGAATTAGCACGTGACATCGCAGTTATTTATTTAAACAAGCAGCACGCAGGTAAGCTCACCAGCGAGCTAAAAAAACAACAAATCAAGCACTTGTGGCTAAAAAACAAGGCTGCTAAAGCCTCCTACGCATCTGACAACGCCAAAATCACAATCCTAACAGCGCACAGCAGTAAAGGATTAGAGTTTAAAAAGGTCATTCTCATAGGCCTAGGTCATATCAATGACGACAAAGAAAACAACCAAGATCACACTAAGCTCATCTATGTCGGTATGACCCGTGCAAAAAGAGATCTCCTCATGCTGTATTCCTCAACGAACGCTTTCACAAGAAAACTAACAGAAATAACAACTATCTCAGCATAACAACTATAATAGCCTCTGATAAATAACTTCTTATCGCACCGTATAAAAACTCATGAATCTTCTCGCTCTACTAACCTTTCTTGCCATTACCTCATTTTGCAATGCTCAGTGGTCGGTTGGGCTTACTAAGGATTCTGCTGCTAGTATTAATTATCGTGCTGATCGGAAGCATGTGGTGGAAGGGAATAATTTTAAGACTATTGATGGGGCTATGGGGAAGTTGGTTGATGGGAACTCCATTAAACAACTCGATGGAATTTCTATTCGTGGCTTCTTTCAGGATGCGGCATTTCATGATGAGCTCTTGAAGCAACTGAGGTTAATAGAGCCTGAGAAGACAGCTAAAGTTTTGCAGACTAATGAGAAATTTCAGTTCCATGACTATCCACTGCATAAGCATCTCAAGCAGGCATTTTTACAGATGGAGCAGTTTAAGCGACTTCAACCATTGTTGGCCAAGCACGGTTTGAAAGTTGATCGTGTGAATAG
>CAKZNV010000112.1 GCA_937132085.1 uncultured Rubritalea sp. | reverse complement strand
ATAAAGTTCACTTTCAGCGAACGCTGGGATAGGTGGTCGGACCGGGGGATGCGTCGCATGCTCCTTTCCCCCGTCTGGTATAAATTTGGCTTTCAGGAAAAGGGGAAATGTGTGGAGAGTAAAGGGAAATGGGGAGGTGTGTTTGGAGGAAGTGGTGGTTTGTTGGCTACTGATTTTAGACTGATTACAAAATGATATTAGACTGTTTTGATTAGATGAAACCCATTGCAGTTAATATGTGTGTTTATCACGGCTTAGTAGCTTCACTAAGCTCTGCTTACATCATTCTGGCAAACAGTTTAAAATCAGTGCGTTCTCTTAGTTCTGACCTTAGACGTTCTAGTTCTCTTCAATGTAGATAGCTCTGGGATGATGAGTAGTGAATATTTTCGGAGTGATGAGAATTAACAGGATATGGTTCACTTTCAGCGAATGCTGGGATAGGAGGTGTGTCCGGGGGATGCTTGCATGCTCCTTTCCCCCGTCTGGTATAAATTTGGCTTTCAGCCAATGGGGAAATGTGTGGTGGTATTGGAGAGTTTATAAATGAATGGACATAGAAAGTAGCTTTGGTTATTCTTTGGCAAGTTCGTTTTGTTATGCTTTTAGATTACTATAAACTACTGAATCATTTTCAGGTTGGGTTTATCGTCAGAAGGTGACTGCGAAAATATGGTAGAAAATTAAAAAGACACTCTGATGGACACATTTGGCAACACAGACCCACGCAAGATGCCGGGGCATTTATTTCACGGCTCAATCGGCAAAGATTATTCTTCGGCTGAGCGAGCAGATACCTCGAAACAGAATTATACTGTTTGTCCGCGGTATTGGTATATTGATGTATCGTTCGAATGCCAGGATTGCAAAAAAAGCTTTGTGTGGTTAGCGAAAGAGCAGAAACTCTGGTTTGAGGAATATGGCCATTACGTAGATTCACAAGCGAATGCCTGTCGTAATTGCCGCCATCTTCGTCGCAGGCGTAAGAATTTAAGAAAAGAATATGATCAGATCGTAGGGGCTGCTCGGGATGAAAATTCTCAAGAAGCGAAGATACGGGTGATCAGCATTGTAGATACCTTAGAGTGTCTGGGCATGGCTGTTGCAGAAAGCATGAGGGATTCACGAGACCTATTTCGTAAGCAAATCTACAAATAGTGTGGTCATGCTAGATAGAATAAGAAAGTAGCTGAGGGTCGGTGAGGGGAGTAAGGGATGCGTTGTGTGGCTCCTTTCCTAGTTTCAATATCAGTTTATCATACTATACAATACACAAACTAAAGGCGCAGTGAGTAGAGGAAATTTGGCAGGTGTGTGTAAAGGTAGCTGAGGTTTTGCTGGCTACTGATTTTAGACTGATTGCAAAGTGATCTTAGACTGTTCTTTATTAGATGAAACCCATTGCAGATATTGCGTGAGGAGAGCACGTTGAGCTATCATCAAACACAGTTTTCATCGTGATGAGAAAACAGTTTAAAATCAGTAAAATTAGTGCGCCCTCTTTGTCTTCAACTTATTTGTTTCACTACTTGGTATTAGATACTGTATTTGACTCAGACGTTGATTGTTTCTGGGCACACGTTCTCTAGGAATGTTTGGTTTGGCCCTTTTTCTCTTTTGCCTCTTCTCGTTTCTAAAAATGCTTTGCGAGCATGTTTTTGACGAATGTGAATCCTTCACGTGTGATTTCCTCACGTGGGTTGAATTCTCTCCAGACGTTGATGGCGTTGGCGAAGTCCTCGTTGGATCTTGAGAAGGCTTCGATGCTCATCCAGCCGTCGTAGTTGATGGACTTTAGGGTGGAGAAGACTTCGTCCCAGTGGACTTGGCCAGTGCCTGGTGTGCCACGGTCGTTTTCACTGATGTGGACGTAGGTGAGAACTGGTTCGATGTCTAGGATCGCTTGTTTCTGAGATTTCTCTTCGATGTTAGCGTGGTGAGGATCATACATTCCACCGAGGTTAGGGTGGTTGACGAGTTGGACGAGGTGCTTGAGCTGCGCCATGGTGTTGACTAGGTAGCACTCGAAGCGGTTAAGAGCTTCTGGTGTGAGCGAGATGTTAGCTTGAGCTCCATATTCTGCTGCTTCACGGAGGACGTCTGCACTGTGGAGGTATTCTGATTCCTGAGGTGCGTTTCTAGTGAAAGTGGCGAAGGCTGAGTGGTAAGGACCACAGAGGTTGACTCCGTTTACTGAGTGGAGTGCGTCGATAGCTCGTTTGATAGTCTCTAGTCCAGCTTGGCGCACTGAGGCATCTGGTGAGGCTGGGTTATTGTCTGGTCCGAGTCCGAGGGCTCCTAGGCATTTCATGTCGATAGATTCTAGGAATGGTCCGAGCTCCTTGAGATTGGATTTCTCTGGTTCAGCGAGGAAAATTTCGATTCCGTCGTAACCGATTTCTTTGAGCATTTGGATGTCCTTGAAGTCGTCTGCTGTGATCTCATTGGACCACAGGTGCATGTTCATTCCTATTTTCATATAGGGGAATTAAAGCGTGGTGCACTGATTAGTCGAGTAGATATTAACCACAAATGAACTACGAAATTTGATCATCCTATAGATGAGGGTAAAAAAATACCCAGCTGGAATGAATCGAGCTGGGTGAATCAATATACAAGGTGAGGGACTTGAACCCCCGACCAATTCGGTGTAAACGAACCGCTCTACCAACTGAGCTAACCTTGCGTTTATATTTGATGTCTGACTAACTGAACTTTCGTTTGGCTAGTGCGAGGGCAAAAAACCATGATTTGCGCTTATCCGCAAGAAAAAACTGCACTGTGCGATCACTTTTTTCTCAGAGAGGGCTATTCTAGGTTATTCTGAGGTATCGATAGTAGATTTTTGGAATCTGAAATGACCAATGATTGTGTAGTTGAGCAGTTCATTATTCCACTCTGGGCCGTTAGGGCTGGAGCTGTGATTGTGGACTACCCATTTCTCTGCTGAGTGTGAGCCAGGGCCAGGGACTACGATGCCGATGTGTGGTCTGCCAGATGGTAGTCTCCAAACGACGATGTCGCCGTGGCTGTAGTCTTCAGTCACGCGTGAGTTCTCGAGAATAGCAGCGTGGCGCTCGAAGAAGCGCTGAATGTTCTGGACGCGGCGGTGGTCGATATTGGTGTCTGTTTTGCGGAGGTTCCAGAGCTGTGGATAGAGGTGGAAGTTTTCCCGCATGTCTTCGTGGACGAGCTTCTGAAGGTCGGTGTTCAGTGAGCGATAGGCTCTGACTACTAGGTCAGTGCTGATGCCTCTGTCGCTAGGAATGTCGCCGCCTGGGTAGCCGATGTTATTGTAGACTGAGCCATCATAGACGACGTCTGCTAGGGTTCTTTCTAGTGCTGCTGCGGCGAGCTTGTCTCCGTATTGAGAGGTGCTGCGGAGCTCGTTTAGAGTGACGGAAAGTTTATCAGGCGTAGGGCTATCCTGTTCTTTCTTAATGTAGTCTGCGAAGGCAGGCCAGGCGAAGTAAGTCACAAAAAGTCCCGCAAGCGTGAGGATGATCCAGCCACCCATGACTGGTTTCTTGCGTTTCTTCGTTGGCACTGGGCCGATGTATTCAATAGGGTTCATTCAAATCTCGAAATATTCTAAACACAGAGTGCTTAAGTTGTTTTTGCTATACTATTTATACTGAGGACTGACGAGATATTTATCATTGATGTCTCATTATTTTAAAGTAGATGTTTTGTGTGATTTGAATGTGTGAGCTGGGGGAGCTAGCGATGTTATTTTTGGCTATACTTATGAGAGTTGTTGTTACAATATTAGCTATGAAAAAAACGTGTCTTGGGTGGTTTGTTAGAGGGGTGGTGTCGTTGGTTATTTTATCACAATCAAGCTGTGAAGGCGGGGTTGCGGGTGAGGAAGAGGAGTCTAAAAAGCTGATCACTGAGGAAGTGGTGCTGAGGGTAGCATGTGGATCTTGTTATAAGACACGTTACAAGCATTCGGGGGATATATGGCCAGTGATCAGTAGTATTGAGCCAGATTTATTTCTCTTCATGGGGGATAATATCTACTCGGACACGCACGATATGAATCTGATGAGGCAGAAGTATGCGAAGTTAAATGGTGTGGCTGAGTATGTAGACTTTAGAAAGAAGCATGAGCTTCTGGCGGTGTGGGATGACCATGATTATGGAGTGAACGATGCGGGTGAGGAATTCGCGGAGAAGGTGGAATCTCAGAAGAATTTCTTCGATGCATTTGGCTACGCGGTGGATCATCCAGCGAGGAAGAGGAAAGGTATTTACCACAGTAAACTCCAGGGTCCAGAGGGGAAACGATTACAAATTATTAATTTAGACACACGCTATCACAGAAGTGCTTTAAAGGTAGGAGTCATTGAGGCTAAGAGTAAATTAGGTAAAGTCTTCAAGCGTAAATACTATAAACCGAATACGGATGCTGGTGTGACGATGCTCGGTGAGGAGCAGTGGGAGTGGCTGGAAAAGGAGCTAGCGAAGGAGTCAGATTTATGCCTGATCGTGACTAGTATTCAGTTTATCACCGAAGGACATATCTATGAAAAATGGGCAAATTTGCCAAAGGAGCGACAGAAGATGATAGACCTGCTGAAGCGCTTTCCTAACAAGCGTGTGATCTTCCTCAGCGGTGACCGGCACTTGGCTGAGGTGGCTAGACTACCTAAAGAAGTGAGTGGTCTGGTCTATGAGCTAGTAGAGATGACTACGAGCGGGATGACTCATGCAGGGGCGTCTAAGGCGACTAACAAGTATCGAGTAGAGGGCTCTTATTACAACAAGGTGAACTTTGGTAGTGTGGAGATAGATTGGCCGGAGGGGACAGGTGAGGACGCTAGAAAGAAGGGGCCAGTCGTGAGATTATTGATCCACGATAGAAACGGAAAAGTCCGCAGCACGGAGGCTGTGGACTTTAAGTAAAACTTGGTTGTTTAGAGTTTTCTACTGCAGTTTGAACTGCGGTGTTTGAGGCTGGCCATCTGCTTGTTGCTGCTGATGCTGTGGGTGCATCGGCTGAGCTGGCATTGCCTGTATAGGCATGAGGCCTTGTGGCGTCTGGACGTAACCGATCGGCTGGGTAGCTGATGGAGCGTAGGCAATAGGCTGAGTGCTAGCTGGCTGAGGCACAGCGTAACCTGGCACCTGTGGAACCTGTTGAGGGTAAGCAATAGGCTGTGAAGCTCTAGTGAGTGGTTGAGTGCTAACAGGTGTGTAAGCTATAGGTTGAGACAGCGGTCTACCCATAGGCATCGCTGTTGGAGGTGCCATTGCTAGGGGCTGAGTGGGGACTGGGGGTGAGGAGAGCATTGAGGGGGGACGCTGTGGCAGAAGTCGCTGAGATGAAGTGCTTGGCTGAGACAACTGCTGAGAGTCTGATCTAGCACCCATGCCTGGACTGACTAGTGGAGTCGCAGCTGGTCTTGTCGCTGGTCTCGATGAGGCATTTTGCGGATGTTGTGGTTGCTGCTGCTGAGGCGGCTGCATTGGTTGAGTTGTCGATGGAGACAGAGGCTGTTGGAGAAGCTGTGAGCTAGCATTGCCTGCTCCAGGTGCAAGGAGAGCATTTGTCCTAGGTGCTGCTGCGGCTCCAACCGCGAGTGGCTGTGTGGCTGCAGCTCCTGGTCTAAGTAGCGGGTTCTTAGGTCCAGCTGTAGATGGGGCAGCTGCTATAGAGTTAGGCGGTGGTGATCCTCCAGCGACCATGAGAGGTCTAGTGGCAGGTGAAGATGGGGCGCCTGGTGCTGGCTTGACTGATCCTGGTGCAGGAGATGGAGGCGGGAGTGGAGCACCTGATAGAGCTTTATCCGCTATGTTTTCCGGCATCGTATTAGGCGTGATCATGCCACCAGTAATCTGCTGCTGAGGAACATCTAGAGGTGGCTTAGAGTCTTGGTCAGATTTACGCCATTCTTCGATGAGTCTAGTAGAGTCATCTAGCCATAGCATCTGGCGCTCGAAGCCAAGGTCGAACAATGATGTGTCAGAAGCGAGTGCTGCTCCGTAGAATCTAGACGCTTCCATATACATCCCGATGTCGTTGAGGGCTCTTGCTACAGCCATGCTCTTCTGTGGTTTATCCTTATTTCTGCGGATCACCTCGTAGATGAGTCTGATAGATCTGTTCGGCTTTACTCTGGAAATAATTTTAAGAACGAAGGCTACGTCCACATCAGTAGAAGGGATTTCTGGTGCATTCCATAGAATGTCAGCAGCTTCTAGATATTGTTTGTCAGCATAGAGTAACTTCGCAGTTTTTCTACGAGTTTCCCATAACTCAGGGTTCTCCTTGAGTGTTTGTAGCAGGATTTCTAATGCGTCTTTGTTTTCGTTTGCAGCCATATCAGTTTTATTTTGTTGAACTACCAGCATAATGTATGATGCCAGATTAGGTAAAGATAATAGTGCAGGGAATAAATTACGTGCAAATCACGTCTATTCGTCTATAAGTGGCGGTAGACTATGAGTGATTCACCTGTAAGCAAAAATCCAGCAAAAAAGAGAAAGCGTATCAATGTCAGAAAGCCTGATGTGATGGCGAAGGTAGAGGCGGAGGTGGAAGGCCACTATAAGTCATCTATTGTGGAAAAAATCAGAGCCAATGGTGGTTCTGTGACCTTGGGAAATACGACGATCAAGTTAGCGAAGCAGTTTGGCTTCTGCTATGGCGTTGAGCGAGCTATCGATCTAGCTTATGCTTCACGTAAGGTATTTGAGGACAAAAATATTTATCTTATTGGTGAAATCATCCATAACCCAGAGGTGAATCGTCAGCTGTCTGATATGAACATCGTGTCGCTTCCATGGGAGCAGATGGATGAGCAGTATGATGCGCTGACTGATGATGATGTGGTGATTGTGCCTGCATTCGGAGCGCCTACGCATTTTGTAGAAAAGATAGAAGAACGCGGTGCGGGAATCGTGGATACGACCTGTGGTGATGTAATGAAGGTGTGGCGCAGAGTGAAAACGTATGCGAAACAGGGGTTTACGTCGGTGATTCACGGGAAAGCCGGTCACGAGGAGACTCTGGCTACGGCTTCACATGCTCTAGGTGTGGAGAAGAACGGTAATTATCTGATTATCCTGACCCTCGCTGATACAGATTTTGTTTGTGACTATATTCGTGGAAATGTCAGCGATGAGGTGTTTATGGCGAAGTTTGGTGAGAAGAATGTTTCACCAGGATTTGACCCTAAACTGCACATGAATCAAATCGGTGTGGCGAATCAAACTACGATGTTGAAGAGCGAGACTGAAGAGATTCAGAGACGCATCCAACAAGCAATCGTGGATCGTGATAGCGGTGTGGAAAATTTTCAAGTATTCGATACTATCTGTGGGGCAACTCAGGAGCGCCAGGATGCACTCTTTGAGATGCTGGAAGACAAGATGGATATACTCCTCGTGGTAGGTGGATACAATAGTTCTAACACGACTCACTTGGTAGAAATCGGTGAGGAAGAGTTACCTACATTCTTTATTAGAAATGCTGAGTGTATTGATTCACTGGAGCAAATCGTCCATTATGATCTGGAGAAGAAGGAGGAAATCCGCTCTGACTATACGAGTATTCTAGATAAGGATGCTGCGGTCACAGTGGGGATCACTGCTGGTGCGTCTTGCCCTAATAATCTTATTGAGGCGACTGTGCTGCGAATCTGTGAACTCAGAGGGATCGATAAGTCACAGATGCTCGAACTAACCTAGCGCTATTCTGATTCAATGAAGCTGGCGAAGATTGTCTTTAGTGTTTTCAGCTCATTGCTGAGCGCAGGCAGTTTGTTTGCTCAGGGAGGGAGTAGTCATTGTGCTCATTCAGGAAATGAAGACGCATTGTTCCAGCTATCCGTCTTCACGAGTGTGGCGGCTGGTGGTGGATCTGATAGAGATTTTAGACATGCGCTACATGGACACGATCCAGAGCGTGGGCTGAGACTTCAGGGTATCGAGTTAGATGCTTTTAGTAATCTGACGAGCTATGTGCAGGGCTATGTGAATGGTAATTTCTACCTAGAAAATAAGTCGCTCAAAGGTGAGTGGGAAGAGGGCTATGTGAAAGTGCATAGCTTGCCTGCAGGGTTCGAGATCCGAGCGGGGAGGTTTTTGACTCTGACAGGAGCGCAGAACCATGTGCATCTGCATGATTGGAGTTTTGTCGATGCGGATCTGATGACTTCTCAATTTCTTGGAGAGGACGCTTTAGCTATAGAGGGTGGTGAGCTGAGCTGGTTTTATATTTATGAAAACTACGGGGTGGTGGGGCTATATGTCTCTGCTGGTGAAGTGGTAGGACATGAGGAAGAACATGATTTAGGTAGTGTTAGTCATGGAAATGAAGGAGGCTTCGAGGGTAGCGTTCTAAGCTTTAGAGCTTCTATTCATCACTACGTAAATGATTACCATCAGCACTTTGTGAGCCTGTCTGCAGTGCTGGGTGAAAATGGCTACGGTGGTGATAATGATACGGCATTATTGGCCGCTGAATATACTTACTCATGGAATGATCGAGTCAGCGAGAGCTGGGGGCCTAGCGTGGACAGCACGGTGCAGCTGATGCATAGGACGGTGGAGTGGGAAGAGGCAGGCAAGTCTGGAGATAGTGGTCAGCTAGCAGCGATGGTTTCTAGTGTGTATAATTTCGCCCCAAAGTGGGATGCAGCAGCTCGTGTAGAGTGGCTAGAAGGTCAGTCTGAGGGGGCGTTCGAAGCAGAGGAACTGAAACGACTCAGTTTCGCCCTAACTCGTAGGTTTTCACTAGCTGAAACATCAAAAGATGCTGCTGCTCCAGAAGGCAGAGTTCGCCTACAATACAACTGGGATAAACGCGGCAACGATGATGAACATAGCATTTGGCTACAGTTCAATCTCGGTCACTCGTGGAGCTGGTAGTTTCTCAGAAGTTAGGGCTTGGGTATATTGAGGAAGGTCGCTATGCCGTCTAACATCATCTGCATGGAGATTAGGATGAGCACCATTCCCATGAGTCTCTCCATCGCTCGCATGCCTTTGTTTCCTAGGAATTTCATGAACAGGGGAGCTAGGAATAGGATCAATGAAGAAAATGCCCATGCCGCGAATACTGCACCAGTGACAGTCCATAGCTGGCCGTCGAATTGCTTGGCCATAAGCATGACGTAGGTGAGAGCTGAAGGACCTGCGATGAGTGGAATGGCGATAGGGACGATGAATGGTTCGTCGTCAGTCTCATCATCTGGTCCACTGAGGACGGACTTAGAAGGAAATAGCATTCCTATACCCATGAGTAGCAGAATGAAGCCGCCTGAGATCTTAAGCGTAGAGGTATCGAGTCCGAGGAAATCTAACAACGGGTCTCCTAGAAATAGGAAGAAGAGTAGGATGCCCAGAGCGATGAGCGTTTCTCTAAATAGGATCTTACGTTGCTCGGCTCCAGAGTATTTAGACAGAACACCACTGAGCATAGGTAAATTACCAAATGGGTCTAAGACTAAGATGAGAATGACTGTGGCTGCGAAAAAATCCATGAATAGGTTCTAGTAAATAGTGGTAGGCCTGTAAAGCGTAGTGAATTTGTAAGGGTTGGTGATTGATGCCTTAGGGATGCTATGTAATGTTAGAAACATGTTGAACAAGGCGGTTAGATTTCACGAGTTTGGAGCTCCAGAGGAAAAGTTAGAAGTAGAAGAGATAGAGTCCAGCTCGCTGAGCTCTGGTGAAATCAAGGTGACTGTCAAAAATGCCCCGATCAATCCGGCTGATATAAATTTCATCCAAGGAACCTATGGTGTGAAGCCTGAGCTACCGACTACGCCAGGTGTTGAGGGCAGTGGGGAAGTGCTAGAAAGTAACGCAGATGGGATAGCAATAGGTGACCAAGTGATCTTCGTGAATCGTGTAGGAACGTGGCAAGAAGAAGTCGTCTGCACTAGCGAGGATGTCTATGTAGTTCCTAAAAATCTAGATTTAGCTCATGAACAGGCAGCGATGCTGAAAGTAAATCCACTGACCGCTCTACGACTGTTAGAGGACTACGCTGAACTGAAACCTGGCGACTACGTAGTGCAGAATGCAGCGAACTCTGGAGTGGGTCAGAGCCTCATTCAAGTAGCGAAACAGCTGGGGCTGAAGACGATCAATTTAGTCAGACGAGAAGGTCTAGAGGATCAGCTGTTAGGGCTGGGGGCGGATCATGTTCTCATAGATGATGCAGATGTTGTGGTGAAAATTCGTGAGATCTGTGGTGAAAATTTACCTAAACTCGCCTGCAATGCGGTGGGCGGTGATAGTGCGCTGAGACTGATGGATGCTATCGAGGAACGAGGTCATCATGTGACCTATGGAGCGATGTCTCTACGTAGCATTAAAGTGCCTAACAAATTCCTAATTTTCAAACGCATCACGATCCATGGACTGTGGGTGACGAAGTGGATAGCAGAGAATGACAGGCTAGCGGTAGATGCTGCCTACACCCAGCTAGCGGAGTGGGTGAGCGCCGGTAAACTAGTGCAGCCGATCGATACGATTTACCCTCTAGCAGAAATCAAATCGGCCATGAAGCATGCTTTACAAGCTAAGAAAAGTGGCAAGGTGATGCTGAAGATGAACCAATAAATCTAGCAGCGATGATACTAGCAATAGGAGACATACACGGCTGCCGAGTGGCGCTGGAAACGATGATTAATTTAGTGGCGCCAACTCCAGAAGACACCGTGATCACACTCGGTGACTACGTGGATAGAGGCCCAGATTCTAAAGGTGTGATCGACTATCTGTTAGAGTTTAGAAAGACTCATCACCTTGTTCATCTGAAAGGCAATCATGAATGCCAGATGCTCGACGCCTTGACAGGAAATGCTAACTATGAATTTTTTGTGACGCCTATGGTGGGTGGGCTAGAGACGATCGCTTCTTATGGTGGGAAATTTGGCAGTATCCCGCAGGAACACTGGGACTTTATAGAGAGTGCAGGCATCGTCTATGAGAGTGAGACTCACTTCTTCGTCCATGCTGGAGCTGAGCCTCAGACACCGATCATGCAGCAAAAGGCCAAGGTCGCTCATTGGAAGAGATTCTATGAAGCCGAGCCTCACGTATCTGGGAAAATCATGGTTTGCGGTCACACGATCCAAGGAGATCTCCCTGCGAATCTAGGCCACTCTATCTGTCTCGATACCTGTGCCTACGGTGGAGGCTGGCTGACTGCTCTCGATGTAGAAACTGGCAAATACTGGCAAACCAACGAAGCTGGTCAGAGCAGGACTGGACACATTGATGATCTGATAGAATGATTAGGGAATTGAGTGTAAATGGGCGTTGTTTGTTTGATTGACGGCATCACTAGTGATAGCTAGAACTAGGTCTTATGAAAAAATCACTTTTATCTGTATCGGCAATGATGGGGCTAGCGCTCGTGTCAGCATTCGGGCTCACATCTTGCGGGCTTCTACAGAGCGCAGTTAAGGTCCCAGCCAGCATTCTCCAAGCAGTTGGTAGAACAGCTGGAATGAATGTCAGTCACCAAGAAGAGCCTCAACTAAAGCCAGAGATCGACGTAGCAGAAGGCCACATCGATCAGCTAGACTAGAACTTAGTGTCATTTGCTAGAAAATAAAC
>CAKZNV010000111.1 GCA_937132085.1 uncultured Rubritalea sp. | reverse complement strand
CATGGGTTCGACATCAACAAAGGCGGATGGACAAGAGGTGGCCCTTATGGAGGAAAGAAATACTTTTCACCCTACGGAAACCCAGTTCTAGAAGACGGCCCAGACGGCGAACACTTGCCTGACCGACTCGCTACTGAAACCGTGAAATTCATCAAGGAAGCTGACAAACCATTCTTCGCAATGCTTTCCTTCTACTCAGTTCACACTCCACTCATTGGCCGTGAAGATCTAGTAGCTAAATACAAGGCGAAGGCAGCAAAACTCAATCTGGAGAAAAACGATGTGTTCAAACCTGAGTTCCCAAGAAAAGTCAGAGTTAAACAAAACCATGCAATCTATGGAGCAATGGTAGAAGCGATGGACGAGTCTATCGGTAAACTAATCCAAGGTCTGAAAGACTCTGGCAAGTATGACAACACGATGATTATTTTCTTCTCAGACAACGGTGGACTCTCCACTTCTGAAGGGTCACCTACATCAAACCAACCTTTCCGTGCAGGAAAAGGCTGGCTCTACGAAGGCGGGATTAAAGAGCCTGCATTTATCCGAGTCCCAGGAGTCACAAAGGCTGGAGCTGTCTCAAACATGCTAGTCACCAGCACCGACTTCTACCCAACTATCCTTGACGCAGTAGGACTAGCTGAAAAGCAAGAGCAACACATCGACGGAGTAAGCTTATTTCAAGACTTAAAGGCTCCACGACCGATATTCTGGCACTACCCACACTGGGGGAACCAAGGTGGCATTCCAGGATCAGCCGTTAGATACCGCAATTATAAACTGATACAATTCTACTATAAAAAGGGCTACGAACTATATGACTTAAATAAAGATCCAGCTGAACAAATGAACTTGATAGCAGATGACTCTAAAATAGATATCGCCAATAAATTAAAAACACTACTGAATCAAAACCTTAAAGAAACAGGCGCTATCCTCCCGACTGAAAACGAAAACTTCAAAGGCGGAGAGGACTTTAAATGGTAATGCTCCGAACACTCTTCATCAGCCTAATTTTCATCACTGGTCTTCTAAAGACTGATGCAACCCCAGATCTCAAACTAACAAAGATCACCACTAGTATTGAATCTGTTAGAGACCAGAGAGTCAAAGGTAGAGGTCTTGATAAGATAGTAGATGGCGATTCTAAATCCTATTACTGGACGGGTGGCCAGATGCAAGTTGGCCAAGTAGTTACCTTTCAATTCAGTCAAGCCATCCCAATAGGTAAGACCGTAAAGATCTATACTGGCTTAGGTATTGAGAATCGTGAAGATGATGACAGCTTCCGCGATGCTGTCCTAGAATCATCAAAGGACGATGCTAAAACCTGGCAACAAATAGCTACCTTTCACTGTGGAAATGCAGAAGTCAAAGCCCCCTTCGCAAGCAGTCATTACAGAATTCGTGTAACTAAGAATAGCAGCTATTGGGGAGCGATCAGGCATCTCACTATTTCGGATAATCCCCTGACTCAGAAAACCATCACTGGAGCTACAATTCTTAACGGCAAAAAATACCAACTCAGTGCCACGGTAGATCTGGAAGGCTATGCTGACCTTGAGAAGAATCTCACGAAAACTACCGACCTCTACGTCAAAGTTTGGCCCAAAATCGTCCAATGGCTAGGCGCTAACCCAGACACTGCAGTGCGAAATATCGACATTTCTCTAGTGAACACACTCAAACACCCCGCTCATGCTTCTGGGCACACAATGACATTACTTACCAAGCACCTTAGAAATCACCCTACCGATCTAGAAGGAGTTTTCGTCCATGAGCTAGCTCATATTATCCAAGCATATCCGACCTATCAGCCATCATGGTTTGTCGAAGGTTCTGCTGACTATGTTCGCTATCGACAATTTCCAGACAGACCGTGGGCAAAATCTGCCAGAGCGAGGATGAATAATTCCAAGCCACTCGGCCACTACTGGAACTCTGCTTGCTTCCTACTATGGATGGAAGATACTTATAAAAAGCCGATCACAGCCACTGTCTCTGTAGCTCTACAGCAAAAGAAATATAAGGAAACCCTCTTCAAAGAACTCACTGGGAAATCACTCGAACAACTTATCGAACTGTATAAAAAATCTGAATACAGACCAAAATTGAGTTCGCCAGAAATGTAGGATTTATCATATACGTCATTTTGTATTAAAAAATGATACAGTTTATAAACCTGAGACTTGCAAGCTAGACTATCCAAGTGTATGGAGTCCCTCGCCCTTTAACAACTGGGCAAAAAGCTATGCTAAAGTGGACACTACAAAAAATCGTCGGTAACAAAAATGAACGCGTAATCAAGAAGCAGATTACTCCGATTGCCGCAAAAATTAACGAAATCGAAGAAGCTCTCCAGACTGAGTCGCAGGAGGAAGTTCTCGCTCGCACCACTCAATGGCAGAATCACTTACACCGCTATCTCCCACTCGATACTCCGACTAAACGTCAGGTAGAATCAATGGATCAAGAGAGCCTCGATGCCCTCTCTGAAGTATTAGAAATCAGATTTTCAGAGCTCCGTGACGAATACTCATCACTACCGAAAGTAGAAGCTAGCGCAGAATCTATCGAAGCAGCGAAAGATGCGTTCGAGAAGATTGAGCAAGAATTTGATGACAAGAGAACCAAATATCTCGATAAGATCCTCCCAGAAGCCTACGCAGTAGTTAAAAACGCAGCTCGCAGAATGTGTGGCACTGAAGTCAAAATCGGTGAACAACTTTCAGACTGGAACATGGTTCACTTCGACGTCCAGCTCATTGGTGGTGTCGCACTCCACCGTGGCATGATCGCTGAGATGATGACTGGTGAAGGTAAAACTCTCGTAGGAACTCTCCCTGTCTATCTAAACGCACTAACTGGCCTCGGCGTCCACGTGGTCACAGTGAACGACTACCTCGCCTCTCGTGACTCCGAGTGGATGGGCTCACTCTACAGATTCCTCGGACTCAGCGTCGGTTGTATTCAGAACATGATGCCTCCACACGTCCGCCGTGAGCACTACCTCTGTGACATCACATACGGAACTAACTCAGAGTTTGGCTTCGACTACCTCCGTGACAACGGCATGTCTAGCTCGAAAGATGAGCAGGTTCAACGTGGTCACTACTTCTCTATTATTGATGAGGTTGACTCCGTATTGATCGATGAAGCTAGAACGCCACTCATCATTTCTGGTCCATCGACTGTCTCTAACACTGAGCAGTATGTGAACTACAAGGGCATGATCGAGAACCTTGTTAGAAAGCAGAACACGCTTTGTAACGAACTCGCTGAAGAAGCTAAGAAAGCTCTCGAAGCTGGTGATGATGAGCATGCAGGTCGCTGTATCCTTAAGATCAAACTAGGCCAGCCTAGAAACAAGCAGCTCATGCGACACATGCAAGATCCTGATACGAGAAGACTCATCGACAAGACTGAGCTAGCCCTCTATCAAGACGCACAGAAGAAGGATCTATACGCAATGAAGGAAGAGCTCTACTTCACTATCGATGAGAAGGCACACGATGCTGACCTCATGGAAATGGGTCGTCAACTTCTTGCTCCTGGTGATGCAGACGCATTCACTCTACCTGACCTCGCTGAAGAATACGCAGAGATCGATGCTGATGCATCCATTTCTAACGAAGACAAAGCGCAACGCAAAGAAGCTCTCCAGACTAGACTCGATGAGCAGTCCGAGAAAGTTCACTCAATCTCTCAGCTACTTAAAGCTTACTGTATCTACGATAAGGACGATCAGTATGTGATCGAAGACAACAAGGTGAAAATCGTCGACGAACAAACTGGACGTAAGATGGAAGGTCGCCGTTGGTCAGATGGACTTCACCAAGCGATCGAAGCTAAAGAAGGTGTAGCGATCGAGCGTGAGACTCAGACATACGCTACCATCACTATTCAGAACTACTTCCGCCTCTACCAAAAGCTCGGCGGAATGACTGGAACAGCTGAAACTGAAGCAGCAGAATTTCATGACATCTACAATCTAGACGTCCTCCCTATCCCGACTAACCGCCCTAATACGCGTGAAGATCTCAATGACCAAGTATTCAAAACTCGTAGAGAGAAATACAATGCAGTGGTCAACAAGATCGCAGAATGCCAAGCAAAAGGTCAGCCAGTCCTCGTAGGAACAGCATCAGTCGATGCTTCAGAAACACTCTCAAGACTACTCAAACGCTCTAAGATTCCACACTCGGTTCTTAACGCTAAATACCACGAACAAGAGGCAGATATCGTCGCTAACGCAGGTAAACTAGGTGCAGTCACCGTTTCTACCAACATGGCTGGACGTGGAACAGACATCAAGCTAGCTGAAGGTGTAGAAGAGCTAGGCGGACTCATGGTTATTGGCTGTGAGCGCTACCAGTCTCGTCGTGTTGACCGTCAGCTACGTGGACGTTGTGCTCGTCAGGGCGACCGCGGAATGAGCCAGTTCTACATCTCATTTGAAGACGACCTCATGCGTAACTTTGCAGCAGCAGAGCGCATGACTCGCATGATGGAACGCTTCGGAATGGAAGATGGTGAAGCGCTAGAGCACAAGTGGCTCAACCGCTCTATCGAAACCGCTCAGAAGAGAGTCGAACAACGTGACTACCAAGGACGTAAGAGAGTTCTCGACTATGATGATGTCATGAACAAGCAGCGTGAAATCGTTTACGGTTACAGAAACGAAGTCATCTCTACAGAAGATCCTCGTGAACTTATCGACGAAATCATCGATGAAATGGTGCCAGACGCAGTGAACGGATTCTTAGAAGACCGTGACCAAGGCGCACCGGATTACGCAGAACTACTTAACTGGGTAAACATCACTTTCCCACTCAGCCTACAGCTAGAACAAGCTGGCTTCATGGACAGAGACACAGAAGGCAATGCTCAGTGGCTCATCGAAGAGATCAAGAAAGCTTACCAACTCAAGACTGAACACGAAGAGCCAGAACTCCTCGATCACCTTGAGAGACACATCATCCTCACCGCTATCGATAAGCAATGGCAAGGACACCTCTACAACATGGACGCACTCCGTGAAGGCGTGAGCCTCAGAGCACAAGGTCAGAAAGATCCACTTGTTGAGTATAAAGTAGAGGCTTACAAGCTCTTCGAAACTCTCATGGAGAGCATCAAGTCAGACGCACTCGGAAACCTCTTCCGCTCAAGCTCTAGCCTTGACCACTTCGAGAACTTCCTCCGCAGCATGCCAGCTGAATACACGGACAATGACTCACTGGAAGAGCCTATCACTGACCGCAACATCGGCCAAGCGGTAGCAACTGCTGGTGGAATTCCACTCAAGGACAACAAGAGAATCAAGATTGAACTACCAAAGCGTAAGCCAATCCAGATCAACGCTGGCCGCAACGAACCTTGTCCATGTGGATCAGGTAAGAAGAGCAAGCAATGTTGCGGTAAGTAAAGTCACCTCACTAACAATTTTAAAAGAGTCAGCATTGAGCTGGCTCTTTTTTGTATAGCTGAGCAAGGGCGCTAGATATTTATGAACCTTACGGGTTCGTCATTGGCTTACTGGTCATGCATCATTGGTCATGTGCCCTACTCCAGCATGCCGGAACCAATGACCAATCACCCCATGACCTCTGACAGAGCTTTAGCTCTAAAAAAATCCTCTAGCCTGCAACGCTCATCTCTGCACCTACCCAAGTGTCCCAATATGATAGACGACCAAAGTGCCACCTTTTTCTAAAGTGATCTCTTTGCGCACTACTTTATTTCCTAACAACTGCTCCATCATGCGAATCTCCTGCTTGATGAGACTCGGATAGAGAGTGAAGAGTTCTGTCATAGGATGATGATATTCTTCTATTCTGAAGCCATTTGTCACATCGTATTTACAGCGACTAAAGCATCCAGATTTATCACGGAGATCAGCCAAGCGAGTGGCTCTTTCTACTAATGATTTTCCGCGACTCACGATCGGAGTCCACTGTGCACGGAGTTGTTCATAGTGATGGAAGAAGACTTTTTCAGCAGAACTTTCTCCGAAAAATTTCTTCATCCCACCCACCATATTCTCGACCAATTCGATGCCGATTTTTGGAAATAGCTCATCGCACTTTTTAGTAAGTAGGTAGAGCTTTTCGGGTCTACCTACTCCTGCACGAGGAACTCTCCAGGTCTTTAAATAACCTTGTTTTTCTAGCTTCTCACAGTGTCCCTTGATACCCATGTAGCTCTTGCCAAGTTCCTTGGCAAGATTCCCCACAGTGATACCATTCGATGTCTTCACCGCCTCAATGATGCTGAGCACCTGAGGCCGAGAAAGATCTCTGAAAACATCTGAAAACATAATTCGAAACTAGTGACAAAGATTAAGCTTAGTGTCTGAAATGTCTGTGACCAGTGAAGACCATCGCAATACCAGCAGCGTCTGCTGCTGCGATTACTTCTTCATCACGGATAGAGCCACCAGGTTGGATACATGCGGTTGCACCAGCTGCGATCGCTGCGTCGAGTCCATCAGCGAATGGGAATAGTCCATCCGATGCTAGCACGCTGCCTTCTAGAGAAAGTCCAGCTTCCTCAGACTTCCATACTGCCACCTTAGATGAATCCACACGGCTCATCTGGCCTGCGCCGATACCGAGAGTTCTGTCTGCCTTAGCAAATACGATAGCATTAGACTTAACATGCTTTACCACTCTCCAAGCAAAACGCATTGCACGCATTTCCTCTTCTGATGGTGGACGCTTAGTCACTACCTTTTCTTCTAAATTATCTAGACCGAGAGCAGTATGATCTCTGTCCATTACCATGATGCCACCCGGTGCTGAGCGGAGCATTGGCTTCTTCTTATCGATAGCGTATGCGTCCACGTTCATCTTGATGAGGCGGAGGTTCTTCTTCTTCTGAAGGATCGCACGAGCTTCTGCTTCATAGTCAGGAGCGATGATCACGTCAGTGAAGATCTCGCTGATCACGCGTGCTAGCTTCTCAGTAAGTGGTCGGTTGCACACGATAACTCCACCGAATGGTGCCTGTGTGTCTGTCTCAAATGCACGCTGCCAAGCCTTGCGGAGGCACTCGTCGTCTTGACCTATTCCGCATGGGTTTGTGTGCTTGAGGATCGCTACTGTAGGACGAGCGAAGTCACAAATGATGTCAGCAGCTGCCTCGATATCGAGAACGTTAGTGTAGCTGAGTTCCTTGCCTTGAAGCTGTGTGAAGCAATCGCCGAAGTTTCCATACAGGCTAGCTGCTTGGTGTGGGTTGTCTCCATAGCGGAGGTTTCTCTCCAGAGGAAGCGACATCGAGAATACTGAGCGAGTCCCCTCTGCGGCTTGGCTGAGGTAGCTAGTGATAGCTCCGTCGTAAGTGGATGTTTTAAGGAAAACCTTAACTGCACACTCTTCTCTGAATTTTAGAGTAGTGTCGCCGTCATGCTCCTTCATTTCTGAAAGCACTCGATCGTAATCAGCTGTGTCAGAAACAACTGTCACGCTCTTATAGTTCTTAGCCGCTGAACGAAGCATTGATGGACCACCAATGTCGATTTTTTCAATCGCTTCTTCAAGTGTTACTCCCTCTTGAGCAACAGTCTCCTCGAAAGGATAAAGATTTACCACAACGAGATCGATCTGTGGGATGTCATTGTCTTTAGCTTGTTGCTGGTGATCTTCACTATCGCGGCGTTGTAGTAGGCCTCCGTGAACTTTAGGGTGAAGAGTCTTCACTCTACCGTCGAATAGCTCAGGCGCTCCTGTGAATGTAGAGACGTCCATTACTGGCAGCCCTGCATCTCTCAGAGCACTAGCTGTGCCTCCTGTAGAAAGTAACTCAACTCCTTGTTCGTGGAGTCCTTTAGCGAAATCGACCAATCCGGTCTTGTCTGATACTGAAAGCAGTGCGCGTTTAATAGCCATAATGATTAATAAATGATGCCCTGCAATTAGACCAACTCCATACACTGAGCAAGCGGAATATGTGACCAATTTCGCTTAATGCTAAATATGCTCCATTCCAGCCTTTTGACTAGGCTCAGGACTCGGGGAATTCAGACTATGTTCCTTCATTAGCATGAAAACTACACCTAAAATAAAGAATAGGTAGCTCCACCACTTCACTGGGATGAAAAAGAAAGAGTGATTCCCACCTAGCTCAAATTCTTCGCCAGTCTCTTTATCAATCACGACTCTTTTCTTTTTCAGAGATAACAATTTATTCAAACCGATTGTCAGAACTGCTGCAATCGCCCCTGCAACAAAGATCATCTGTGGCGTCTGTTGGTAGTAATCGCTATTCTGCGTCATCCGCTCTGAGACTACCTCAGTCACCAAAAATGAGCCAAAACCAATCACACCCACTAAAAAGCCACATCCAGAAAAAATAATCATAATAACTACTCAGCCCCAAGTTCAACAAAGGCTTTCCTCACTAGCTTACCCTTCTTATTTTTCTCAGCCGTGACATTCTCGAATCCCTCTACCGTAGCAGCAGGATCGATGAAATAGCCTGCTTCACCATTACGATTAGAAACGAGTATACCACATTCCACCTTCGTCCCTTTACCTTGAATCACAACACCTGACAGCACATTCTTACTTACAAATACTTTCTTTAACTTTGCTACAGCCTCGCTGTTCACTAGGATGCCAGACTGCTGATTTCCATAGATCTGCACTTGCTCTAGCACTACATTCGCTCCCTTCCCCATCACTACGATACCGCTTCCTGCACAGTTTTTCACTTCAGTCCGCAGCACTTTACCACTCGCTCCTTCCCAGAAATCAATTCCATGTTCGTAGTTCTCAATGATTTTGCAGTCCTCAATAATAAGCTTAGACTCCAAGCCTTTCACACTGACCCCATCCCAAGCACAAGCAGTCACGGTCGAGTCCTTCATCGTTAAAATTCCAGAAGTCACAGCGATCCCATGACTAGCTGAATTCTCAACTTTCACACGCTCTAACAGAACATTCGCCTCAACCGCTACAAGCGGAAACCTTTCCTCCTGATTATCATTGTAGTTCACTCCCTTCACGCTTAGATCACTGACTTTATAAACTTTCTCCCCACCACTAAAGAACAATGCAGGCGCTGTTCTAGTATCACATTCGATCACAGTCTCACCAACACCCGCACCTTTAATGATCACTGCCTTAGAAATCACTGTCGGAGTTTTGTAGATACCTTTTGCTAACAGAATTGTATCCCCAGCTCGTAACTCAACAAGCGCATCACTAAGGCTAGCAAAGTCTTCAGGCACTTTCACCGTTGCCGTGTAAGCATCGATCTTATTGCGCAGCTCCTTCACTTCTGGATGGTCTGGCATCATCTGCAGAGCTTCATCTAGATAGCCGATTGCTTCCTTAGAATACTTACCATTATCCAGTGCTCTCGCCTTTCCTAACAATTCAGAGACCTTGATTAACCTCTGTCTTTGTTCAGCTCTCTTTTGATCTAACAGATCAGTTAATTTAGCAACTTCTGTTAGATCATATTCAACATCTTGAAGCACGCCCACAGACTTCTCAGCGTCTTCCCACTCACTAGTAGCGACTGCTGCATGAAACTGGCTCAGCTGTTGCGCTATGGTATTTCTACGTTCTTCAGCCAGCATTTTAAGCCTAAGCTCTTCTGCTAATCTAGTCTTCTCAGCCTCCAGTTTTTTCTCACGCTCCAGTTTCTCTCTAGAAGATCGCTGCAACTCATATTGTCGATCTAGCTGTTCTTGCTTAAATCGCTTCTCATCCGCCAAATTCTTCTTCGGCATTAAGAAATGCAACAAACTCCAAGCCAACACAGCTATCACCCCAACAATAAAGAAAAATAGCAGTATTCTGACTGCGCCACTTTGGCCTTTTTTCTTTATTGAAGCTAGCTGTTCTGTTGGGAGTTGTTCCACATTATTACGCTGTTAATTACCGAGGATCTTCGATTGCCGCAATCGCAGCCATCACTCGATCCGCTATCGCTTGATAGCCCACTTTTCCTTTATATTGTTTTAATTCTTCCTTCGTAAAATAAATCGGATCACCTACCACCACAGCTATTTGTGCCATATTCATCTTACCTGAGCCACGAGGCAGTGCCTCTCTAGCACCGAAAATGCGCATTGGCTGAACCGTAGCCAGCGACTTGGCAATAATTAGCCCCACTCCAGGAAGCGCAGCATTAAGCTCACCATCCCATGTGCGTTCACCTTCTGGGAACATCACCACTTTCTTACCACCTTTGATAGCCTTGATAATGTTCTTCAGACCCGTCATATCAGGGTTTTCTTGATCGATCGGGATCGCATCCCATTTAGTATAAAGCCATTTACTCAGACCGGTAAATAATGTCTTACGAGCGAGATAAGTAACATTCTCAGGATGAGAAATACCTATCAATGGAGGATCCAAGAAACTCTCGTGGTTCGCCGCCATCATCACTCCACCTTCGTTCACCAGCTTCTCTGGGTTCACTAAGCGGAGATTATAGAATGCCTTACCAGCACTTCTAAAAAATGTGTATCCTATCCAATAAACTGTTTTCATCATAGTCTCTGATTTTAAAATTGAACTACTTAAACTCTCTCTAACAGCTCAGCCGGAGCGCCATTAGCTCTGAGAACCTCTATCGCAGCTGAAACCACTTCTTCGATCCCCATTTCGCTAGAATCTATCTTCACCGCACCATCAGCCACCATCAGTGGAGAAATCTTGCGCTTACTATCTTCCGCATCTCTCTTCGCCACAGCATCTGTGAGACCTTCAGCCGAGCGTCTCGCTAGACGCACTTCCTCAGAAGCATCGATATAAATTTTATACGGAGTGTTAGGGAAAACCACACTACCGATGTCTCTACCTTCCATCACCACGCTACCTAGATCTAGGTATTCACGTTGCTTCTGCACTAGAAGTTCACGCACCTCAGAGATAGCAGCCACTTTAGAAACTCGTTGATTCACTGCATCTTGCCTCAGCTCACCACCTGGGTAATGACCATCTACTAAAATCGTAGAAAATCCATCTTCTACTCCACAGCTGAACTCGACCTCATCGAGCATCTTCACCACAGCAGCTGCATCGCTAGGATCTATTTCCTGTTTAATCGTAGCCCAAGCCACAGCTCTATACATCGCCCCTGTGTTTACCATTATAAGCCCCAGTCTCTTAGCTAATGTCTTTGCTACTGTGCTCTTACCAGACGCCGCTGGCCCATCTATCGCTACCGCTATATGTTCACTGCTCATGATTTTCCAGAGTATGAAAACATTTAACCAAATTGAAAAGCACTAACCCCAGCAAATGCAAACTTCATGACATTAGTGCCTATTTCTCCTGATACACCTTATCCAA
>CAKZNV010000110.1 GCA_937132085.1 uncultured Rubritalea sp. | reverse complement strand
TTAAGCTGCCGCCCTTGGTCGCATCCCTTTACTCTGGGGAAAACCTGTTATCGGTAGAAAAAATTGGGGTTCAATTTCAGTCATCTTGAAATCGTTATAGTCTTAAGACATCATAGTTCCATAAAAGTTCAATAAAAAATGAACATTATCACTTAAATGACATTAATAGATTAGACTGATCAGATTTATAGCCAAAAATCTACTAAATAGAAGCAAAAAGGGAACAACTGACTAATCGATTGGAGGTCTAGTTGGGAGCAATAATGAAAGGATGTCCAAATCGATACTGCGCTCGCTACCGATCATATCAAACATCAGCTTTACACGATCTCCTCCAGAGAGAACTTCCATTACTTTGCCCTTTTGCCCCTTCATAGGCCCAGTCGCCACTTCATATTCATCCCCTTCGATCAGTTGATGCTCTAATTCAAGCTCTTCATCATCTCCAACAACATCCCTTAGACCTAGAAGAAAACTCTCGTCCACCGCTGGAACGGACTCACCAAATCTCACTAAACATAGCACTCCTGGTGAATAACAAACCGCTTTTTCCATCTGCTCCCTACTAAATTTAGCAAATACATAGCCAGGGAACATAGCTTCTCTCCAACGCACTTTCCCACGTCTCGTTATCTTATCATAACTAATTTGTGGTGCGACCACCTCTAACCCTAGCTCTTTCCTAAGATACGCAGACGAAGACCGCTCACGCTTAGGCTGAGTCCTCACTACATACCACGCCTCTATGCTGAAATCTCCCATATTTACTTACCTAAAATCTTCTGCAAGATAGGAAGCACTAGCCCAGCTCTCTTCCTCCACTTATTGAGCTTCTCCACTCTCTCACTATAAAATGAATCGTTATAGTCATCCAGCTTACGCATCGCCGTAATTTTGCTCTTGGCGCTTTCAAGATGAGGCCTTACCTCATGCTTAATCAGTCCACCGACAAGGCTTTTTAGCTCCGCGTCCGCTTCATAGTAAGTTTTGCGCCCACTCACCTCGCCAGACTCTTTTACAGCCCCCAAAGTCCTCAACATTTTTAAACCTTGGCTACCTGAGCCCTTACTAATCTTCAATTTACTCACTAAATTATCTAGCGACAACGGCTCCTTGCTTATAAAAAGCAGACCGTAAATTTCACCGACACTCTTGGGTAAACCCAAAACTCGAACAGCATCCGAGAAAAAACTTAGAACTTTACGTTCTAACTCTGAAATCGCTGATAATTGACTTTCTTCCGACATACTCACGTAAGCTACTAATTAACCGAACTAAGTTCAATTAAAAATGAACAATACTGAAGAATTGACCTCACAAGGAGAATCTAGACTATACAGTCGCTACTATTACACACGCCTAGCGTTTTTACCTTCGTCGATAAGTTGCCAAAAGTGCTTAGACTTTCCTAGCTCCTCATCTTCACCCACAGGCAATTTGGTCCTAAACAGCAGATCCGAAAACGTATTCTTATGCAGCACTCTGTGAACAATCACATTGCCGTCCAGCACCTCAAAATAAACACGATAGTCATTGGCTCTAAATCGATAGAGGTTCACTCCATCTCTTGAGATTTTTCCATATGACTCCCCGTCGATATTTTCTAAAGTAGCCTCAGTCACCTTAAAGGCGTCAAGCAACTCTAGTTGATCTAGGGTATCTAGTCGGGAGATCTCCCCCGCACTTATTTCGTTAAAAACTATCTGTAGCACGATACGAGGATACTATGATGTGAGTCCGATAACTAGCCTAAAGAGTATTAATCTTCTGCTTCATCGCCTGATAGCCTGTAGCAAGAACTTTGCCAGACTTGTCTATCAGCACATAATGAGGCACTCCGCCACTAGAATACTTTTGCAAATCAGACCTCGCCTTATCACCTGGCATCACGATAGCAAATGGGAATTTCTCCTTCTTAGCCCAGCCTTTAGCAGCACGATCATCATTATCCGCACTCACTTGAATCACTTCAACATTGTCCATCTTAGAAATCTTAGATTTATGATATTTCACAAACTGTGAAATTGTTGCTCTACAAGGAGGTCACCAACTCGCTGAAAAATACACGATATAATACTCTGTGTCTGATGAAATATCCCTCTTACTGAATGAACCGCCTTCTAAGTAGGTTGTTTTGCCTTTGAGCTTCTTGAGAATTTGATTGGCACCTGAGGCCTTTTTTGCGATTGCGCCGCCAGATTTCTTAGAGCCCTTCGCAGGTTTGTGAAGCTTCGCTAGCACTGAACTAGCAGCAGATTTAGCATACATTCTAATATACATCTTCTCTGGTGTTTTACCGACCACAGTAGTCAGAGTCACCACTGATTCAGAGAATTCCCAAGCCACGGTCTGCACTACACTGACACCAGCATATGATTTATCTAACATCACACCTTTACGCCCCATCTTCTGATCCATCTTCGTCTTCCAAGATGTCGCCGCCTTAAAGAATTCTGCATTCCCTAGAGCTTCATTTTCAGTTTCTTCATAGATAAGAATATTCAGTGAGGTCGTATTTGAACTACCTGAAACATTCGCACTAAGCACATCTAACCCCCACAGCTGGAGACCATCGGCGGATTTAGCTGTGAAACCTTTAGCATCTTGCTCCCACTGGAAGTGCGGAAAACGTCCAGCCACTTCCATAGGCACCGTTTTCCAAATATTACTATTATAAGTGAGGACACAAACATCCTTACTGGTAGCCGCCATCGACAGGCCAGCTGTTAGAACGGTCATTGCCGTCATTATTAAAAAGTTCTTTTTCATGTTTATAAAATTGCCTTAGTTAGATTCCCTGACATCATTATCCATTGCATGCGATACCTAAGGAACTTAACTAAGGAAGTTACAGACGGCAACTTAAAAAAAATGCTGCACATTCTCTGGGAGACGCCACCCTATAGTTCAGGAGGCCTCGCGGTCGCCAGCTATGATCTAGCTCTTGCTCTTAATAACTCTCCAACGCTAAAAGTAGACATCGCCACACCCACTCTACAGTCCAGCAGCATAAGCCCAGATACTGGGAAGCAGGCCTTGACTCATTATAAGATACCTCTCTCTAACAGCACCTCGCTAGATTTAAACATAGCCTACAGCAACCCGACTAAAAATCTAACAACTCTCGCTCTGTTTGAACAATTAAGTTCTCAAGATCTTTCGCTAGCCCAACTCGACCAACTTAAAGAAAATCAGGAACAACATCCTGATTCAATCTCGTCCTTCGCCTCAGCAGTTAGAAATTGTCACTTCACTAGCTATCACTCTATCCACGCTCATGACTGGATGACAGCCAGCGCAGCCGCAATGGCAAAAACTAGTCACCTCCCCGCCAAACCACCACTAGTCCTCCATCTTCACTCTACTCAGCTAGAAAGACACGGCTTACAATCAAGAGGTTCTCTTTTTCATCACGAACTCTGGGCAATGCAACAAGCTGACATCATCATCACTGTCAGTCAGCTCTCTAAAGAGATCATCACCCAGCACTATCAAATCCCAGCCAGTAAAATCCACGTGGCGCATAACTCTAGCAACTCTCCTGATCAGCGCCCTAAGGTCAAAGACCCTAAACAACACAAAACTATTCTCTTCGCTGCACGACTTGTCGACCAAAAGTCTCCCGAGCTAGCCGTCGAAATCATTAGCCGCGTCCTTAGAAAAACACCCAACACAAAGGCAATCATCGCTGGTGACGGTGAGAAGCTTGCCGCTATCCGAGCGCTAGTGAAATTCAAAAAGATCAGTGACCGGGTCGAAGTCATCGGCCAGGTCCCGCATGATAAAATGCATATCGTCTACGCTAGCTCAGACATACTCATCCTACCCTCAGCGCTTGAGCCATTCGGATTAGTCGCACTAGAGGCAGCCTATGCAGGAGTTGCCGTTGTCCTTTCAGATTGCTGTGGAGCAGCCGAGATCCTCTCCTCTGCCCCTACCATTTCTATCCAAGATATAGACTTATGGGAAAACACCATTACTCATCTCATCCAAAACGACTCCGCGAGAAACTCACTCATCAGCAAGCAAACCAAAGAAGTTCAATCGCACTCATGGGAACCAGCAGCCAACACCGTCACGCATGCAGTTTCTACATATTCACCCCTCTCATAAAAAATTCATTGCTCCCTAAGAAATGAATGAGATAATTCGTTTAACTTATTATGCCTATTCAGAAGCTGAAACAACTCCACGACCGTCTCACCAACACAGTATTAGGCTCTGAACAGCCCACTACCCTTCTACTCACGGCACTTTTAGCGAAAGGCCATGCACTCATCGAAGGTGCTCCGGGCATAGGAAAGACCTCACTCGCTCAAGCTCTCGCTAACTGCTTTGGAGGAGACTTCAAGCGTATTCAGTTCACACCAGATCTCCTCCCATCAGACATCCTCGGCTATCACCTCTATCGACAGCACACTGGCGAATTCGATTTTATTAAAGGCCCTGTCTTCAGCCATCTTTTATTAGCCGATGAAGTCAACCGCACCTCACCTCGTGTCCAGTCCGCTCTGTTAGAAGCGATGAACGAAGCGCAGGTCACCATCGATGGCTCCACCCACCCACTCTCTCAGCCCTTCATGGTCATCGCCACTCAGAATGACACCTCATCTACTGGCACTTTCCCACTACCCGAGCCTCAGTTAGATCGTTTCCTCCTCAGCATCCCCATGTCACTCCCTAACAGACAAGTTCAGGAAGACATCATCTTAGGCAAGACTTCTACCTCATCTAACAATGAAGCATTTCTCAGCGCAGACGATGTCATCTCACTACAGAAAAAAGCATCTAACATCCAGCTTTCCGATTCGCTTTCAGGCTACATCATTTCTCTCTGTGAAGCCGTCCGCCACCTAGCGGCAAATGAACATGCAGTCTCCGTCCGTGGTTCACTAGCGCTACTCCATGCAGCACAAGCCTACGCTCTCATCACCGAGTCAGAGCACGTATTACCAGATCACGTTCAATACGTATTCCCACACGTCATGCGCCACCGCATCATCAGCGATGAAGGCAGCGACCCAGAGGAGATCATCGAACAAGCGATCCAGAACACACCCGTTGCATAAACCCTCTGTCTAACTTAGGTTAGATCTAAATGATGAGTAAATTCTCCACCAAGCTAGCACCCCGCGGCTCATTTTGCCTCGGCATAGCAGTGGGCTTACTACTTGCTGGATTTTTCCTCAAAGACGGCATCCTACTCACCCTAGGCATCTCCGCCCTCACGCTCCTCACCTCCTGCTACTTTCTAGGACGAGCTAATCTAGCTAATCTCGATATCTCGCTCAGCCTCCCCAGCAGACTTCATGCGAACAAGCGCTACAGGCCAAACCTCTCGATTACTAACAATCGTAGTATACTAGACGCCTTCATGGTGAAACTCTACATCGCTCTTCCCCATAGCTCCATCCTAGCCTCTGAGACTAACTGGATTCCTGCAGGATCTGGTGCTTACTCCACCATCCCTGTCCGTATCCCAATGCGTTCCTCGGAGCTTACTCATCCTTTTAAATTCACCTCATTCTTCCCTCTCAGCCTCTTCTATTTCACTCGTCATCAGCTGCTCCAGCAGCCCATCACTATCTACCCCAGAGCCATCACTCCCACTGAGATTTTAAATGATGGCCTCCTCGGCCAGCGCAACATCCCAAGACTCAATAACACCACCACCGATCACGGTGACCCTAGAGGCATAAGACCATCACAGCCAGGTGACTCAGCGAAGAACATTCACTGGCAAGCCTCAGCACGCTCCATGGCTAGAGGTCACGGCATTCTCATCCGCGAATACGATCCACCTGGCCAATTCCCCACCCGCTGCAACATCGTTTTCCATTCTTACTCCAGCATCCGCCAAATGATGCGAGAAGACTCCTTCGAGCTAGCCATCTCACTCCTCGTAGGCACTGTCAACTACCTCAGAAACCTCAACATCCAGTTTAAACTCCTCGCTGACTTCATCGCATGGAATCCCTACTCAGCCAGAACTCGCCCACAGTATTACGAGCTTCTAGCCATTCTAGCGGATGCCAGCAGAGCAGTAGCTACCGAGAAACATGAATTGCTAGAAACACTCAACTCCCTGCCCTCGGATCAGCCCACCATCATCATTTCCGACATGGAACCAGACTCTTGGCAAAACGAAATCAAAACGAAGGCTCATACCAATCACATCATCATCGACATCCGCCAAATCCATTTCCCCTACCGAAAAACCATCTCCGCCAAAGAAGCTCTCGCTAAAAGTAGCTAGTCTCAATTTCAAATATCCAATCATAAATTTCAAATCTACTCCATGCGAGTCATCCTCATCATTATAGCGCTTATCGTCTCCTATCAGCTTCTCGCTGGTTGGCCGCAGGTGCTTGCAGATCTGGAACCGTGGCTCAGGGCTGGACTCGCACTCATTGTCATTACTCTAGCCCTCCCCGTCGCAGATGCGTCCAGACCTGACTCTAAAAGACGCATCCTAAAAAGCCTCCGACGCTCTAGCTGGATGGACTACCTCTCCATAGCTTTCATTATTCTCTGCATTCAGATCCTCCTCCTCAGCGCATTCACCCTCCTGCCTAAACCAGCCACTGAGTTAGCTGAAACTACGCATGAACTCGTCGGAATAGGTGAGGGCAGTTCTAATTCTGGAGACGATTCGAGTAAAGCCCCACCAAACAAATTAAATCACGGACGCAACGGCAAATGGCTTTGGAATGACCACTACGGACGCTCACTGCCAAAGCAACCAGACCACCGCCCAGGCAATACTCCAGAGATCTCCCTCACCGTCTTCGATGAATCGAGTGTCGAACAGCTCAAAGCATCGTCCATCTACATCAAATCCTTCGCCCTAGATTATTTCGATGGCACTCAATGGTCGATCTACCAACCAACAAAATTCATCATCAACAACAGTCGCACATCGAACATCGATCTCGATACCAACCCTGTCCCCGAGCTACCGATTTACTTTTATCGCATCACACAGAGCTATCAGCGTAATGGCCAGAACGTCTTCTGCTCACTCCAGCATCCTCTGAGAACCAACATTAAAACCCTCACCAAGGTCAACACTGACACCTACCTACTACCGCGGCTCTCGGGAGATTCTCGCACCTACGACTACGACAGCACCTCACAACCACGCATTCTCAGCGAAATCCTCAAGCTCAACCCGAACTCCAAGATCAGCATCGGAGAAACTGACAGTGTCTATCTCAGTCAGATCCCTGATTCTAAGCTGCAGGCGCAGATTTCCCGCTTCGCCTCCAGAGTTCCTGCAGATCTACTGCTAGACAAAAAACTAGCAGCTATCCGTGATCTTATTCAGAGCCAATGCCGTTATTCACTACAGATCAGCAACCCTCATAATCTTAACTCACTCGAAAACTTCCTCTTCCATGAGCGTCGTGGCTATTGTGAATTCTTCGCCTCCGCCACCGCCTCCCTCTGCCGCCATCACGGCATCCCTAGCCGCATCGCATTCGGTTGGACAGGAGGCAAGCACCACACTGGAACCAAGCTCTTCTCATTCCTCTCTAGAAATGCTCACGCATGGACAGAAATCTATCTCGAAGACTACGGCTGGGTCATCTTTGACACCACACCCTCATCCGCTGTGCCGAACATCCCTCTAGCCGATAACGAAGAACCTCCAGAGTTAGAAAGCACTAGCTACGACGAAGACTACGACTTCGGCGTTCCCTACTTTGAAATGACCTTTGGCAAAGCAGGCATAGCTCTCGGATCCGGTCTGTTAGTCACTGTCTTACTATTAGTTTCTAGACTCAAAACTTCTCACAGCCCCAGCTCATCCGCATCACTGCACATCCAGCGCAACCCACCAGCTTACCTCACACAGTTCGCATCACTCTGCGCCATGCTGGGCCTCCCCTACCGCCCTAGCACCACACTTCAGCAGAACGTCAACTTACTCAAGAATCACCCAGCACTTTCCCAGCTAGACCTAACAGAAGATGATCTAGACCAGCTACTCAGCTATCACTACGACATCACTTACAGGAACCACCCCAGCGATAAGGCCACTGAGGCCAAACTCACCACGCTGATCAAGAACGCCCTGAAAAGTCATAGTCAGAATTAAACATTGACCTAACAAAACATCTTTCCGACTATCTAGCCAGTATTCTCAAGGGGGGAAGCTAACAAAAATTTATTACACAGGACAAAAGATGCAAAACAACCACAACGACCTACTACACACAGAGAAAATCATAGCAGATCGCAAAGTATTCTTTCTGGATCTAAAGAAAAACGCACGTGGCAAAGTGATCAAAATCACTGAAGACGTGAGCGGCAACCGTGACACCATCATGGTTCCAGCTGATATTCTAGGCGACTTCATCGCGGCACTCACAGATATCAAAGCGACATCTGACGCAGACGACAAATAAGCGTCCTAGCTCTCAAACAATACCCCTAGTCGACCTCGTGTCATCTAGTTTTGCTATTCGCATTAAACTACTGGAAACCTGTTGCCTAGATTCTGGCTGACTATTTCTGTAGTTTATAACAAGCATCGGCAAAGCCTTCACCGATCTTCCCCATGATCTTTGCTGACCCTAGATAGTGATACGCGGCATTAGTGATCCCTTTCAGTAGCTGTTCATCACGTTCTGTTAGCATCTCTGCACGCAGCTTCAGCATCGCCTCACTGAGTTCTTTTTTCGCTAGCCCACTCTGCCTCAGTTCCTCTTCTTTTATCGATAATTGATGACGTTTCTTCCCTACTGCCTCTAGCTCTGCATCCCAGAATTTTTCTGTAAGCACCGCAGTCACATTCCCTTTGAATTCCGGCATTAACGCAGGAGCGGCCATCGCCATACGAAAATTGTCATGTGACTTTAAGTAGCGTTGCTGGCTTTCTCCATATTGATCCGTAGGTCCTCCCACTCCCAACACACCGATAACAAACGGCAACTTGGCTTGTTCCAAATCCTTTCTAACATCACGGATAAAATGTGCCATCATTTCACTGTATTTAGCATACCCTCCATCACCTCCACGATTTGGATAGACATTACCAGCCACAAGATCATTCCAACCTTGGAACCAAACAAAACCAGCTAGCTCATAGCCTTCTTTAGCATCATAACCAGGATGAACCTTTCCTGGATCTGCTAGCACAGACTTTATGTGCTCCATCATGAAGCGATAATAGAGACCAGTTGCCTGCACCTTCTCAGCTCTAATGGCATCCACATCCTTACCATTCTTTTTCAGTCTCACAAGCTCCTCATCATTAAACTCAAATGCCCCTGCACTAGGCGGTCTAAAATCCGTATGCAGAGACTTACCTCCCCATGCTACTTTGATAATCAGCACTGGCTCCTGTAGCTTCTTATGCATGAAAATCCCAAAGGTGAACTCTGGCCCAATCTTATCATCTGACTTTACAGGATTGCGCCGAGCGCCGAAACCAGCAGTCAACTTCCCTACAACTGGAGCATCCCCTGCTTTCCCAGTTCGATAGGAAATCCAGACATCATCCAGAACTCTAGGAGCCCCGTCTTCACCCCTCATTTCAGCAAGCATCGGAGCCGATTTAGGATCCATCCCGATATGATCAAACGAGGAAATCTTAGCATGCCCCTGCATGTTAGACTGTCCCACTAAAACAAAAACCTTCAAAGGCTTCGCAGAGGCAAAAGCCCCCAACAAAGCCATGCATCCAACTAAAATCAATCGCATCATCATAAGCCACTTTACCTAAGCAGTCCTCGAATGCAACACATCCATGAACTCACCTTTCATCGCTTCCTCAATTCATCAACCAGCTGAGAACAGATAAGTTGTTGTCTTGGGTAATGGAAAGGCGCTTTCCAGAGGTTGCCTTTGAGGTCGGTGGAGACTCTGCCATCACGGTGGAGGTAGCCATACCATTCGCCGTGCTCTTTATCGTGAAAGTTTTGGTAGCCGTAGTCGTGGATTTGTTGGTGCCATTTAGCGTATTTCTCGTCTCCTGTTTCCACGTATGCCATCAGAGTAGCGATGATCGCTTCGTTCTGTGGCCACCAGAATTTCATGTCGTGCCAGTATTCTTGAATTGGCTTATCATAGACATCACGGAAGTAGATAATACCACCGTGCTCCTTATCCCAACCACGTTCCCACATCCAGTCGAGCATAGTGAGGCCTTGCTGGAGCATTTCCTTGTCACCTCTGAGACGAGCTTCCTGCATAACGAACCAAGCTCCTTCGATAGCATGTCCAGGATTCAGCAATCTACCATCAAAGGTGTCCATGATTTCATTGTCCTCGGAGAGAGTTTCCATCACACATTTAATATCGTGCTTCATGTAGTCATCTCGCATCGAGGTGATGTATTCATCGATGTAGGCATCCCACTGATTTCCTCCTAAATTCTTGCGTAACTGCTGACAAACATTCGTCATGATCATCGGAAAGCCGATGCCATTGGCCTTTCTTACATCGGTAAATTTAGCCTCTAGTGCACCTGGAGTAGAAGTGTAATGAATGATCTGATCAAAGAGATCTTGCGCCTTCTTCGCATACGCTTGATCACCAGACGCCTTTGAATAGGCAGCGTAGGCGATGGCGGCAAATGTCTCGGTGAATACATAACGACGCTTGCGGATCGGCTCACCTTCCTTGGTGACGTGAAACCACATTCTTCCATCAATATCGAAGCCATGCTTATCGATAAAATCAACTCCATGTTTTGCTAACTCTAGCCACTCAGGACGCGGCTCCACTTCATTATACATCTCCGCGATCATCCAGGTGAAGCGACACTGCTGCCACATACCTTTGTCTGTATCATAGACGTTGCCTTCTCTATCCATCGCGAAGGTGAAGCCTCCGTCTTCCTTATCCACACAGTTAGGCAACCAGTAGCCGAGAGTGTCGTCTATCAGTCCATCGTGGTAAATAGCGTAAAGTTCGTTGAGTCGTTCGTTAGTCATCTGATGTAAGTCTGTAGTGTTTTCTGTATTCGGATGGTTTCATCTTTCGCAAGCGTAAGAACATGCGGTTGAAATGTGAGAGGTTGGAGTAGCCAGTTTGATATGCAATTTCTGTGACAGCTGCGTTAGTCTCTATCAGAAGAGCACATGCATTCCCTATACGTAAACAGTTTACGTATTCGATCAGCGTTTTCCCTGTGTTACGTTTGAAGAATCGGTTAAAAGTTGGCTTGGTCATGTGATGCGCTTTGGCGACCTGCTCCAGTGTGATGTTCTCTTCGATATTGGTTTGTAGGAAATGATGAATTTTGTCGAACCTACGCTTGTCTTCATCCGCCAGACTGGGATTGAAATTCTCAGAAGCTAGGATTCGGATGCCTGCTTTAGTCTGGATCTCATCGAGGATTTCATACAGCCCCATTAAGCGTGAAAGATTCTGAGCGTTAGGAAGCTCCCTGATCTTATCTAACAGTGATTGACTAGCCGTGATATGAAGACCTCTAGCAGACTGATGTAGTAGCTTCATAATGTTAGAAAATTCCTTGAGTAAATCATCTCCGATCTGAAACAAGGCATGAGGAAACTGGATCACCACTGCTTGTTGATCTTTTTTCTGCAGAGAATCAGATTGCCAAGTATGCGGAAGTGAGTTCCCAACCATGACTAGATCGCCCTCAGTGTATTCTTCTATCGAGTCGCCAATGTATCGTCTGCCATGACCGCGTGTGATCAAAGTCAGCTCATACTCAGGATGGAAGTGCCAGTTGAACAAAAACTCTGACTGAGTGTGCGTAAAACTCTGAAATGAATGCCTTTCAGACAAAGGGATTTTTTCATGAACAGCCTGCATAGATAATACTATATTAACAAATAATAGAGATGTGAATCTAAAATGCCGATAAAATAGTATTCCACGATAAATAGCCTCTGAGTAAGGCTAAAGTCATCTATTCATAAAAAAGCCCGCTCCCTTATAACAGAGAGCGGGCTTGGAAATTGTTAAATCCTTAGATCAAACGAAGCGCAATTACTTGCGACGGCGAAGGATAAGAGCAAGTCCACCAAGACCGAGAAGGGCTGTTGATGATGGCTCTGGGACAGGTGTTACATCAACTACAACGCTATCAACTCCGCCGAAAGAACCTACGCTTGTTACTTGAAGAGCGAGGTTATCACCGAGGTCAGTGCCGTTGAATACGTGAGTGTATACTGCACCAGCAGTCTCAGTATTTGTTCCAGGCCATGATCTTGCTCCTGAAGTCGCTTCCGTTACAGCAGCTTCTGCGAAGGCAGTGAACACACCGCCACCAGTAACTGTGCCGAGTGAGTAAGTTACTACTGATGTGCCAGAAGAGGCATATTGAGCAACATCTAAATTTACTGAGATTGTATCACCAATAACTCCTACCTGACCTAGGTCAAGAATAGCAGACATGTCTGTGCCAGTTAAAGCGATAATAGCTCTATCGTTAGTGCCGCCTTCAGTGGTAGCTCCAGCTCCAGAGAATACACGGATGTTGCCTGACCAGTCAGCTGGAGTAGCTCCTATTGCGTCGCCTTGGAAGTCTGATGAATAGATTGTAGCTGCATTAGCGCTTACTGTAAGGGCAGCGAAAGCTGCGAGGGTGTATTTTAGTTTCATATTAGTATTTTTTTTAGTATTAATAACGTTCGGCCATTACTCATTACTTAGTGAGTAAATAATCGGCCTAATTGAACACACAACATGACTGATATTAGAGTGTTTCGACAATGGTTAACTAATGGTTCGCCAAGTCACCCACACTTGAATTGGAGAAAAAATAATGCAGCACACAACCTAGGCAAAAATTGCTCCTCCCCCAAACGCTCATACATTACTGAAAAAGCGCAAAACTGAGGGGGA
Organism: uncultured Rubritalea sp.; assembly: GCA_937132085.1. Taxonomy (GTDB): domain Bacteria; phylum Verrucomicrobiota; class Verrucomicrobiia; order Verrucomicrobiales; family Akkermansiaceae; genus Rubritalea. Next base: position 2,401 of record CAKZNV010000110.1, on the reverse strand, counting down.
AGAGCCTCATGAATCTGAAACACACGATGAATGAAACACAATCATTCAAAAATTTCAGTGCTTATTGACTACTCTACTTTTCTTTAAATCACTAATGAAAACTAATGGTCTTCTAGCTACCCCTACTTTAACAAAATGTTCCTAGTCAAATAGATGATGCCTCCACAAAGGTGGGCTGTAGTTTAACGTGTTCAAGCCCAAGTTCAGCTCCATTGATGATCGATAGACACCATTGATGAAGTAGTGCTGATGCCTGATCTTCAGGGTAGGTGAAGTGAGAAATGGCTGGATAGGCGTATTCAATCAGAGTTCTAGAGCGCAAGGTTATCAGCGATACCTGCTTGGGAACCTTTACTTGAAAGGATTGAAGCCATGACAGGGCGGCTAGAGCCTTGCTGGATTGATCTGTAATAATAGCTGTAGGCGCATTATTTACTTTAGAATAAATTTTATGCAGCGCATTAAAACTAATTTCGGGGTCCTCACTCAGTTGAGCAGAGGCGCTTCGAATCTTAGCTGTCCTTTCGTTGAATATCTGCAAGCTTTCTACATCACCTATACAGCCACTATCAGATTGCAGGTAAACTATGTTTTCATGACCCTTTTCAATCAAGATATCTAACGCTTGATTAATAGCAGCGCTTAGATCCATTGTCACTGAGGAGACTCGCTCGTCTGAATCAACACCACCTGCTACGACGAATGAATGTTCGGAGTTAGCAAACCAAGTTCTCACTTCTTTAGGAAGGCTGTGGATGACCCAGACAGTAGCGGAGTGTTCGTTAACAAATCTTTCAAGATGTCGATCAGGATGTGATAGACAGCGTTTGGGGATCTGAAGGGTATCTATATCGACGTGATCTCCAGTAAGTAGTTCATTGAGAGCTGAATAGATAGGGAGAGTAAGACGTCCCCGATCAATCATTCCTTGGGACGTGAGCCAGATGACATTTGTCTGATTTTCTAGAGCAGATGGGGCCAGAAGTGGGCTTACTGGAATATCCAAAATAAGGCGTCTTTTACCTGATTGCCCTGCATCGATCCATTGGTCTTCGGTAAGTTTCACCAGCGCTTTCCTAAGAGTGCTGCGACCTATATTAAGTTGGCTAGCCAGCATTCTTTCTGATGGGAAGTAGGTGTCCCATTTACCATTTCGGATATGCTTCTGAAGAGCTTTTATCGCATTGTTAGCGACTATATGACGGTCAACTGGCATAAATCACTCGGCTAAGATTCTAGAGTTAATATCAGCAATCGATTCACCTGCGACAAACTGAGGCATCAGCTTAACATAAGATTTAGCACATGCACCTGACTGTATTAAATTCATAATACAGCTGTAGACTTGTTTAGGAGCGGACTTCTCTTGTGCCTTATAATGAGAGATAGAGGGGAAATGAAAATCCATCATGGGCTGAGATCTGAGTAGAACAATAGATACATCATAAGGAATACGATAACCGTGATGCTGCAGCCAGGTGCAAGCACCTATCCCTAGACGATCGTGAGCGATGATTATCGCCGATATTGAAGATTTAGGCTCTGATTCGGAAGTGAGAAATAATTTCTCGAGTTGTAAAAACAGATCATGAGGATCTTCTGAAACCTCTAATATCGGAGCCTTATCATGAACACTCGCTCTGAATGCGGTAGCTAGGTTTTGATCACCTAGCAGCTGGGTGTCTGGGATGATCAGAGCTTGGTTCATGTGCCCCTTAAAATGCAGTCTCTGAATAGCATCTTGTCCTGCGGCCACAATATCCACGGTGATTGCGGGATAATTCTCGCTCGGCAACTTCCCCCCTATAATGATCGCTTTAAGCTGATTCGCAGCAAACCATAGACGCATTTTCTCACTTGCTCCGTGGAGTAGGTAAACATGAGCAGGTTCTTTACTGAGCCAGTCACTCAGAAATGCTTCAGGCTCAGTGAGCAGTTTGAGGTAATCATTTTTATTTTTAGAGAAATATCATGCTTTGCTAGAAGCTCTCGCAATGAGGTGAATATATTGTAATTCACTCCAGGTAACTTAGCATCCACTCTAGATGTCAACCAGATGACTTGCTTTAATGCACTTCGTGAAAGACGTGTCCGATTTAAAGGTGATGATGCCTCTATGACAGTTGGTGTCATTATAATTTTTCTCGTTTGTCTTGGAGCAGAAGGAGAAAGAATGCCTTCACTAGTTAGCTGGTTAAGAGCTTTACGAACCGTGGTTCTGCTTAGACCGAGAGTCTCACTGATCTTTCGCTCTGAAGGAAGACTATCCACCCAAGATCCGGCCAGTATCATCTTTTTGATAATCTGGACACCCTGGGAAAGCACACTCGATCTCTCTACACTCATTGATTGAATGATCTTACTAAGGATTCATAAGAATGTTAGACACTTTTAGAGGTTT
>CAKZNV010000109.1 GCA_937132085.1 uncultured Rubritalea sp. | reverse complement strand
GCTCGTCGAGCACTAGAGCAATATCCAGACGAACTAAGAAGCTACATCACCACTCCAGAAGCTAAAAAACAACCCGCTGAAAAGCTCATTTGGGCACAGCAGTCACTTGGCAAACAGACAGCAGACTCATTTGCTAAACAGTGGAAATCGCTCAAAGACAAACCTCTCACTAAAGAGACGCTGATTCTTGTATCAGGTCTAAGCAAAGACCAGAAGATCCAGAACATCGTAAAACCATACTTTGCCAATCCAGCGAATGCGAAAGACATAGCCGAGGTCGCACTTGAGCATATCGCAGTAGCCTATACTCCACCTTTTGGATATCCACTCTCTGAAACTGCTCTTCAGCTATTCAAATCCACTGAAGAAAGTGATAAGATCTTAGGACTAAAACTCGTCGCAGCCTACCGTATCACTCACCTCAGCCCACAATGCGCAGCACTAGTTGGAGCTGCTAAAAGTTCTGCATTAAAAACAGAAATCGTGACTACTCTGAGCTACCTACCTAAAGGATTCGCTACACAATTTAAATCAATATTAGACGACAAAGACAACTCATCTAGCCTCCGACTACTCGCCCTCTCAGCCTACACACAAGCCACCGAAGACCTAGCTACCCCTGCTATCAAACAGTTCCTCACTGAGAACTCAGGACAGAAAATGATACTGGTTCAAACCCTCGGATCCACGACTCAAGGGTGTAAGGTTCTGCTCAAACTCATCGCTGATAAAACGCTCTCCACCAAAGACATCCCTGCCAAGATCACTGAGCGAATTACCCACCTCTATAAGAATGATCCAGTTGCTAAAGAGCTGCAAAAATCTACCAATGCTGCGACTAAAAAGATGCTAACAGCGGCTACAGCTAGAATTACCAAACTAGAAAAATACATCGCCGAGAACCCAGGTAATAAGACCACAGGCAAAGCTATATTCAATGCCATGTGTCTCTCTTGTCACGTAGTCGGTCAAGATGGCGTAGGCATAGGACCTGCTCTAGATGGCTCAGGAAACCGTGACCTCAACCACCTCCTAACCGCGATCCTCAGACCAGACGATGCAGCAGAAAACGCTTACATCCTCTTCCGCACCATCGATGCTGCTGGCCACATCACAGAGGGCCTCAAACTCAAGCAAGATGACCACGGAACGACACTAGCATTCCAAGGTGGTAACACTCACTTCAGTCCCAGCCGCACACTCGCTCAGCAACATTTCGTAGGCTCTAGCTCATTCATGCCAAACGCATTTTCTAAGCTCCCAGAGTCCACCATTGCAGACATCGTAGAACATATTAAGACGCTCAAGTAAGTTTCTTTCTACTTGAGGTTCGATACGAAAGGTATCTAATGAGGCTTATGGGAAAACCCATAAGCCTCTTTTATGTCTATTCAATCATCACTCATAGCCCTCACCTGCTTAGCCTTCTCACTGAGCTCAAACGCCTATCAAGCAAGCCTGATTCAAGAAGAAAGAACGAAAAAAGAAGTTATGAAATCTAATACTAAACTTTTGAAATACACCGCTCCTGAAAAGAACAGAAACGGTAAACACATCGTCCTCATTGCGAACGACCATGAATACAGATCTGAGGAGGCTATTCCTGCTCTTGCTCGTATCCTGACCTTCCACCATGGCTTCGATACCACCGTCATTTTCGGACTAGATAAGGATGGGAAAATCATGGCTGGCGCTCCAGACATGCCTGGCACTGAGGCTCTCGATAAAGCCGATCTCATGATCATCGCAGCACGCTTCATCAACATCCCTGATGCTCAGATCAAGCCCATCCACGACTACATTCAACGCGGTGGCCCAATCGTCGGTCTGCGCACCTCCACTCACGCTTTTAAGCTGAAACCACAGTCAGTCTACATGGAACTGGATTTCAGACAGAAAGAAGCAGCTCATAAAGGAGGCTTTGGTCATCAGATACTGGGCCAATCATGGGTAGGCCACTACGGCACCAACCATAAACAATCGACTCGTATTGACCTCATCGAAGACAAGAAACACCACCCAATCTTGAGTGGAGTCAAAAATGCCTGGGTGCAAGCTGGTGGATACAATGCTGAACCACAAGCTGACTGGGATATCCTAGCTATGGCACAGCCACTACTCTCCATGAAACCAGACGGAAAAGACGACCCTAAGAAGCCTGCTATGGCTGGTCACTGGACACGACACTACACCACTGCCGATGGCCAGAAACACAGAGTAGTCACCTCACTCTACGGAGCCTCAGAAGACTTCACCAACGACGGTTACCGTCGCATGATCCTCAACTCCGTCTTCTGGTCACTCAGCATGGAAAAAGACATCAAACCAGACCTCAACATCGACTTCCTAGGCGACTACAAACCCACCACCTTCAAAACTGGAGGCGCACTCAAAGGCATCTCACCAAGCGACTACCAAGACCCAAAATCCACGATACCGAAGCAATAGTGAACCTTGAGCTGTGAATGTAGCAGTTCTACTGACTACACCTCTAGGTAATGATATTGACACGATTCATTGATGCTATAAAAACAGCATAATGAATTACTTCACAACTATAGCAGTATTGGGATTATTTACATTTTTCCAATCCTGTTCATCACCGATAGATACTCCAGCGAGCGTTTATATCATTACAGACGAAACAAATGCACTGCAGGAGAATAGTCCATGGGACAATTCAGCCAGCAGAGAGCGTGTCGAATATCCATTAGTTTTCCTCATGGATGCCTATGTAAAAGCTGATAAACTTCAGCGAAAAGGAGTGGATACATACAGCCTTCGTGATGACCTTTCAGAATCTCTTTTAGCTCTCTACGAAGGCGCATACCTAGAGTTTACTAAAAAACCACATCCACGGCTACTGACCAAGATTCTACTCCATCATTATAACTATCACCAAGGATCAGCCTCTGAATCATGGAGCGAAGTGATTAGTAAACTTGAAAGGCTTGATAAAAAGGCTACAAGTAGTGCTCTAAAACAATCTAAAAATAGATAACCAAGACCTCAAATGACTAAAATACTAAATTGCTTATGAGACTGAACATTTTTAGAAGCACATCATTGATCGTAATTATTGCGAGTCTTACCGCATGTTCAGACTCTGAACAAAACAGTGATTCTGAGCTTGAACAGCAAGATCAGGCAATAATTTTAAAATCTAAGAATCTCGAAATTGCCGAAGTAAGACAGCAAGTTGATGCTCTCAAGCAAGAATTCAGTATAAACCAATCCGCATCAGAATCTAAAATCCAGAAGCTCTCGACAGCTCTAGATACTACCACCAAAAAGCTGTCAGCTATTCGTGACCATGTAAAAACTAGACAGGCCCATTTTGAAGTAATCCAAAAAAAGCTTAGTAACACTGACCCAGATACTGACGAACTCAGTATGACTCTTTACGCTCTTGAAGCTCAATTAGCAATGGACGGTAAAAAGGATATCGAGAAAATTCAAAGCATACTTGAGAAGGAATCTGATAAGTTACAGAATTCCCCCTCAAAGCAGTAAAGATGGAAAAAGACATCAAACCAGACCTCAACATCGACTTCCTAGGCGACTACAAACCCACCACCTTCAAAACTGGAGGCGCACTCAAAGGCATCTCACAAAGCGACTACCAAGACCCAAAATCCACGATACCGAAGCAGTAAACTGTGTCTCTCCTTTTATTAGGACGCACGCTTGAAACCATGCTGCTTAGTTTGGCTAGAATATTTACACATTCTATACCCCCAGAAAATTAAGGATATCATTTAGCTCTGGAATACTTTTTCGTTTACTCTCTATGAGTTCTAGTGGGAATAACTTTGGACAACTCTCCATGAGCTTTAAGGTATAATTAGAATCGTTGGCATTAATCACACTTTGAAAGGCTGATTTCAATTGTTTAGAGTTACTATTTACAGCTCCTTTAGGCGATTTACCTATAAGTTGCAGCAATAGCCCTTCTAAACATTTCGGCGAAGATTGGACTAAGCTAATACTATTTTTCTTAAGAAATGCAGGTGTGATTCCATGCGCCACATCACTGTCGATAAGGAGCAGACTTCTGTCGTAGTTAGCATTTTTGAGATGCTTATTTACTAGCCGATCAGCTATATCCTGTGGTGATTTCCCTTGGCCTTTATCCACCTTGATTTTTACTCTAAGATGGGCCGCCGTCACCTTTTTTAGGTGATTCAGGAAGATAGCCTCGGTCTTCCCTTCACCGAATAAAATAATACTCTCTTTGCGCTTCTTCGCCATCACTTAAAGAATCTCAGGCTCTGGGATAGCATCGTAGCGACCTGCGTTATAGTTAGCAAAGTGGTTTTCATCACGTCGCACACCTTTGTAGTCACTAAGCCTTGCTACCGTGCTTTGGTTATCATCATCTTTATCTACTAGGTAGATTTGCTCCTTAGCGAGATGGTTAAGGATTTCCACATGATGACATGTGAAGATAAGCTGGGCTCGCTTCGGGTTCGTGTCCCTGTCCACGAAGAGATCTAGTAGCAACGGAATCAAGTGAGGGTGGAGGTCTGACTCCATCTCATCAATCACAGCGATACCACCATCTGTGAGGACGGGTAGAAATGAGCGTAACAGAGTGAATAAGCGCTGAGTGCCAGAGGACTCCTGTAGTAGTGATAGAGTAAACTCACCTTCAGCTGACTGATGCGTAGCAAACGGGAATGGTATCTGCTTAGTCTCGCCCTTATCTTGATCTAACATAGCCACTTCACGTATCTCAAACTTGGAGATACCTAGGTCTGCTTGCTTAAGTCTGTGATTTAGATCTTCATTAAAATGTGGATTCTCTTGGAAAAACTGAGCACTCTCTAGAATGCGTTCAGTCACGGAGCCACGATGCATATCCATCTTGCCAGAACGGTCTACATTACTCTCAAACTTACCTAGTGCACGGTCTAGCTTTTTAAACTCTGGCCGATTGGTAATGAGACCTGCTGAGAGAAGGGAGGCATTAGGTCGGTCTTTTAGTAGCGCTACAAGGACTGCTGTATCGGTGAAGTCATCGTATTGTTTGATCAAGGCCGCTTTCTTGCCAGCTTTTCTATGCAGCACTGTGCGAAAGGAATTAGTAGGTTTATTGTATCTTTTGATTCGCTCATCAATGACTTTTGATTTATCCAGTTCTATCTCATAGCGATAGATATTCGACTGTCCTTCGAATTCAATACTTAGATTTACAGGATCATCACAGCCAAGGTAACCATCGATAGGGATACCTTCCTTCGTCTTAAGTTCACGGTAGGAATGGCGGAGAAAGAAATTGAGGAAAGCGAGACTCTTGAGTAAATTAGTCTTACCTGATGCATTAGGGCCAAACACACCAGCGAGGATACTAATTTGGTCTCCACACTTTGCTTTCTCAAAAGAATTATCTGTAGGTGTCTTTGCACTCGTAGTTAAGTCTAATACAGCCTCCTCTCTTAGAGAAAAGAAGTTCTTAGTGATAATTTTGCGGATCATAGTTAGAGCATTCTACGCAAGAATTGCGTATTGCCCACTAAAATAGTGTAAATATGACAAAAAATTGTTAAATTTATGGTTTTATTTAAAAAATTGCAGATTTAAGGGTCAATTTTATGCCAGTTTACAATGAATGAATCTAGCTAGGCACTTTACGATTGAATCTCCCTCCTGGCTTCGATAAGAAGTCTTATGGCAAATTTAAAACCCTTGATAAGTGTGTATCGATTAGCATTCGCTGTGCTGAGTATTTCATTCCTGAGTTC
>CAKZNV010000108.1 GCA_937132085.1 uncultured Rubritalea sp. | reverse complement strand
CACGTCGTCATCATCTGCAATCCATCGAATTTGATTATTATCTTCTACAGCGGTGTTGATTCGCTGAATATCTTCTGAGGAGAGAAAAGGAATCAGAGGCTGGAGTTCCGATACGGCACTGTGTGTTGTGGAGAATCCCCCTGAATAAACTAAATCTGAGATCTTTGACTCTAGCTCAGCTTCCTGAATTTTACTGACAATCTCCCGACTATCAACTTCAACAAGAAATACGGACTCAGCTATCGAAATTTTCACGACCCAGTTGTCGTCTTTATTTTTCCACGTGCCAGAAATATTACTTTCATCGATAGGAGAATTAAGTTCATCAGATAGTAGACCATAAAAGTAGTCATCCATTAAAAATCTAGAGGATTTTTGATGATAAAGCTCAAGGGAGTTGATCACCGAAATAGAGTCGTGCCCTTCAAATGCATCTTTTAATCTGCCATCACTTCCCCAGAAAAAAATAGATCGGTCAGACAGTTCTGGGATGAAATTCAGAATGGATACATAGATGCAAGCGTCCTTGAAGCCTTTATCACTATCCTTGTTAAACGGAGCTTGGTTACCAATTGCCATGTGACGAAATTGATCAACCAATTCGCCCTGAACACATGGAATGATTTCAAAATTAAACTCTTCGGTTTCTTTTAACTGTTCTATATGGCTCTCGATATCTATAGCCTCAATACTACTTAAATCTATAGAAAAAGCTGTGATCAGTTGATTTGAAAAAAGCTGTTTTTTCGTTTTTACAAACTCTCTTTTTTTCTGTGTTTTGATCTCTTCGACGACTAATTCAGGAATTAAAAAGTCAGCGTCGGGTTCGAGTTGTCTCAGAACCTCCCTTCCACCAAGGAAATTATTGAGCCCTTGGTTCTTAATCGCGTTCGTATCAAATATAATTATATCTTTCATGCGTCGACAGGAACTCTAACTTCTCCATTCATGAGCTTCGGCAAAAGCGTGTCTCGGAGGGCTGTGAGCGTTTGGATTTTCGAGCGGTTATGATCAAGTTTTTCGAGACTTACGCCCATTATTGAGCTGAACTGTTCTTCAAATTCTAAGTTTTCACTCATAGCCAAGGGCACATCAAAAATATCAGCTGGAGAAACCCTTTGATGACTAGAACTTGTTCCACCTGCACGCCCTGAAAGTTCACGAGTATATGCAGGGTTTTTGACTGCACTATAGACGTAACCGAATGTTTCTCCACTCGGCTTGACTACTTGAAACTCTGTAGAGCAAATGCTATTTTCAGGCACTAGCTGGATCTGCCATATTCTGGGAGTGCCAGGATTAAGTTTTGAGACTAATATAGACTTTGGAAGAACTTCATATTTATTACTCTTAATTTCTGAACCATTTTCATTCACTGGCTGCATGCCATTGTCAAAAGCAGGAAGACTGTAATGATTGTATGTTAGGGTGGGATGTTTATCTGGTTTCACAGAAATCTTAATATGCTCAGAGCACGTTGAGATATTGGATACATTCCACCCCTCAGGGATTTCTCCTAGTTCGGAGGGGATCATTTTGCCGCCGCTGTCTTTGTAGGGATTGCCGTTTTCATCGGGGAAGTTGAAGTCGATGAACCAGCGTTTGAAGAGGGTTTGGGCAAGGGTTTCCAAGGTCTCGTTTTGCTCGCGTAAGAGTTCGATCTTGTCGTCGAGACTACCGAGAACTGCGGCGATGGCTTTTTGTTCGGGGAGCGAGGGCGTTGGTGTCTTAAACTTAAAACAATCCCCGACTCTGATATGACTAACAACTGAACCACTACCCTCGTGCATCAAAAATTGCTCTCGTAAAGCAGACGATCTAAAAACCCAATATAGAAACGGAGGGTGAAACACCGACTTGTCAGCTCTATACTGCATAATTCGCTGTCCGAGAAAAAGCCCTTCACCATTTCCAATGCTACAAACCTCACCAATCGGAGCCTCCCTTGTTAAAAGAACGTCATCCTTTTCTAATTTAGCCCTTCTCGTCCATGTAGTGAATGTTTCTTCGTCAACATACTTTACGTCCTGTAAATTCAACCTCCCATGACGAATATTTGTCGTCCTTATCATCCGAAACTGTGTGGGATGGTCTACCTTTGGTGCAGTTTTGTTAACGCAGTCCACAATTAGAGAACAGACGTCTTCTGCAAGTTTAAGCTCCCACCCATCAGGAATCCATTCTCCATCCTCACCAAGATAAAAGCCCTCTCGTGTTTCTTCTGTTGTGCTCATGAGAAAGGAAGTTAGAGAGAGATGGTAATGCCCACCTTGGAAAGTTGGGTTTGGATTTCTTCATTCAACTCGTTCTCTTTTTGAATCTGAGCTGTGAGCTTGCTGGTGAGGTCGTCGATTTTGTCTTGGTAGGGAATTCCGTCGTCTTCTTCATCAGGAATACCGACGTAGCGGCCTGGTGTGAGAATAAAGTTGTGCTTTTCGATGTCTGCTAGGCTGGCTGACTTGCAGTAGCCTTTCTCGTCCTCGTAGGCTTCATCTCCCTTTTTCCAATTGAGGTAGGAATCGCGGATTTTGGCCACATCCTCCTCAGCGAAGACTCGGTGCGTGCGGTCTTCCATGTAGCCCATGGATGAGGCATCGATGAAGAGAGTTTCTTGTTTGGTGCGACCCCGACGGAGGAACCAGATACACGCAGGAATTCCTGTGTTGTAGAAAAGCTGTTTAGGGAGAGCGACGATGCAGTCTACTAGGTTTGCTCGGACAAGAGCCTCACGAATTTCACCTTCGCCAGATTGATTGGATGAGAGTGAACCGTTGGCAAGCACCAGTGAGCACGTTCCCGTAGGGGCGGTGTGATAAAGCATGTGCTGAATCCAGCCGTAGTTGGCATTGCCTTTGGGTGGTGTGCCATATTGCCAGCGAGCATCGCCTTGGAGTAGATCTACTCCCCATTCGTCTTGGTTGAAGGGTGGGTTGGCAATGATGAAGTCGGCCTTGAGGTCACGGTGTTCATCCTTGAGGAATGAGCCTTCGGCATTCCACTTGATACCACTTCCATCGATGCCACGAATCGCAAGGTTCATGCGTGAGAGCTTCCAAGTGGTTTGATTACTTTCCTGACCGTAGAGCGAAATGTCATCGAGTCCACCACCGTGTTCTTCGACAAACTTTTCTGACATTACGAACATTCCACCCGATCCACAAGCAGGGTCATAGACTCGTCCCTTGTATGGCTCTATCATCTCAACCATGAGCCGCACGATAGATTTTGGCGTGTAGAACTGTCCGCCCTTCTTTCCTTCCGCATTGGCAAACTCACCAAGGAAATACTCGTAAACGCGACCTAGCAGATCTTTGCTCTTCGCCGCCGCATCACCAATCGCAGTGTCAGCGATGAGATCGATCAACCCACCGAGAGTAGCTTGGTCTAGATTTTCCTTAGCGTAGATCTTTGGCAACACTCCTTTGAGTGTTGGGTTCTCTCGCTCGATGGCATCCATAGCTGCATCGAGTGTTTTACCGATAGTTGGCAGCTTAGAGGCATGGTGAACCGTTTCCCATCGAGCCTCCTGCGGCACCCAGAAAACACCTCCACCAGCATAGAAATCACGGTCTTCGAGATCGATATACTCACCGTCTCCAAAGTCTGTTTCTCCAGCCTTGAGCTTTTCACGGTATTCCTCAAAGGAATCAGAAATGTATTTGAGGAAGATAAGCCCAAGAACGACATGCTTATACTCCGCCGCATCGATGTTTTTACGAAGCTTATCCGCCGCCTTGAAAAGTTGCTTTTCAAAAGGTTCGCTATTTTTTGCTGTTTTCTTTTTTGCCATTTGTTTTGATTACGAAATTTGGTCACACCGAAAGGTGATTTTAATAGGCATATACTACGGAATTCCTAAGCACCGTCAAAGGAATATGACAGATTCGTTAGATTAACTCTCGTTCTCCGAAAAATGACCTCAGAATACGCAATTTTTCTGCCTATTTAGGCGATTTTAGCACGAGGGGTGAGACAAATAGCGGGGGTGGGAGAAAAAATGGTAAATTTTGACTGAAAAGTGTTGAATGCTCGTTCTTTGAGCAAAAAATAAGAAGCACGTCTGATATAATCATCAAACGTGCTTCCCTTGTCTATGGCGAAGCCTGCCTAGTATAGGGCTTGAAATGGTTTGCTTTATAGGTTGACGGAATGTGATCGAAGGGCTAGATCTAACATTGCAAATTTTGAAATGATGGATGAAGCAGCAGTAATAAATAGGGCAAAAGAGCTTTTAAATGAGAAACAGTTCAATACGGGGGCTGCATTCTGTGAAGAGTATTTGGGTGTTTATCCTGATTCTAACTTATTGTTGCAATATGGGGTTTTATTGAATCGTGATAGCGGTGATTATGATCGAGCCACAGAGCTAGCCAGTCAAGGAACAGAAAAATACCCTACGAGTGGGTGGTATTGGAAGGAATTAGCAAACTGCCTTTATAATCTTGAGGAGTATGATGAGGCTAGAGATGCAATTGAGTATGCTCAAATATACGCACCTGAAGAAAAGTTCACTTGGATTTATGGATTGAGGATCTATGAGGCTCTGAAGGATTACGAAAATCAAATTGAAGCGTTGATTGAGCTTAATGAGTTTGAGGGTCTGGATGCGACAAACCTTGAGAAATTAGGTCGAGCATATCATAATTCAGGTGAATATTACGATGCCTTAAGGTTTTACCGACAGTCCATTGCTCTAGGGAATAGATCCTTGGCTTTGTCGAATATCGGAGCAGTCTATATGACCGATGAAATTTCTCAGGATGCTGACGCAGCTGATGCATTTCGGCGTGTTCTTGATAGAGGCGAGAGCGAATTTGCGAGGAAAAGGTTTAATCAAACTAGAGGTAAGCTTCTACCTCTAGCTGAGCGTGCAGAGGCAGAGTTCTTTGATCTGAAGTGGAAACGCGAAAAGTATAAACATTATTGCAGTCCATTTGAGATCTTTGAAATTGATGTTGATTTGCCAGAAGAAAAATTTGTGAAGAAAGTTTCGAAATTGCGAAAAACTTTTCTTCTATTGGCCGATGAGGACGGTGGCTTCTATGAATATGGAGGAAAGGAGTTTAGTAAGGACGAGATTTCACAATTAGCTGAGGAGTTGAAAGACCCTGAAAGAAGAGAATACCACTATGTTATCGACGAAAACTTGATATTCCACAACTTCTTGAGAAAAGGTGACATTAAACACTTCTTGTATGACGATGATTACGATCCGCGAGAGACTCTTGAGTATTTGGATGAAAATCCTAGATTCAGAGAGTTTCTTCTAGAACCATTTAGCCAACAATATTCTTCGTTACTTTGTGCTGTTATTGATCAGTATTTCAAAGGCATGCATGAGTTGATAGGCTACCGCCAAAGTGGCATAACGAGTGTGTTAGCACTCTTAGAGGTTCTCTTTGACGGAAGACGTTGGGTTGATGAGCGGCAGGAGGAAGACCTATGTTTTCATAGAGCTCATGATAGAGTGGAAGAAGGAATGCGGACTTTCGATAAGTTAAACAAACAGCTGTCATCAGAGAAAATTAAGAGCTCTACATACATTGAATTGGTCACGAAGACGAGAATCGTAGAATTTATTAATTTAGTACCTCGATACTTTTCAGACTTACAGCAGGACTTTGTAAGAAAAATGCGAAATCTGGCTGTGGATATGGCTAACAATCATGCCGATCATGATGCTTCAATGGCTATTCTCAATTTTTGTAAGAAGCTTCAGTTCAGAGATCAGCACCTAATGGAGCAGGTTTCGAAGGATATCGAAACTGTAGAAGGTTTAATTGCTCAGGAAAAGGAGCATGAAATTCACTTTACGATTGGCAACAAGCCTCTGAAAATCACACGAGAGTATTTCCTGTTCGATAAAGCGAAAATGCTGTTGGAGGACATTCATGGAGTTAAAATCGGACAAACGGTGGATCAGGCCACTGGCACTCTAGCGTTTATGATATCGGTGAGGTCTGGTAGTGATGTAATCGTAGCTCAGTCTTATTCGATGCTTCGTGGAGCAGGCGAAGCTAAGATTCAGAAAATGCTCGAACTTAATCGAGACCAATTGATGGCCTGTGCGAACTATATTGTTCCTAAAATAGCGGAGAAGTTAATGGATGCTCAAGAAAAGGGGCAAAGAATTGCGATTGGTAGGGTTGCATTACAGCGTTCAGCTATCCACTTTGAGAGGAAGAAGTTTTTTAAGACAAAACAGTATGCAATCCCACTCAGGAATGCAGATTTTAGCATTAATGAGAGTGTGGTAACTATTAGGGATCGTTCAGGGCACGCTCCAGACGTAATTTTAGATACTCGATTTGATGAGAACTCGATCGTTTTACCATTTTTAGATTATATTAAATAAACAATGAATCCAGCACCAGAAATACCAAAATGGCTCTTGAGTAGCCTTAATCAAATTTATCAATTAAGAGCTAAATCCAAGAGGAAAGGCTTCTTCGATGAGATTGAAAGGGATCTAGACAGATTAGAAGAAAATTTTCAAGATCAAGGGTTTACTTTGCATGATCCCATGGGGGAAAAGTGTCCTGACACCAGGACGGATGTCGAAGTAAATATTTCAGGTGAAGGTGAGGATAATCTTATCGTTGTTGAAGTCATTAAGCCAATTATCCGCTTCGGCACAGCAGGGCTTGAAATTAACCAGTCGACTATTGTGCAAAAAGGAGTGGTCGTAGCTGAATCGAAGAAATAAAAATTAATATGGATACAACAATAAACTTTGGCATTGATTTGGGGACGACCAATTCTCTAATAGCAAAATTTGAAAAAGGAGACGTTACTGTCTTTAAGAACCCCAGTGGACATAAAGAGTCTATACCTTCTGCCGTAGGATATCGAAAGGAACGCGTGCTAGTGGGAGAACAGGCTCTAAGGTATTTAGAAAAGGATCCTAAGAACGTATTTAGTAGGTTCAAGAGAAAGATGGGGACTACTGAGTCCTACCAAGTGGCATCACTAGGACAAAGTAAGACTCCTGTTCAATTGTCGGCTGAAGTTCTAAAGGAGATGAAGACTT
The DNA here is from genome assembly GCA_937132085.1 of uncultured Rubritalea sp. Lineage (GTDB taxonomy): Bacteria > Verrucomicrobiota > Verrucomicrobiia > Verrucomicrobiales > Akkermansiaceae > Rubritalea. The sequence continues at coordinate 9,827 of CAKZNV010000108.1, read as the reverse complement.
TTATCCATACGGGAGAGTCACCCAAAGCAGCTGTGATTACTATTCCAGCATCATTTGATACAGTACAGTCAAACGATACTCAAGATGCAGGGTATGCGGCGGGATTTGAGCAAGTATTATTATTGCAAGAACCTATTGCTGCTAGTTTAGCCTACGCAAACACAAGCAAGAATATTGACTTAGATAACAAAAAATGGATTGTTTACGATTTGGGAGGAGGCACATTTGATGTCGCCTTAGTGAAGGTGGACGATGGAGAAATTAAGGTGGTCGATCATGAGGGGAACAACTTTTTAGGTGGCGTAGACTTTGACGCTGTCATAGTAGAAGAGCTAATTGTGCCTTATCTTGAATCTCAAGGGAGGTTTGAGAACCTATTGGATGAACTCAAGAGTGAGAACGGGAAATATAATAAACTTTGGTATGTCTTGCTAGACAAAGCTGAGGAATTAAAAATTGATCTGACAACAAAAACTTCGTCGGATATCGATCTTGGAGTTTTAGGTATTGAAGATGAGGACGGTGTGGAGATCGATGAATACTTTACTGTAACTCGGTCAGAATTTGAGTCTCTTATTAAGGATTCAATTGCAGAAACGGCAGACCTTCTTAAGGCTGTTATTACACGGAACAAGCTTAGACCTGAAGATCTTGATTTTGTTTTGATGGTTGGAGGTTCGACTTATATCCCTTATGTCAGAAGCCGTATCTCAGAACTGATTGGTATTGATGTAAATACTGACGTAGATCCAACAAACGCAATTGTGGTTGGAGCGGCGTATTTTGCAGGCACAAAGGATATCAAGGCTGCTGAGGATCAAAAAAGTAGTTTGGATTCATCACCTCACGATATTTCTGTAAAGCTGACTTATACTAAAGCTAGTCATGATGATGAGGAAACCTTGTTGGGTAAAGTTGAAGGTAATCTTGAAAATTGTAGTTATCGAATTACGAGGCAAGACGGTGGGTATGATAGTGGGTTGAAGGCTCTAAAGCCTAGAATTATGGAAGATCTACCTCTTGTTGAAAAATCGTATAATTTCTTTTCGTTTGCGGTGTATGATAAGCAAGGGAACGAGATTGACGTAGGGGCTCCAGGTATTCAGATCGCACATGGTAAATTCTCAGTAGCAGGACAAGTGTTACCTGAAGATATTTGTCTTGTAACTGATGACTATGGTAGTGGAGAAGCTGTGCTTGAATGTGTGTTTGTTAAGAATTCAACGTTACCACAAAGGTTTAAAAGAACATTTGAAGTATCTCGACAGATATCAAAAGGGACAGATGATCAACTTCGAATCATGATCGTAGAGGGTGCTCATGAGAATTACTTTAGTGCAAATAAGACAATTGGTTATCTTTGTGTGTCAGGCAAGGAGATAGAACGGGACATTTATAAGGGAACAGAAATTGATCTTGTGATTGAAATGGATGAATCACGGAAGCTCACAATCAAAGCGTTTGTGAATCCTAGTGGGCCTGAATACGCTAAGATTTTTGAGCAAGAGAAAAGACAGGTAGCAAGTGACACCTTAGTGCAAGAGGTTCAAAACCTACAGTCCGAACTAGAACGAGAGATTAATGATGCTGAGGAGAATGAAGAGCTTAGATTGTTAGAATTGTTACGCAAAATAGAGCCGAAACTTAATGAACTTCAAGGTTCTATTATGTTGATGACGGTCGATGATGTTACTGACGATAAGTTCAAGTATGATGATCAGAAAAGAAAAATAGCTCAGGACATTTACGATCTAACCAAGGACAAGAAAATGACTTCCTTAGTTAGAGAATATAACGAAGCTAAGGAACTGGCTATTGGAGTCGTCAACGAAAGCGGAAGTGTTCAAGATCAAAGGAAGCTCCAAGAGGTTATTAAAAATGAGCCTCTATTTTTGGAGTCAAAAAACCCTAAGAAGATAGCTGATGCAATTGATAAACTCGGGGCTCTCAAGTCTCAGATCTTTATGAAGTCACCTAAGTTCATTGTGGCACTCTTTGACAACTTGGTCAATCGACGCTCCCAGTTCTCAAATCAAGCTGAAGGTGCTCGTTTAATAGATGCTGGTAGGCAATACATCCAGCAGGAAAGGTATGATGATGTGCGTGGGGTAATGGGTGGTATGTGGGATCTCTTGCCTGAGCAGGAGAAGGCTGAAGAAAGTGATGCAGCTAGTTTCTTAACTGGTCTCACTAAATAGATAACTACTAAAAGAAGAAGCACGTCTGATACGGTGATCAGACGTGCTTCCGTTGTCTATGGGGAAGAATTTTGGCTCTTCTCCGTATAGCCCACACAACGACGCTCAGAAGTTGGTTCCCACCAGAGCTTCCTACCTCCGTGTGCAGTTCTATTCTATGGGAAATGGGCTGAGTTGCAAGGTGAGGAAGTTAGTCTTGGCTCGGTTTGTCTTGCCTATTTTTCTTTAGTTCTTCTGAGGTTGAAAAAAGTGGCGAGGGTTCGCCAGCTTTCATATATTTGATTTCTGATAGTAGTAAGAGGGTTAAGGTGACGATGGCTCCAATGCCTAGCATTAACTGTGTTTCTAGGGATGCTTTGTTGTCTGACTTCCATGCTCTCGTCCCAAAATAGAATGAGACAAGCAGAACTAGTGCTCGCCTAGCGTATTGGATTTGCTCTTTGTTGGGGTGTTCGTGCCAAAGAGCCGTCATGATAGGTAGAGAAATGACAGTTGCTATCATAGCTGCAAATACGGCTTTCCATGTGAACGAGCCTAATTTGTGGATACCATTTCGTCCTGTAGAGTCTTTGGCGAAAAAGGAAGGTTCTGGATCTTCGTTACGGAGGTGTCCTTTTCTTCTCTCCTTGAGGGCTTTTCGCTCCTCTTTTTTTCTTATCTTGAGTTGACGTTTTTCTTCGAGAAGAAGCTCGTATTTTTCTTTTTCGAGTGCTCGTTGCTCAGAGTTGGAGAGTTCAGATTTTTGTTTTTCTAAAGCTTTGACTTCGGCTTTAAGCTCTTCAGCCTTCTTTTCCATCTCGCGTAAATTTTCCAAGTCAAAACTCATGATCTAGCAAAGCATGGAGGGGGGATTTTTGTCAAACATTCTGAAGGCGTGATGGAAACGGGCATTTATCTTCCCCTTTGGTTCTTGTTGAGACGATGGAGCTGGTCTCTATGCTTTTCCTCTATGATTTCAGACAATGATTCGTAAGCACTGAGTTCTCCGAATTCTCTACCTTCTTTCCATCCTTGGGAATATCCCTCGGTGAAGCAATCTGAGTATTCAGGTTCGTTTGTTTGATCATCAAGTTGCTTCTCTGCTCGTTTTATCCAATCCCATAGTTTGTCCATGTAGGGCTATACGTGTCGTGAGGTGGCTTTGTCCGAAGCTGGAGGAAAAATTATAAATCAAACTCGAATTGGCCACTTTCTGTTTCCTTCTTTTTGATCTCTTGAGGATCGACCCCGATGCTGACGACTTCTTGTTGGGTATGGTTGGTGCCAGGGTCTTTGAGGAAATTGAGAATTTGTTTGGTTCTGAGTCGGGTGGTTTCACCGACTCGATGCCAGTGTGGGTTGCTCCACTGGTTCCAGACCTCCATGCTGAGGGTGTTACCGTGGATGAGGTGAGCAGGAATGCCCCATGCGGTGGTGTTGATGTAGCTCATGTCGACGGCGATAGGTGAGATGTCTTGCATGGTCGCTCGTAGAAGGTCGACATGACTTTCCTTTTTTCAGGTGACCACGGGCGATAGCTGTTTGGCGATTTGAAGCACCATACCTCAAGATCAGCATGTGGGCTCACTGACTGAGATGGGTTTTCCTTCTGCGATGACCTTCTCGGCGTTGAAGCCAATTTTTGCCATAAGTTCGGATATGCAGGGCGGGGTGAAGAATTCACCGCGATTGTCACGAGTCGATTTTGAAGCAGCGTCTTGGTAGTAGGAGCCCAATAAATCCTCGAAGGGATCATCCTCCATTTGACCGATGAGTGAGCCAAAGGCTTTGCAAATCTCTTGGAGTTCTTCTTTATTGTAGCGTTTGGCGATCTCTAAATACTCGGGTTCACGTGTTCAGGCGGCAAGAGCACAGGCTCCCATGCGAGAGAAGTCTTTGAAGACTTCAATGTTTGAGGATTTACGTCGTGCGAGTGGTTCGAGGTAGCCAGCGAAGTCGGGAGTTTTCATAACAAGAGAGTTAGTGGGACAATAGATCTATTGTAATCAGAATAAAGAAATGGCAAACTCTCTCCAATGTCCTGAAGTTGTGTTAAAGTGGGACTATCAGGTATGAAACAGAGAAGTCGGCAGAAAGTTTTAGAGCGGTTCAAGAAAGGCTTGGGCTTGAATATTAGTGCCATGAAGAGGGAGTGTCCTCAGGTGCTAGATGAATGTTATAAGGGCAAGAAGCCTGTAGGGTGGTATCGTAGTTTGTTGGAGTTGGGGTTTGATCCATACGAAATTGAACACGAATTAGAGGAATATGTGGTGTGTGCCATATGTATGAAGCGGTTTATGACCTTGGCTACTCATTTGAGAACACACCATGTTACAACGGCTGAGTATCTTGAGGAATTTGGAGGTGAGTTGATGAGTGAGTCAAATCGATTGATACGCGAGGAACACCTCAGGCTGCCTCATTGGGAGAAAGCCTATTCTCCAGAATATGTGATTGATCGGATTATGGAGTGGGGGCGTATCGAAGCAGTGAATTCGATGGCTTTTGAAAACTATGACCCATGCGTTCATGCTAAGGCAATGGACTATTTTGGTTCATGGGATAAGGCTCTTAAACGATCTGGTTTTGATCCTGAGCAAGTGAGAGAGGTGTCGCGTTATAGGGTTTGGACTAGAGAGAGTTTGGACGATGCTTTGAGAAATCTGCCCGCAGGACAGAGAATGCCTACTGATGTTATGCTGAGTGCTAAAAGGATGTTTGGTAGTGTGAGGGAGGCTTTGGCTGAGTTAGGGATTAGTAGAGAGAAGTTTGGGAAGAGCATTAAATACAGGGACTCAGAGGTCGAGAAGGTGGCAACTTTGATTAAAGAGGCGGTTGCATACGATGGGCGAGAGCGAGTTCGAAAGCTCAAAATAGTTTACACGGATAATAAGAAGCTGATCGACGCTCGATATGGAGGACTTCCTAAAATGGCGAGAGCCATAGGGCTGACGGAGGAAGATGTTTCATGGGTGTTCTACCGCAACCGCGATGATGTTATTTGTGGGCTTCGAGGGATGCCTGTAAACACGAAGAAGACTCATTTGACGAAGTTGGATAAGTCGCTGTATCGAGCCATTGAGGAGCGGATGAGTGAGAGTTTCGAAGATTTGTTGAAGGAAGCTCACAAGTATACGTGATAGAAGGTGATTTTTCTCTGGTCGCCCAAGTAAGCCAGAAAATCCTCGCTCGACAACGGAGAGTGAAACTGAGACTCACTTGAAGAATTCGAGGAGGCTAGGGAAATCTCGTGTAGTGGAAACGGAGCGGATGAGATAGCTGACGCGTTCTTTGAGTGTGTCTACCTTGAATGAAATGAGACGGTGATGAAATGTGCTGGAGTGAAACGAAGGCTGATTTCTTCACGGTCTCCCCAACAAACTGAAAAGAGCTTCGGACGAGGTGAGTTGCTTCTGCGTATAGATCAGTATGATTGACGTAGTAGCATTAACGAAACTTATGAAGCATACTCCGCAGGAGGAAGGTGTTATCGAGTTAAGAAATTCAGCGAGTAACTTGAACGCGAGTGTTTCTGAATCTATAAAGAAGATTTTGGAGGATGATGACCTTGGTCATCAGCTCTTAACGTCTGAATTACTTGAAAGGTTTGACTCTTTAGATTTCCGAACTGATGAAGTAGATCCTCTCTTCATTACAAAATTCTTCTGCATACGTTCGCATGTTCAGTGGTATGTCTGCCATTTTGATAGAGCTACGGGTGAGTTCTTTGGGTTCATCAATAGCGAGTATCCACACTGGGGAACTTTCAATATCGTGGATCTTGTTGAGTATTCAGAACAAGTGCCAGATATGAAGGTGGAGCGTAGTATCAATTTTCAAGAAGTGAGATCCTCTAGCGTGATGGAGTAGGGGGCAATTAGCGTTTTCGTCTCATGCGAGGCTTACGTTGCTCCGTGTAAGTCTCAAAGAATTGTTCGATTTTGTCGAACGGGTGTGGCTCAGGGGGATCGGTCTTCTCATATTCCTTCTCTCTGGCTTCTTTGGGCATCTCTTTACGGCGTTTGTGCTCTTCATAGTGAGAATGCGTCCAGAACATTTTGACGAAGTCTGGAATACGCTCGACATCCTTGTCGTATTCACGCTTTGATTCATATCCCTGTTCTTCAGCCATGCTTGGTAGAATACCTTAAATGCGAGCAGAAGGCAATTTTTTCACTGAGCTAGAACAGGTTGGCTTTATTCACGAAGGTAAGCTACTTCTGTGGCGTAACCAATGAAATCTTCGAGATTCTTTTTTCGACAGAAAAGATACACTTTGTGGCCTTTGACGCGGAGCGAGTTGAGTAGTGGGATAATGTCTGGGTCAGAGCAAACAATGGCGAAATCATCACATAAAATATTAGAGGTGCCGTGGGTGGTTAACAGGGCGATCACACAAAGTGTTTTTCTTTGGAAGGTGAGATCATCGAACTTGAAGCCGTTATCAAATTCTAACCAATCAAATTTCTTAAGTTCGAGAAGCTCGACGTCTAACATCTTAGCGTAGTCTTCATGATGCCTGGTCTGGGGTGTCCCCCACTCACCAATGGCAAACTTTTTCACCAGCGTTCCAAATTTTGTGAGGATCTCTGGCAGGGGGCGTAAGTGGGATATTGGCATATCCTGACTATCAATAATGAGAGCTATTCGTCTTTCTGTAATATTAGGCATGAAGTGTTATTTTTTATTTGTCGATGAGGAGAGCGATTCTTTTGTTTCTTGAGTATGGCATGATATTATAGGGCGGTTATTTGAGTAACATGTCAGAAGCGTGATTGACGACTGCCATGACTTGATTGGCTCTGTCATTTACAACAGGTGGATGAATTGGGTAAGTGAATTTAAGATATTGCTTCGAGAGGTCACGTTTTGCTTTCTTGATCACCTTAGTGTCTGAGTCGCTTGGAATATCGAGGATCTTGAAAGCTTCAGATTTGAGCTTAGTCTGATCATATTTCTTGAAGCGTTCTTCACTCGGAGAATAGAGCCAGCCAGCAGAGACAAACGCTTCTTTGTTTTCATCGTAAAACTCTTTGTCCAGTGGGGTGATTTTCTTAGGCTGAGGCTTAGGTGCTGGCTTTGGTTTGTCTTTAGGTGGAGCCTGATAGGATGAGCGGCTAGATTGTGACGAGGACGTAGACTGTTGTTGAGATTGGGAAGAGCTTTGCTGTTGCTGTGATTGGCTACTCCTCGCACTTTCACGTTGTTGCTTTTCTGATTGAGTTTGTTGGCGATGGCGTTCTCTGAAGTTATCAGAGGACTGGCTCGATTGAGAAGATTGGGAGGCCGACTGCTGCTGTTGTCTTTGCTCTTCTTGTTGTGCTCGGGCGTATTCCTCTGGATCAACACCTGCTCTTGCAGCTCCTTTAACGAATTTTTTGAACCTACGGAATGAGCTACGAAGTTCTCTCTCTTGGCGTTTTCGCTGTTTCTCTTTTTCCTTCTGATAGACCTTTGCCATTTCCTCTTGGAAGGACTCTTCGACCGACTTGTTTTTCCAAAGTCGATCCCACTCAGAGCGAACTTGCCAAGGGATGAGATACCACAGCCAGAGGAGTATGCCCTTGAGGAGATACCACCAGCCTGAGAGAGTGCGGAGCTTGGGAATCGTCCTGCATAGCCAGAACGAAAGTCGCATCAGGTTGACAGGGAGAGTGATCAGGATGAAGTAGGTTGCTTCACAGGTGAACCTCCAGAGAGTTACGGTGATCCACTTGATGACTCTCCAGAGACCTCTAAAAAGAACTCGAAAGCGATACGCCCAGACCGAACCTGAGGGGCTGGGTAGAGAGAGGTCAAAGGAGGCCGCTTCGAGGAATCTATTTTTCCATCGGAGAGCAAAGACGATAGCGAAGCTCCAAGCCATCCAAAAGAAGCCAGTCCACCATGCTGTGAGAATCGGGCTGTTGATGGCCACATACAGCCACGAGGCAGCGGCAACCCATCGGATGCCAGGAATACTGCGGAAGATGTAGCCCATAAAGCCTCCGAACGCCACGAAAATGATCACTGAGACGGGGTTGAGGTCTAGTGGGCCTTGGTGCTGGGCGAGTAGTTCGAAGATAGGCATTTAATAGATACAGTCGGAGAGGATCAGCTAAGTGATACTCTTTGAAATGGAGGGACGGTGCGAGAAATTCTAGAGGATTTATTCTTTTTCTTCAGCTGACTCTGGAAGCGTTTATTACCATAGCTAGGGATGGTATCGATGAGCATAGCCTCCTTGTTGAAGTTGAGGAAAATGGCGTTGTCGTCAGGAAGCGTGCGGATTCTATCCGCATTCATGAGGTTTCTTTCTGAAGATGAAACTTCACCGTTCCAACGCACCTCTTCGATGACTTCTTTTCCAAGAATATGCTCTACTGCAAGAGCTGTATCGTATGGGAGGCCAGGATAGAAAATACGAGATTGCATACCACCCTCGATGATGGTTTTTGCTTGGGCTTCTCCGTAGTTGGTTTCTAGCTGGCTAAAGTTCTGAATAATGATGGAAAGACTCACTTGGTATTTCCGAATAGTGGTGCAGATCACCTCAAAATCAGGAATACGGCTGTGTCCGAACTCGTCCATGAGTGCGTAAACGGGAAGATACTTCTCGCGTTTTTCTCTCGCCTGATCTGGAGTCGTGCTCAGCATGGCTCCGAAGAAGTCTTTGTAGAGCAGGTTCATGATGAAGCTGTAGCTCTTAATTTTCTCAGAAGGAATAATGAAGAAGAGAGCTGTCTTCTTTTTGCGAAGCTGAGAGAAGTCAACTTCGTTGGTGCTCATAAGATTAGCTAGGTCTGGATTGTTGAGAAGTGATAGAGAGGTTAGGGCGGTGCTGACAAAACTTTGCACCACATTTGAGTTTCCTGTGATGATTCCTTTGAACTGGTTCAACGCTGCTTCGTCGGCATGTTTTTCTAAGAAGTGGACAAGACCACGTCCGTCGCCCTCGAAGTTTTGGAGGAGATATAGAAGGTTGCCGAGATTAAGGTATTCATCACCAGCACTGATAAGGCAACGTATTAGGACGCTGAGGAGGTCGGCTGCTCCGTCATACCAAAAGGAGTCGCCAGCTTTCATTTCTCCTTCAATAGAGGATCTCACGAGAGTCTTTGAGATTTCAGTGATATCGTTGTAGGACTGAATCCCTGCGAGAGGGTTGTAGCAGAGTGAGGTGGAGGGTGAAGATGGCTCCACGACTAAAATTTCGAATCCCTTAGCACGAAGAGCGGCTGCGGATTTTTCGTGGAGTTCCCCACTTGGGTCGGTGACAATAAAACTACAGTTGTCTAGAGTGAGGAGGTTAGGTAGCACGTAACGAGTTGATTTACCCGCTCCTGTTGGTGCTACGACCATGCAGTGAGTGAAGGAGCTTTGAGGTGTTAGACGAAGTTTGTCGCCATCAATGAGGAGCCCGCTATTGCGAGGGCTGAGCTGTTTCTTTATCTCTTTGTCGGAGAGGAATTTTGCTCCTTTTCTACGAGTGACAGCATTAGGTCGGAAGATTCCGAGTAATAGGGACTTTGCTCCAGTAGAGTCTCCTAGCACTTTACGTGCAGCAGAAGACTTAGAGCCTCCAAACAAAACGCTGAAGACTCCGTAAACGATGCCACAAAGCACCAAAAACATGAGCAATAATTCCATAATAATCCCTTACTATCTATA
>CAKZNV010000107.1 GCA_937132085.1 uncultured Rubritalea sp. | reverse complement strand
GAACTAGAAACAAAATTTGCAGCTTAAAGAAATGAAGTATTCTGTTAGAAATTATTCTTTAGAACTTTGAATTTGCCATATCTAAAAACAGCTCTCGTTACCACTCTACTTCAGTATCACAAAATGGATTTGTTAACATCAGCAACCACGGAGATTCTCTAACAGTAAGAACATTCTGGCAATCTGGAAACTTTCAAGACGGTCGCTTAGCAGTGCCTAACTCTGGCGGAACAAACGAGGTCTTCCAAATTGGTATCGTAGACTCCACCTCTGCTGTATTCGGCGCAGACAGTAATTACCTCTACCTCGCAGGTATTGAGAACGCATGGAGCAAGGCTGCTGGACAATTTGATTTCTCTAACCAAACTCACGACCTAGAATACCAACTCATCGGTGGTAGCGGAACAAGCATCAGCTCTAATTCCACAATGACTGGATCAGACCTCACTCACCAACGTATCGGTTCTAGCACAACAACTGATCGTTATTGGTATGAATTCAACCTTACCTACACCAACAACAATGGTAACCTAGACATAGCTATCGACGTTGATCAGTGGAAAGGCGGATACCAAGTTGGATCTTCTATCTTCAACCCTACATTAGAAGTAAACAGCAACTTCCATAACTCTAGTATCAATGGTGTGTCCACTTCTCTCAACTTAGCAAATGTTGGAGTTGGTCTAGGTATCCATGTAGATGACGCTACTACAGTGGCTTCTTCTGGAACTACTTACGATGACTTCACTACCAACACAATCCCTGAGCCAAGCACAACACTACTCTCCGCAGTAGCTGCTCTCGGCCTCGCTATGCGCCGCAAGAGAAAAGATTAATCTTTCTAACTAACTTTGAGTGAGCCTTCCTCAGGAAAGCTCTAAACTCATCCATTACAAGATCATGAAACATTTTACTAAAATTGTTGCCTTGATCTTGTTTTCTTTTAGTGGCTTAGCCTTAAGTCAAGCCCCCGCTATAAAGAACAAAATACTTGGCCTGCAAAACCAGTTCCAAGCATTACCAAAAGCCGAAAGAATTGAATTCGTTAAATTCAAAATGAAGGCATCTCAGGCTAGTAGTAAGCAGAAATTTTTCAGCTGCATGATCGCCATCAGCGATGCTCGTAATATTTTCAAGGATGACATCGAACTAATCTGGCTTGAAGGCATATGTAGCGCCCAAATCCAAGATGTAGATGCCGCCATAGGCTATTACAATGAGGTATTAAAAATTAATCCTCACCACCTCCCTTCTCTCATGAATCTGGTCGAGATTAACTTCTTTGCTGGCAGACATGCTGAGACGGTAAAACACATTGAGTTTGTCAACGCTCTACTCGACAGCAAAGGAAATGATCACCTGCCATTGCTCGATTTCAAATACCTCATTGCTATCAATAAATTAGCCAAACTCGACCCAGTTAAATACAATGAGACAAGGCAGCAATTAATGAAGCGCTATAGCTATATGGATGATCATCCCTATCACTATTATGCTCACGCACTTCAAGAATTTGACCTAGGCAACAAACAAGAAGGCCTCATCTGGATACTAAAAGCCTACCTCATCTTCAAGAACTCAGAACTCATTGAAGTGTGGAACAAAACTCTGATAGAAACAAACTACATCGGAGCTCACGAGATCATGTTCAGACTCGTAGAACGTAAGAACCCTCTAAAGCAGTAATCTCATAAGACCAGTGTAACAAAAAACTATTACACCATTCTCCATATCACTTTCCAGTGATTTAAAGAGCCAGAGTCAGCAACAGTCATCCTGCTCAAGCCCCCCCTTAAACCCAAGCCTTAAACCCAGATCCGTCAACTCCCTACTTTCCACTCAAGCAACTAGTCCAGCAACTGCGGTGATCGTCGATTAAACCCATCTTTTTAGGCTTCATCCACCAAAGCATAAGTCCTATTAGCCACATAAGTCCTATTTCAAAGCCCCCAACCCTATTCGTGAAAATCCGTGCAGTGTGGCTCTTGGAGTTTTACTCCTAATTGTTTTGCCAGCTTGCGAAGTGCCCGCTCCACTGCTGCGTTGCTACCTCCACAGGTGCTGTGGTAGATAGCCTCTGAGCGAGAACCTGATTTAATAGATGCGATAGCAACTGTGTCCTTGTGCACGTCTAGCCCGATGTAGTATGTTTTTTTCATGATGAGTTTAGGTATTATCTTTATGTCAGAGAGATAGCCCACGGAAGCCCTAAGCTCATCATACCCTTTAACCAAGGCATGGCTCACAATGAGCTTCAGCCATAGAATCTCTACAATAAAATAAGATGAGCCAAGAGAAACAACTACAAGAAGATTATGGCACTGCAGAGCGAGCTAAGAAGTTCTATGACAAGCAGCAAATCGATCATCTCAACGAAATGATGATTAAGTTCATCTCTAATCAAGAATTTATGTTCATTGCGACCTCTGATAAGGAGGGGAACTGTGATAATTCTATTCGCGTAGGAAAGAAAGGTTTCATTTCTGTTATCAATGAAAAAACTTTATTATACCCCGAATACAGAGGAAATGGAGTTTACGCCAGTTTAGGAAACATTGCAGAGAACCCGCATATAGGCATACTGCTTGTAGACTTTTTGAATTCAACTATCGGCTTACATATCAATGGCCAGGTTCAAATTGTTGATAATCCAGAGGGCGTGAATGACCCCTTAGCTGAGCACTGGGTTTGTGTAAGCGTTGAAGAAGCGTATATACACTGCTCAAAGCATATCCCTCTCTTACAAAAAATGGATAAAAAAATTCACTGGAACACGGACGACCACAAGCTGAAGGGTGGAAACTATTTTGAGGTCAAGAATACAGCAGAACAAGGCGGTGCAAACAACAGCACTTCGTGCCTTGCCTGACCTTTAACGCTCTGCTAAAAAATAGATGAATTCACAATCAAAAAAGAGAGTTTTTGAGCTTTGGCGCACTCGTTGGGACGAATCAAATAGATGTGACCCTTTTCCTGAACAAAATCTAGTTCATTGTGAAAGAATCAATCAATAAACGGCGTATGGAAAAGCCCCTCCTTAACGAAAAAATAGAGCCAGTGATCCAGCTACATTTGCCACACACACGGGGCAGGTCTGCTAGCTTTTAACCTAACTAGAACCTCAACACCTTAGTCTAATTTCTCCCCCACATCAGGCGAGGCTATGCTAGGACGTCCTGCTAAAATGAAACCAATAAAATCCATACTCATAGGACTCAGCTTCATACTTTCATCTCAATTTATTTATGGGATACCTCAGATCATCGAAAATCCTAAAATCCAAATCCTAGACGCTTGTAAAAGCGTATTAGCGGAACACAACAAACGGAAACCAAAGAGCAAAGAAACATCTTTTATAATTAAAGCTTCATATGGAAAACTGAGTGAGGTTTATCCTAAAGGTAATGTCAATCCAGACGTCCCTCTCAACTCTAGGCACCCTAAACTCTCGGACAAGATGGGGTGGCTTGTAGTCATTTTAAGGCAAGCAGACTTGTCGCATAAGAATATCTATTTTTTAACGGTTGATTCTAAAATAATCCTTTTAGCAGAAACTACATAAACCTCGAATTGAAACTAAATAAACCATAAATATGGCGACTCGTAAGATATTAGCCTACTCAACTTGCCTACTTTTAATAACTATTTACACTACTATCTACTTTAATAATAATGATAAAATAGAAGAGATAACTCAAGCAGAGTTAGTTAATATTCAAAACTTAGCTAACAGTTTTCCCACATATTTATGGTATATGGGTTCCTCGGAAAAGTATGATTTCTTCCATGCCTCACACAATAAGACTACAGATCTTGGGTATGCTGGCACTTATAAAGTCAAATCCAGCTTTATAAATATCACAACTAGATTTGAATTCACAGAGGACATTTCTAGGTGGTCTCAATATCACCCTTCATCCAATTAACAAAAAAACTTCATTTCAATCCCGGAACTAACAACTAGAAACCGTTGGAGTAATTGCTGTAGACATTGCAAATATCAAAGATACATAAAAAAGCTCCGTGAACTCAGTCACGAAGCGTTGTCCAATAGATTTTAGTTGGTAGATATATAGCTTAGTTGCGACGGCGTAGGATCAGAGCTAGTCCACCTAATCCGAGTAGAGCTGTGCTGCTTGGCTCTAGGTTGTCTTTATAACTAGCTCAATTCTTTGTCTTTTTTCCACATTCACCACTCCAAAAAGCACATCTTATTGGCCAAGTCATTGCGTAAAGGCTATAAAATGGATCAATCGATTTGATTGAAAACAAAAATAAAAAACACAATATGAAACTAAAATCTATTACAACGATTGCGGCAGCGACTTTCGCTCTCATTTATACCGCACAAGCAGCGACATCATATACTGGCGCAGTCACCAATACAGGAGGTAGCACATACGACTACACCACTGGAGCCACTACAGGTGACGCTGATGGAGATGGCGCTCTCGGAACCGATGGTTACTACTTCGCTCAATTTGGAGGCACAACTGGTGTTAACGGACTGGCATGGGACAACAACATGGTCAGCTCGACACCTGGGTATGTATCTTCTGTAACTCAAAATGCGGGTGTCTCAAGTGCTGGTGGATGGGGATATGACACTGTCACAAATTCAGCAGCAGGCACAGGTCAACTAGGAGTATTTGAGCTGGAAGGTGGAGCAGCAGGAAATGAAGTTCAGTTTTTTGAATTCACTCTTGGAGCTTCTACACCTGACACGATTAGCATCGGTCTCACTGTAGACGGCAGTGATCTAGGTGGTGTGTTTACGCCAACAGACCTTCGTGTGGATCACCTAAACTCTGCTAATGTTAGCCAAGGTGATGTTAGCCAAGCTGCTGGCGGAGAAGGCACGTTCGAATCTGCAGATCACTACTTTTTCAACGTAACAGGTGCTGTAGCAGGAGATAAGATCAGAATTTATGCAACGAACAATGGTGATACAGGCACTGGGTCTCGCACTCAGCTTCATATTAACGCGATCACTTTTGATAGTGTTCCAGAACCATCATCAACGGCTCTATTAGGCCTTGGTGGATTGGCTTTGATCCTGCGTCGTCGTAAGTAAGCGGAACGGTTGCAATAAATCTAAAATACATTAGTCTCTACGAGGGCAGCCCAAAAGGCTGACCCTCGTTTTTTTTCATCTAATAAAGATCCTCATCTCTATGCTCTTTAATAATACCTTAAAAAATCTATCCATACTTTTTTTAGCTCTATCAGCATATAACGTTACTGCTGAGGAATTAACTACTAAAACGCAACAAAGCAGAGTCATTGAAGAGGACTCAGCAGCCACTGCAGCCACTGAATGGGATACGGAACAATTTGGCGCACTGGCAAAAACCACTCTCAAAGAGATAACTACTCAATTAAAGGAAAAAGAAATCCCTACTCATAAACTTAAACTCTATTTCACAGAAAATGCGCAGTCCACATTGCTAGCTCCGACTCATCTCCAAACTGTGATGAAGAAAAAAGGAATCACTGTAGCTCGAACACAAAAAATAGATGGCACACTCTCACCTGATCCAGTAAAAAACATCCAAACTTGGATCAGCCAAACTAAGCTAACAGAGGCGACTACTCGGTTTACATGGAAACTCTATAAGGTAGAAAAGAACAACGATAAGCCAAACGTATACCTCACCAGACAATTTCTCGAGACTTCATACATCAGTAAACACTCGATCAAAACAATACATTCCGATTGGAAAATTGAATGGGTGAAAGTTGAAGGAAAGGCAAAAATCAGCAAAATATGGTTGCAAAGTTATGAGGAAATAACCGCAGCAAAGCGACTCTTCACAGATGTTTCGCAAACTGTTTTCGGGAAGACTTCTGCATGGAAAGAGCAGCTGACGTTATCCCAGACTGATTGGCAAGGGCGTTTAGAACGATCATTCATTCGCAATTATTTTGGTTTTAATGGACTGGCTGTTGGAGATCTAAATAACGATGGTCTCGATGACATTTACCTTTGCCAGCCAGGAGGTCTCCCTAACCGGGTATTCTATCAGAACCCAGACGGAACAGTGCGAGAAGGCTCTCTGGACTCAGACTTAGCAGCTCTCAATGAATCAGGATCAGCACTCATTCTAGATATTGATAACGATGGCGATCAAGACGTCGCCCTTCAGACTAAGGAAGCTTTCGTCTTGTTCGAGAACCTGGGTGGAGAAAAATTCAAACATGTAAATAGCATCAAACATGCCGGTCAAGGATACACCATGGCAGCTACAGACTACAACAATGATAGTAAAATTGATTTCTACATTACGAGATATTATAAAGTAGGTGATCATGGAACCTCAATCGCCTCACCTATTCCTTACTTTGATGCCAACAATGGTGGCCAAAACATTCTATTGCTCAATCAAGGAGACTGGAAATTCCGTGATGTGACTCAAGAAGTAGGTCTCAATCAAGATAACAGCCGGTTTTCTTATTCTGCCAGCTGGGAAGACTATGATCAAGATGGTGACAGCGATCTGTTTGTTGCTAATGATTTTGGCAAAAACTGTCTCTACAGAAACGACAGTGACAAAGGAGTATTCACCAATGTAACAAAGGAGCTAGGCCTAGAAACCTCATCTTTCAGCATGGGTGTAGCCTGGGGAGATGCTAATCGAGATGGTAGACCAGACCTCTATGTCTCAAACATGTTCTCCGCCGCAGGCAACCGTATCGCATTCCAAAAGCAATTCATGCCACATGCTACTAGTAACT
The DNA here is from genome assembly GCA_937132085.1 of uncultured Rubritalea sp. Taxonomy (GTDB): domain Bacteria; phylum Verrucomicrobiota; class Verrucomicrobiia; order Verrucomicrobiales; family Akkermansiaceae; genus Rubritalea. The sequence goes on along the minus strand of CAKZNV010000107.1, from coordinate 96,748 downwards.
CACGTAAATCACTTCAATTTACCTCACAAGGAAATGTTCTCTACATCCAGAAAGAAGATGGGACATTCGAGAACCAAGTCTATAGCTCCGGAACTCGTCAAGGTCGCTGGTCTTGGGGTGCTAGATTTATTGATGCCAATGGTGATGGATGGGAAGACATCTATGTCCCAAATGGCTTCGTAAGCTCTGAGAAAAGTGCTCCAGATCTCTGAAGTTTCTTTTGGCGACAGGTCGTGTCGCTCACACCAGAATCAGCAATCGAGAACCAATCATCTCAAGATGTGCAAGCCGCCTACCTTACCGCTATTCAAGAAGCAAATAATAGAGTGATTAAAGGTGAAGCCTGGAGCGGTAGAGAACGTAATTGCTTTTTCCTCAATACTGGAGAGAAACGATTTGCCACAGCATCTGCTATGTCTGGAGTAGATTTCATCGATGATGCTCGAACCGTCGCAGTAGCAGATTGGGATCGAGATGGAAACCTAGACATGATCGTTGCCAACCGCACAGCCCCCCGCATCAGAGTCCTTAGAAATAACTCAACTAGCAACAACAACTGGGTAGCTTTAAGCCTTCGAGGCACTAGCTCCAACCGTGATGCGATAGGAGCCCAAGTTACTTTAAACTTCAAAGACAAAAACACTCCAACTATAATCAGGACATTGCGTGCTGGTGAAGGTTTCTTGAGCCAGAACTCTAAAGTCCTTACTATCCCCTTCGGTAATGAATCAAGTATCGTTTCCGTTTCCGTTAAATGGCCAGGCGGAGAGAAAGAAACGTTCTCTGGAGTCATTTCAGGTAAACGTAACCTGCTGGTCCAAAATCATGGGAAGGCGCAGTTACTCACTCACTCTACTCCTGCTCCAAGCATATCTGAAACGCCAGTTATCCTGCCTAAGAAGTCAGGAAAAGAACGGATTATTCTTAGTGCAAGAATCAGTTTACCTAGGCTCGACTATGAAACATTAAAGGGAGACAAGAAACAACTTAAGCCACTCGCAAACCAGAAAGGCACTCTAATAAAAATATTCAGCAGTAGTTGCCCATTGTGCCAAGAAGAGATCAAAGAAATTACTAAACACTACTCAAACTACCAAAAAGAAGGACTAGGTGTTATCGCTCTAGCAACAGACACTCTCTCTGGTGGACGACAAGCTGCCGAAAACTACATTAACGAAGTTAAACCACCCTTTCCTGTTGGCCATGCCAGTCAACAAATGATCGAAACAATTCAGATAGTAAACAATGCTCTACTAGGAAAACATCGCCCTCTCCCAGTGCCCCTTCTATTGTTACTCGACTCTAAAGGAGAGCTAGTAGCTATTTACAAAGGTGGAGCAACAAGCGAAACAATTTTAGCAGACCTAAAGTTAGCCTCTTTGGAAAACACTAAACTACGTGATGCCATACTCCCCTTTAAGGGCAAATGGTATGAAAGAGAAGCCACAACCTTCTCCTATGTTAATGTATCGAGTTTATTGTTAGATGCAGGTTACTTAAACAGTAGTTATGATTACTTTGAACAACAAAAGCCTCTAATCGCTGCACACAGCAGACGAGATTTCGATCTAAGCTTTGGTGATTACTTAGTAAAAAATAAACGAACAAATGAAGCGATCACCCACTTCGAGCGCATCAGAGGAATCTACCCTAAATCAGCTAAGCCGCATTTTTATTTAGGCCTGCTACAGCAAGAAAAAGGAAATAGCCAAGCCGCCATTCAGTATTATAAAAATGCGTTGGCAATCGATAGCAATCTTGTCGCAGCTCATATCAACACAGCATTCATACTGAGTTCGCTAAAACAGTATCCAGAAGCGCAAACTATACTAGAAAAGGCAATCAAAATGAATCCTGACTTTCCACAAGCGCAGCTCCAATACGCAATCGTCCTGGAGCGTCAAGGCAATCGAATAACTGCCGCAGAGCATTATTTAAAAGCACATCAACTTGCACCAACAGAAGCTCTTTTTGAACTCAGTCTTGCCGCATATTTTGACCGGGGTCGTCAATTTAAAAAAGCGATCAAACACTACAATAACTTGATAAAAAAATGGCCTAATGTAACATCCTATCAACATCAGGCTGCTGTCACTTATGAAAAAATGGGGGAACCTAGAGCTGCCAGAACTCTATACCAAGCTATTCTAAAACAACACCCAGAAGACATGAATAGCATGAGTAACCTCGCTCGCATTTATGCCACATCGACACAAGCCTCACTCCGCGATGGAGCGAAAGCAGTCAAACTAGCAGAAGATCTAGTAAAAAAAACCAAAGGTCAGCACCCCTTATCCTTAGATTTATTAGCTGCTTCCTATGCAGAGACAAGCGATTTCAAACAAGCCCTAGCCACTCAACAAAAAGCAATTGACTTAGCTCGGCTGATGAAAAACAAACGACTAGAGAATTTTCTACTCAGTAAAATCACTCAATATAAAGATAAAAAACCTGTAAGAATAAATATGGCACGGTAAATTGATCTTAACACATACCGCATTGGCTAGCATAGTGAGTGTGTTATTGAAGCCCCTATCAGCTTGGTGAAATAGTAAAATTATTCGCTCGAAACCACAGAGGCCAAGAAGCCCGAGTAACGCAGGGTGGAAATTCACATTGAGTTTTATTCTGAGCAAAGTTCATCGTGAATCGGTTTTCTATCCATAAATTAACGTTGATTTATGTGGCATCCCGCACTATCACGCACTCGCTATGCCTAAAGTATTTATCAAGACCTACGGATGACAAATGAATGAACGTGATTCTGAGCAGGTTGCTCGGATGTTTTCAGAAGGTGGATACACGCTTACTAAAGATGAGTTTGATGCAGATGCTATCCTCGTCAATACTTGCTCAGTGCGTGATCAAGCAGAACAAAAGGCGCTTGGAAAAATGGGCCACATGGGTAAGCACCGTGTGCGTAAACCACATGTAGTCTATGGCTTCATGGGCTGTATGGCGCAGAGCCGTGGCAATGAATTATTCGATAATGTGCCTCACCTCGATGTGGTCGTGGGCACTCAGAAATACCATAAGGTTTTCCAATATGTGGATGACATCCTCACCAAGCGACTCGAACGCCGCATGGATGATGTGGAGCTCTCCATGATTGGAGAGTCAGTCTGTGATATCGAGGAAGAAAAAGATTCTCAGAACACGATTAAAGATCACGTCACAGAGACAATCAATCCTTCGACTTTCGTTTCTATCATGCAGGGCTGTAACATGAGTTGCTCCTACTGCATCGTCCCTGACACACGTGGAAAAGAACGTGGCAGACCGATCCAGAGCATCATCGATGAAATCAAGACTCTGCGTGACCGTGGAGTGGTAGAAGTCACTCTGCTCGGACAAATCGTCAATCTTTACGGCAGAACAGAATTTCCAAAAGTGGATGGAAAATCACCATTCGTCCAGCTGCTAGAGCAGGTGCATGAGATCGAGGGTATCGAGCGTATCCGCTTCACCTCCCCTCACCCGATCGGCTATCGTGACGACCTCATCGATGCGTTCACTTATCTTCCAAAACTCTGCTCACACATCCATTTCCCGATGCAGAGTGGCAGTGACCGCATTCTTAAGCTGATGCGTCGTCCCTACAAGAACGAGAAGTTCGTAGAGATCTGTAACAAGATGAAGCAAGCCCGCAAGGACCTAGCCATCACTACAGATGTCATTGTAGGTTATCCAGGAGAAACGGAAGAAGACTACCTCATGACGAAGGAGACGATGCGAGACATTGGCTTCGATAATGCCTTTATCTTCCGCTACTCAAAACGCCGCAACACACCAGCCGCTGAGATGGTAGACCAGATCGCTGAGACAGTGAAGGAAGAGCGAAACCAAGATCTACTAGCGATGATCAACAAGATGGCAATCGCTAAACACGATGCTCTAGTAGGCACGACTCAAGAAGTGCTCTGCACTGGCGGCTCTAAGAAGGATGCTAGCCGACTCAGCAGCCGCACTAGCCAAAACAAGATCGTCATCTTCGACGGAAATCATGACCGCATGGTTGGCAAAATTTTACCAATCAAGATCGAACGTTCTTCTGGATTCACCTTATTTGGGACACCAGTGGTGCATGATTAGAGCTTCTGATTTTTTGAATCACTGAGTTCGTTTTAGGAAATGTAGGCTTGGTGCTTTGCTTTTTTCACCACGAATCTACACGAATTTTCTCGAATGCTTGGGTTGTGTGCTTGTGCTTTGACCCCGCATATGCGGGATGCCTGACCACGGAAGACACTGAATTACACGGAAGCTTGGTGCTTTGCTAAAAAAAGTGTTCTATTTCATCATACTGGTTCCGTCTATTCCGTGCCTTCCGCTAGTGAAGCTAGTCCCGCAACTGCGGCGATGGCCAAAAAAAATCCATCATCCTCAGTTTCATCGTGCACAACATTCGTGAAAATTCGTGGAGATTCGTGGTTAGAAAAATCCATCATACCGGCTCCATCTATTCAGAGCCTTCAGTAGTTAGAGTTCGATACGTGTTCGTTTAGTTTAAAAATCACCTTTTCTGTATTTAAAGTTTCCATATTACAAAGATAGACTATGTTGCAGACGCAATGAGATCTTTTCTGAGGAACATTATTTTTAGTCTATTACTATCGTCATTCTGCCTAGCGCAGAGCTATGTGCGGAGTAATGAAAAGCCGCCAGCATTCCCACGTGAGTTCCGTGGAGCATGGGTAGCTTGTGTTTATAATATCGACTGGCCGAGCAAGCCGGGTCTCCCTGCAGCTACCCAGAAGGCCGAGTTACGTGCGCTGATCGACAGAGCAGATCAATACAAACTCAACGCGATCATTTTCCAAGTCCGCCCCAATGCCGATGCTGTTTACCGCTCTAACTATGAGCCATTCAGTCACTGGGTCTCTGGCACTATGGGTAAATCCCCCGGCTACGACCCGCTAGAATATTGCATCAATGAGGCACATAAAAAAGGTATCGAAGTCCATGCCTGGTTCAATCCATTCAGAGCACTACCGAATGCTAGTCTACCAACTTCATCGAACCACATCACCAAGACTCACCGCTCACTCATCAGAAATTTCCGTAACTACAAATGGATGGATCCGTCATCCGAATTTGCCAGAAAACGTGCGCTCAATGTCATGCTAGACGTGGCTAGACGTTACGATGTAGACGGCATTCACATCGATGACTACTTCTACCCATACCCACTTGTAAACAAAGACGGAACGCCAAAACAGATCTTCCCAGACGGTAAGACACCTGCTCAGCGTCGCTACTATGTGGACTCGTTCGTGAAGCAAATGTATACGTCTATCAAGCAGGTGAAGCCATACCTAAGAGTAGGTATCAGCCCATTCGGTATCTGGCAGCCAGGCTACCCACGTGGCATCGAAGCCAATATCAATGCCTACGATCACCTCGCTGCTGACTCACGAAAGTGGCTAGTCAATGGCTGGTGTGACTACATGTCACCTCAGCTTTACTGGCGCATTAGCCCTAAAAAACAATCCTACACCAACCTTCTAACATGGTGGAGAGACCAGAGTCAGAGATCTGCGGCTAAGCGCCCAGTCTGGCCGGGAATCGCTACTGACAGAGTCATGTCCAAGACTGACCCAGGACGCCCTGCCAGTGAAATCCTCAATCAAGTCAACCTCTCCCGCAAGATAGGCAGCAACTGGGCTGGCCACTGCCACTGGAGCATGAAATCTCTGATGCAAAACCGTGCTGGAGTCACTACAGCACTCCAAAAAGGTGCCTACGTGGCACCAGCTCTCGTCCCACCAATGACATGGATGCAGGCTCAAGCCCCAGCACCACCAACGATCTCTGCTAGCACTAAAAACAACTACATCAACATCAAGTGGAACCGTGCTGCCGGAGCATCAAAATACGCTATCCAAGCACGCTACGAAGCACAATGGCATTCAGTAGAAGTGACCTATGGGAATGGCGCAAACATAGCCGGCAAACCAGATGCGATCGCCGTTTACTCAGTAGACCGCTACGGAAACACCAGCGCACCAGCAGTGATGACTCTGAGGTAGTAGTTTTGACTTTTATACACATCTGAGCTCTCACCATTCCGCTCGTCTTGAACAGTTTAGCTGAAGGCTAAATTTTTATCAGCATAGGGAAAGGCATCGCCGCATCCCTATGTTGGCATGGATTATAACACGTTCGCTGAAAGTGAACCTTAGCGCTATATAAACGTAATTCTATAATAGCCTTAATGTGTATCATCATTCTAATCAGCACTAATACCATCTTCGCAGTTATTCTGGAGCAATAGTTTGAGTTGAAGTATTTGAATTTGTAGCAAAGCTGATCTAGAGAGAAACAATCCAATAACTATTCAAATGGTATAAGGTTGGCCTTCAGCCAACTTCACTCATTCTATTTTACATAGGGATGCGTCGCTTCACTCCTTTCCCTATGCTGGTATGACATTGGCATTCAGCCAATAAAGGTCAGGGCAATAGTCCAAAGATCATAGCTTCCCCTTCTAGATAACAAGTTCACAATTTCAGGAAATTTCTCTTGTATCCAATAGTCGGTGGTTCACGGTGGCTCTAGTAAAAAACTACCACTACAGACAAACAATATTATTATGGCTACTAAGAAAACTAAACCAGCATGGGAGAAATCCATGCCAGCTAAGCAATTTGACTTCATGAAGGAAATCCTTGCAGCACCAAGCCCAATCGGACTTGAGGCAGCAATGACTTACGGAGTGCTCAAACCATTCTTTGAAAAGATCAAACCTAAGTCTTGGGAAATTCACCAATTTAAAGGCAATGCAGGAATCGTGCTCGACTCTCACCCAGGTGAAGATGATCGCGTTTCAGTAATGATCGTAGGACATGCTGACAAGATCCGTCTCCAAGTCCGCAGCATCGGAGCAGATGGTAAGATCTGGGTCAACAGCGACTCATTCCTCCCCTGCACACTCATCGGCCACGAGGTCAAACTCTTCTCACAAGAGCCAAAGAATCCTGGTAAATATAGACTCATCGAAGGTGGAACTATCGAAGCTCTCGGTGCGATCCACTTCTCAGATCCTAAGCAGCGCACTGGCGACCAAGGCATCAAGCCGACTGAACTCTATCTAGAACTTCAGGTCTCAGGTGACAAGCCTAAGGAACAAATTGAGAAGCTAGGTATCCGTGCTGGTGACCCGATCATTCTCGACCGCCCAATCCGCAGAGGCTTCTCAAAAGACTCATTTTACGGCGCCTATCTCGATAACGGACTCGGTTGTTTCGTAGTAGCTGAGCTCGTTCGTATCTTTGCGAAGAAGCAGCTAAAGAACATCCGTGTGCTCTACACAATGGCTACGCACGAAGAGATTGGCAGATTTGGTGCAACAGCAATCGCTGGTGAACTAAAGCCAGACATCCTCATCGGTGCTGACGTGAACCACGACTACGATGCTGCTCCGAACTTAGGAGCTAAGAAGATGAACTCTCTAACAATGGGCAAAGGATTCTCTCTAACGAACGGTTCTATCACGAGTGATTTCCTCGTAGCTCTGATCGAGAAGGCATGCCAAGGCGAAGAAATTCCTTATCAGTTAGATTTCTCAGGTAGAGACACAGGCACTGATGCGATGGCTGCTGCACTAGCAGGATTCGATGCAGCTGCTACATCTATTGGATTCCCTATCCGTAACATGCACACTATCTCTGAGACTGGACACACTGCTGACGTCCTCTCTGCCATCGCTGGTATGGAAGCATCATTCATCGCGCTCGATAAGATGAATAAAGGTAAGGGCATTAATCGTGACGACCTCAAGAACAACTATGCGAGACTAGACAACGCTTCTACTCTTTAGATATATCGATAGTTAATCTGTTAGATTAATTAGCTAGGGCTGAACAGACACGTTTTTACGAAAACGTAGTTGTGTTCAGCCCTTTTATTTTGCTAGTTTATCTCCACTAAATTATTTTTCACCCTAACATCAAAATTCATCATGCCCAAGAAAGCCAAAAAAGCCATCGAGATAGACGAAAATACTGAGTTCAAACCATCCAAAGAATTTTCGAAAAATGCCAGAGTTAAAAGCATGGCACAATACAAACGCATGCACGCTGAGTCTATCGACAAGCCGAATGTGTTCTGGGCAAGAGAAGCTAAAGAACTGAAATGGCAAAAGAAGTGGGACAAGGTTCTCGACTGGAAAGCCCCAAATGCCAAGTGGTTCAGCGGAGCTAAACTTAACGTCTGTGAAAACTGTGTGGACCGCCATGTAGAAGAAGGCCGCGGTAACAAGGCTGCTATTATCTGGGAAGGTGAGCCAGGAGACAAGCGTGTGATCACTTACCGCCAGCTTCTCCGTGATGTATCTAGATTCGCAAATGCTCTAATCGCCGAAGGAATCAAACCTAAGGACAATGTCATTATCTATATGCCAATGACTCCTGAGGCAACGATCGCCATGCTAGCCTGTGCACGTATCGGCGCTGTGCACTCAGTAGTATTCGGTGGTTTCTCCGCTGAATCTATCAAGGACAGACTCGATGACTCAGAAGCAGTAGCTGTGATCACCTGTGATGGTGGCTGGCGCCGAGGCGGAACAGTTGCTCTCAAAGCTAACGTCGATGAAGCTCTCAAAGGCAACAAGACTGTCAAAACTGTTATCGTTCAGAAAAGAGTCGGCAATGATGTGACCATGAAAAAAGGCCGCGATAAGTGGTGGGATGATGCTATCGCAGACATGCCAGGAACTCACAAGCCAAAGGGCTTCAATGCTGAACACCCTCTCTTCATCCTCTACACTTCTGGTTCTACTGGTAAGCCTAAGGGAATCCTCCACACTGCTGGTGGATACATGGTCGGCACTTACACTACCTGCAAATATATTTTCGACATGAAGGAAGACGATGTCTTCTGGTGCACCGCTGATGTGGGCTGGATCACTGGTCACTCATACATTACCTATGGACCGCTGCTAAATGGCGTCACACAGATCATGTATGAAGGTGCTCCGAACTACCCAGAGTGGAATCGCTTCTGGAGTATCATCGAAGAATACGGCGTATCTATCTTCTACACTGCACCGACAGCGATCCGAGCATTTATCAAGGCTGGTGACGAACATGTGGATAAGCATGATCTCTCATCACTACGTCTGTTAGGCACCGTTGGTGAGCCGATCAACCCAGCTGCATGGCTCTGGTATTATGAGAAAATCGGTGGTGGCAGATGCCCTATCGTGGACACATGGTGGCAGACAGAAACTGGTGCTGTGATGATCTCACCACTACCTGGGTGCACACCGATTAAGCCTGGAACAGCCACACTACCATTCTTCGGAGTGGATGCGGCAATTCTAGACGAAGAAGGCAACGAGTGTAAGCCAGACGTCCCAGGGAAACTTGTTATCCGCAAGCCATGGCCATCTATGTTGCGTAATATCTACAAAGACAAAAAGCGCTATAAAGACACTTACTGGAGCGACTACCCGGGTGTTTACACTGCTGGTGATGGTGCTCGTAAGGACAAGAAAGGCAATATCTACATCGTAGGTCGTCTCGATGATGTTCTCAACGTCTCTGGTCACAGACTCGGCACAGCCGAGGTGGAAAGTTCACTGGTTTCTCATAAAACAGTAGCTGAAGCCGCTGTCGTAGGTAAACCACATGAGATCAAAGGTGAATCCATCGTCTGCTTCGTGACTCTGAAAACTGGTGTTAAAGATACTGACGCACTTAAGAAAGAGCTTAGAAATCACGTTGGTAAAGTCATCGGAGCTATTGCTAAACCTGATGCGATCCACTTCACCCCTGCCCTACCTAAGACTCGCTCTGGTAAGATCATGCGCAGACTACTCAAGGAACTCGTTAAGACGGGTAAAGTCACAGGTAATGTTACTACACTTGAAGACAGTAAAGTGATTGACGTATTGCAGAAATCAATGCAAGCAACCTAGCATGACTAAGAGACAGTTCATCTTCGCCAAATTTCTTAAGAAATTTGGCTTCCTAAACAAGCAGAAGCGGCTCAATGATGCCGCTACTGAGCTTCAGCTTCTCCGTGAAGCTGAAGATATTTTAGGCCGAAGCGTTTGGCAAAACACCGAACAACTAGACCTCTACAAAGTTAATTATTGGAATATCAAGAATCTACTCAAACAGAGAGCTGAGATTTCTGATAAGATCCAAGAAGTCAAAGATAAGGTAGAATCCATCAAGCAGAACAAGAAAACTCGGTTTGAAGGTAAAAGCAACGTGGGTGACCTGAACCTCGAAGACATGCTAGCTAAGCAAACTGTCAGAGTGAAAGAGATAGAAACTCAACAGCACGACATCTCACGAGTAGCTAACAATATCCGAAGACTCTACGACGGAACTATCCTTAAACTACAGACACTCATCGATAATCATGCTGATGCTGAAGAGATTAATGTCGAAGAACTGAACATCGCTAGGCTGAAAGAAAAATTCAGTAACCTCAAAGAAAGTAAAATCACTTGTGACGGCGAACTAAGCAAGCAAAGAGCTATTCTCAAAAAGATATCTGATAGTATTTACTCTAACAGAACAAGCTATAAGGATGACGCTACGAATAATTACGAGATCATGGGGAAAGCGAACAAAGCAATTTCTCACTATCGTTCACAGCTCGGTCTATTAGATGGCAAGATCATGGAACACTATGATGAAATCGGTAAAAACATCAGTAAAGACTACTTCATAGATAGTGAATGCAGAGAAGCAGCCTGCACCAAAGAACCTCTCATTAAACTCATGAAGGCTCTACGTCAATCCATCCAGTTCAACTACGAGCTAGCTGATCGCTAACTGCAGACGAACCACCAACTCTAGGCTTGGATGCCTAGAGTTTGATTAACCTTTGGATTCACTTCTTCATAGAGATCCTTGTTCTCCGAAAGAGTTACATCGTAGGTCTGCACCATCTTCTTCATCTTTTCTTTCCAGTCAGATGTCTGCATTTGCTCTGTGAAGCAGCGATCTAAGACCTCTAAGATAACAGCAACGGAAGTCGATGCTCCAGGACTAGCTCCTAACAAAGCTGCCATTGAGCCGTTTGCCGAAGCCACCACTTCAGTGCCAAACTGCAACTTACCACCTTTTACCTCATCCTTCTTGATGATCTGAACTCTCTGACCAGCGGTCACTAGCTCCCACTCATCATCTTTAGCGTCAGGGAAGAACTCTCTAAGTATGTCCATTCTATCAACATGAGAGTTCATTACTTCCTGATAAAGGTATTCTGTGAGACTCATGTTAGCGAGTCCTGCTGCGATCATCGGCTTGATGTTATCGAGCGATACAGTGGAAAGTAGATCTAGCATAGAACCACGCTTAAGGAACTTAGGAGAAAATCCTGCGTATGGTCCAAACAAGAGACTCTTCTTCCCCTGAATGACTCTTGTATCTAGGTGAGGCACTGACATAGGAGGAGCGCCTACAGCTGCTTTACCATAGACCTTAGCACTGTGTTCGTTGACCAGATCTTCGTTCTTACAAACTAGGAACTGTCCACTTACAGGGAAACCGCCAAAACCACGACCTTCTTTAATGTCAGACTTCTGCAGTAGCTTCAGTGAGCCTCCACCAGCTCCGATAAAGACGAATGGTGTGTGGATCTTCTCAGAGAAGAAATCGCCTACCTTTTTAACTTTCACTTCCCAGCTTCCGTCTTTCTCTTCATCTAAATCTCTCACTGCTGTCTCAGTAGAAAGTTCTACTCCCGGAAGACTCACGAGATAGTTAAATAACACTTTAGTCAGTGAACCGAAATCAATATCTGTTCCATTCTGGACACGTGTGACAGCAATCTTTTCAGAATCATTTCTGCCCTTATCTAGCAATGGAGTCCACTCGGAGATCTTATCATGGTCAGAAGTAAACTCCATATCATCGAAGAAATGGTGTCCCTGCATTGCTTCAAATCGCTTCTTCAGGTAGTCGACATTCTCTTCACCATTTACGAAGCTCATGTGTGGCACTCTGCGGATAAAGTCAGATGGATTTTCAATCACACCTTCTTCAGTAAGAAATGCCCAGAACTGCTTAGACAACTCAAATTCTTCATTAATCTTAATCGCTTTATCTATCTCAATCTCACCATTTTCATTCAATGGAGTGTAGTTCAGTTCACATAGAGCAGCATGGCCAGTGCCAGCATTGTTCCAAGCGTGACTACTCTCGAGCGCAACTGATGAGAGCAACTCTACGATCTGGATTGTCATTTCAGGGTTCAGCTTTTTTAGCATCACACCTAGCGTGGCGCTCATTATGCCACCACCTATGAGAACCACATCTGGGTTCTTGATCAATCCGTTTTCTGTAAGCTCAATAGAGTTCATAGCCGATGACTACTATTGAGCTTAATTATTGTCAACCCATTGTGAAGACATCTCTTCTGAGAGAGATTACCTCACTAGTTTTAGGAACTTTTTACGAACCTTAGGAGTAACCATCGCATACACCACATCACCAGGCTCAAGGACATCATCAGGCCCCGGCACAGCCGCATGCAAGCCATGCATCTTAGCGACAAGAACGCAGCCTTCAGGCCACTCTACTTCGCCCACAGTCTTCTGTGCTACGATAGATCCACTCGCTACAGTCGTCTCGATCACCTCGCCTGCACCGAGCTTTTTGACAATGTGGAACTGATCAGAAGTAATAAATTTCTCCAAATCTCTACGACAAGCCTCACGAGGGCTCACCGCAGCAAGCATACCAAAGTGACGGCCACTAGCACTAATCGCTTTCGCATAGTCAGCTCGGTGAATCAGTGTCAGACAGTTTTTAGTTCCTAGGTTGTGAGCCTGTAGACAGGTCATCACATTATCCTCATCACTCCCACTCGTAGCCACGAAGAAATCAGCATCTCCGACCTGCTCTTCTTCTAGTTCAGAGAGCACTGTTCCATCCGTATTGATCACCGTCGTGTTAGAGAGTCTATCTATCAACTCCTGTGCTACCACAGGGTCTTTCTCAATAATTCTCACCTTACAGTTCCAGCTCTCTAGCATCTGGGCTAACGAAAATCCATACTCACCACCACCGAAGATAACAACATGGATAAGATCATCCTTGCCCCCTTCTTTTTGCAGTCTGTTCGCTAAATCTCTAAGTTTTCTAGGCTCACCAAAAATCGTTACCACATCTCCTGCTTCAAGTGTTGTCCTTGCGTTAGGAACGAAATGTTCTCCCCCTCTTGTAATAGCAGCTACTCTGGTGCGCTCAGGAGCTTTCAGCTTCATTAGCATCTTGCCCACCGCATCACTGCTATCACAGATTCTTACCTGCTGGAGCTCAATCTTGCCTCTCGCTATCTCCTCTACTACCAGTGAGTCTGGGTTACGAATGAACTTCGCTAACTCCATAGCACTGAGTCTCTCAGAGCTGAAAATATGATCGATCCCAAAATGCCCGCGATAGTCAAATAGCCACTCCTCACGTTGCAGCCCTGGGTGAACTCTGCAAACAACTCTACCAGCCTCTAGCTTTGAAGCCATAGATGCCACCATCATATTCACCGAGTTATCACTAGTGAGTGCTAGGAAGAGGTCTGAACTCCCTACATCAGCATCTAACAAAACACTAATAGAGGTGCCATCTCCATGAATAACCTTTGCATCCAGTGACTGCTCAAGTTCGTGGGCCAAAGCTGCATTTTCCTCGATCACCACGATGCTATGCGCTTCTCGTGATAACGATTCTGCTAAGTGGCGCCCTACTTCCCCCGCTCCTACGATGATAATGTTCATTGCGCTAATCTCTATAATAGACAGCGCCGATTTGCAACCGTCAAGTGAGCCGCGTCACTAGCCTAGAGATTAGAAAATAGTTTAATCATTTCTAAGTTCATGCGTCATATCGATCATTGCATCACGCATCACAAATACATCACTCCTTAGAGCCTCAAAACCATCATCCTCTAATTCTAGAGTATTGCAGGAGGCTATCGCCGAAACACACGCATCGATAGAGCGCTTCAAAATAGCAATCTTGAAACCATTCTCAAGCTCTCGATCGCCCTCAGGCCATGCTTCGTCCAAACTATCGAAAATATAGCCGACAGCCAGAGCTAAATCACCTCTCGCACCATGATCCAAAAATGAATTCCCTAGGTGAAACAGCACCTCGGATTGTAAGCGATACGCCCTCTTCACTAGGCTAAATCTTCCCTGCATCTGCTCATCCACTAGCTCATCAAATTCCTCTTCAGCCTGATGCTGCGACAGAAACATAGCAGCCTCTTCTAGTGTGTCTCTCACTCGCAAGCGCTTCTCCCACTCAAACTCATCCGCCTGATCCACAAAGTCTAGTTTCACATGAGACTCCGCTTCATTAGCATAAGAAATAAGCTGCATAAAGTGCTCCATCGCTATCCTGTTATCAGCTTGTTGCTTTGCCTCTCCAGCCACGTCTAACTCCCAATGATGAGCAGACAACTTCAGCTCAAAGCCTGTCGCCTCTAGCACTACTCTACCATTAGTCAGACTATACCATTCTAGCGAAATACAGTTTCGCCAGTCGAATGGAATTTCCTTTTTCTGCTCCAAGTATTCTTCAAATTCTTCCGGAGGGACAAGAGGAAATTTCACTTTGCGAGAAGCGGTCATATCCCCCACTACACCACGATGTAGACCGTGTAGAACCTCCACTAGTTCAGGTTGAGGCTGTGGGTCGGGATTCACAAAATCCAGTCGAGTGCCAGCCAGATCTCGGAGGCAATTACCTCGTAACACTAGCTCCAATGGTCGCTTCATCCCGAGCACTTCTATACCTCCCCTAGTTACACCAGGAGTCGTATTATCTATCCATCCACCGACTACAGCTTTATCAATACGCAATGCCATACTATAAACATGACATTTTTTACTCATCCGTCAACTTTTCCGATTAGTTTGCTAGCATTTCTAGATTCGACCAGTATTCTCCGTCTCATGAAGCATTTATTTACCGTAGCATTCCTCCTCTGCTCCCTCCTCATTAGCCCATTCTGCGCAGCAGAAGAATCCACGATCAAAGACTCACAAGGCATGACCTGTCATGTCTACACTCCTAAGATCGATAAAAATCAGACCTATTGGCTAGTAGTAGGAGTTCATGGCTATCGCGGAAATGGTAAAGGTGCTGGAGGCATGGCATCATGGATTAATAAGCACCCTAACTGTATCGTCATTGGACCTAGCTTCAAAGACGGCTACCAGATGGGCGATGGTAACCACGCTAAGAAACTCATCAAGCTGCAGAAAGAACTCGGCAAGAAATACAAACTTCACAAGAAGATGTTCCTCTATGGATTCTCTGGTGGAGCACAGTTTGCCCACCGTTTTGCTATGAAAAACGCTCGACTAGTATGCGGAGTCTCCGCACATAGTGCAGGCTCATGGGCAACTCAAGGTTACGGTAGAATTAGCAGCAGCGCTAAGAACATCCCTTTTGCTATCTCATGTGGTGAAAACGATACTGCCAAATCTGTAGCATCATCACCATTGAACAGAATCGATTGGTTTAAAGACTTCAGTAAAACTCTCGAGAAACGTAAGTTTAATGTCGTTTCCAAGACATGGCCAGGCACAGGACACAGCAAGAACCCTGGTGTGGATAAAATGACTGAAGACTGCTTTAAGCTCGCTACAGCTGCTAAAAGGTAGGCTCTACCTTATAATATCTAATGACAGAACTCCTCCTTAACGAAGCTATCTACAAGCGAATCATCGAAGAACTCGTGCCCTCAGCCGAGCGCTATCTTTGGATCGTCACTGCGGACATTAAGGACCTGCATGTCGCTAGAGGAAAAATAGGCCGCAAGACTCGCTTCGTCCCTTTCCTCTCAGTGCTCAATGACCTCGTGCAAAAAGGAGTCGCTGTTAGGCTCATCCATGCCAAGGAACCCGGACCTAGATTCCGTAAAGATTTCGACAAATATCCCGACCTGATCAATAGCGACCTCTTCGAGCGCATCCTCTGTCCACGAGTCCACACCAAGGCGATCATCGTCGATGGAAAATCAGCATTCATCACATCTGCTAATCTAACAGGAGCTGGACTTGGTGCCAAATCACCACTGCGCCGAAACTTCGAAGCAGGCATACTCACTGATGAAAAAGAACACATCGGACCACTAACTGAATGGATAGATTCTCTCTACCTAGGCGATCATTGCCTCAAATGCCAACGCCGAAAATACTGCCCAGACCCGATAGCTTGAGATAATTATTCTTCAATCACACCCCACTGGATTTCCTCTAGGTCTCCGCCGTTGAACCACAGGCTCAGATTAGCATCCTCATAAATGAGGCCGCGTTGCACTTCTTCCTCAGGCTCGCCTAGCTTCTTATCTGCCAGGAAGCTTTTCACCTCATCGATAGGCATCCCTATCACTGGCTTCTCGAATAGTAATACCTCTGGCGATGCAACGTCGATAGAGCTGAGTTTATAATCCAGACTCTCATCGAAATTCACT
Organism: uncultured Rubritalea sp.; assembly: GCA_937132085.1. GTDB lineage: Bacteria > Verrucomicrobiota > Verrucomicrobiia > Verrucomicrobiales > Akkermansiaceae > Rubritalea. The sequence goes on along the minus strand of CAKZNV010000107.1, from coordinate 80,305 downwards.
GAAATACCCATTTCCCAATAATGCCAAGCGATTGATTTTTCGCCCTTCATATCGAGCTCATCAGACTCCTCGGCTTTACCTAATACGGCTTCTACTTCTTCCTGACTTGCACCGAATGGCAAATCATCCAACCCTTTTCCTAGCAGAATTCTCTGCGCCTTCACTTCTTTCTTAGACATACTATTTATATTATTTCTTAAAATCTTTCACACAGCGGAATCCCATATGCTGACTCGGCGTAAGCGGCTCATGATGGTGCCTCGCAGCTGGTCTAAATCTTAGACAATACTGTGAACTACATAAAAATGACCCACCTCTAGCCACACGTAGCTGAGTCAGAACACTCATCTCACCTCTCGGCTCTGGACAGGTGCCAGAGACACGGTCGAACTGCATGCGCTCGTGATCTGTGATTGCTTTGGTAGGACCTATAGGATCTTTCACAGGATTCAGAGCGTATTCGTAGTAGTATCCCGGATGAAAGTAATCACTACAGATCTCCCAAACATTTCCAGCCATATCATACAGCCCCCATGGATTAGCAGGGTAAGATTTCACCGGCGCAGTCAACAGATACCCGTCCTCTTGTTCCTGTGTCGTCGGGAATTCTCCTTGGTAAACATTCGCCTGCCACTTTCCATCGATCTTCATCTCATTACCCCAGCTGTAGATTTGATTATCGTTACCAGCTTTAGATGCTCGCTCCCACTCTGCTTCCGTAGGCAGTCTCTTACCAGCCCACTTCGCATAAGCAACCGCATCATCGTAGTTCACACAGCTCACAGGATGATCCATCTTTCCTTCAATGCTGGAACCCGGACCTTCTGGAGTCTTCCAAGTAGCTCCTGGAGTAAATGCCCACCATCGCCATGCTGAACCTACCCATGGATCAACTTTGCCTGTGGTCTTCTTAAAGACATTCGATCCACCTTGTAAATCCTTTGGCTTAGCCTTTGGGAAATCTTTCGGATCTAATCCTCGCTCAGCAAATGTCTTATAGCCAGTCGCCTTCACAAAAGCCGCAAACTGACCAACAGTCACCTCAGTAGCGTCCATATAGAACCCACTCACCTCAGCCACATGTTCAGGGTATTCTTCCGCGTATCTCATTAGAAACTTCTCATCCTTAGAGTGATTTCCACGCATAAATTTTCCACCCGGCACCCACACCATGCCAGCAGGAGCGACTCCTTGAGCATTCATTTTAAGTCTCTCAGATTCCTCTAACTTACTTTTAGCTGGCTTCAGCTTTAGATACTCAGCCTTTGCAGTAGCGATCCTTTTCTCACGGAGATCCTGCTTTTCTAAAATAGTCTTAGCCTCCTGCTCACGCTTCATCAGATCTACTTTCGCATTCTTCCTGTATTCATACTTCTGCCTAGCCTGCAGGAGAGCCTCTTTCACCCCTTCATCCATCTTGGAATCAGCCAGTATTTGCTCTTTAGTCAACTTGCTAATATCAATCGCGTTTTTAGAACGTTGCACTCTTCGCTGCTCTTGAAGCTTCACTTCTGATTCATATTCCTTCTGCTCTTGATCAAGTCTGATTCTATTCGCCTGATCTTCCGCACTGCTCTCAGGAGGCAGACTTACTACTTCCTCCTTACAGTTCGTCACACAGACACACGCTCCAGCGATCATTATCAGTGCCAGATATCTACTATGCTTGGAAATCTTCATCTTGCTTCTCATCTCGGGAAATGTAGCCTCTCATTAGAACTTAGCAAGCACATGACTCAATTTAAACCATGCATCGACCTCCACGAAGGCAAAGTAAAACAGATCGTAGGCGGAACCCTCAGCGATGACGGAACAGGCTTAAAGGAGAATTTCACCTCAGATAAATCCTCAGCAGACTTCGCAAAACTCTACCGTGATCACAATCTCACTGGCGGACACATCATCCAGCTAGGACCAGGCAACAAAGAAGCCGCCCATGCAGCTCTCTCAGCCTGGCCAAACGGAATGCAACTCGGTGGAGGAGTCACTATCGACAATGCAGCCTCATGGATCGAAGCCGGAGCCAGCCACGTCATCGTCACCTCATGGCTATTCTCACCAGATGGTAAATTCCTCACTGATCGCCTCAAGCAACTTTCATCAGAAATCGGAAAAGACAGACTCATCGTAGACCTATCCTGCCGACGCACTCAGCAAGGCTGGACAGTCGCCATGAACCGCTGGCAGACTCTAACAGACCTCAATATCACCACCGACACACTAGACCAGATAGCCGACTACTGTGACGAATTCCTCATCCATGCTGCCGACGTAGAAGGCATGTGTGGCGGAGTAGACCTCGAACTAGTCGAGATGTTAGGCAACTGGGGCAAGATCCCCATGACCTACGCAGGCGGAGCCGCCACCATCAAAGACGTCCAACAAACTCAAGAACGCAGCCAAGGCAAAGTCGACATCACCGTAGGCAGTGCCCTAGACATCTTCGGCGGCACAGGCATGACCCTAGACGAACTAGTCCAATGGAACCAACGCAGCTAACCGTGACGGCGGTTTCCAACCGCCCAGTCAAATCCAACTAGCCTCAACCTACACTCTGACATGGCGGTTACAAACCGCTGTCACAAAGACCCCTCATTGGCTGAAGGCCAGTCTCATACCAGCATCGGGAAAATAGCGAAGCTATGCATCCCTGTGCACACCTACAACCAAGCCCATTCCCTGAAAGGGAATCTTATACCAGCACAGCGGAAAGGAGAGCAACGACGCATCCCTGTGTATTTCCACCAACCCCAGCGTTCCCTGAAGGGGAACTTTATGCTGCTAGAATCCCGTCACCCTCTAAGCCATTTCACCACACAAAAACCCCTCGCTCCAACAATCTGAAGCGAGGCATTTGAAATGATTTATCTCAGTCTAGAATTACTTCTTCTCCGAACTAGGATTCTTCGCAAGATAGTTAACACCATTCACAAGAATCTGACGGAACTCAGGCTGTGACCACTCTTCCATACCGTGACCGAGTGTGAACGATACCACCTTTGATTTACCCACTGGATGCTCCCAGAGAATGATTGCTGACTTTTTACCCTGATCTCCTTTAATGATAGAGATCGTATCCTTAGAATCATCAGCATTAATAAAGTTGTTATAAAGCTCTGCATTCACAGTTTTATATTCAGTCGTGCCTTTTACGATCGGATGATCCTTAACAAGGTGGACAGTCTGAATTGGCTTCTGAGCACCGTGACCAGTGGATGCAATTCCTGTAAACTTAGGCCAAGCTGGGAACTCTTTACCCGGATGCTCTTTATTCCACTTAGCGAGAAGCTCCTTCTTAGTCTTCGCTTTCTCATGCGCACCAGGTGCGTGCACAGCATGATCACCTTTTTCCTTATAGGTAGGCCAGAAGCTGTGTAGAGCACAGTGAACTAACATCGCAGGAACACCCTTCGTCTTTGTCTGCTCAATAATGTTGTATGGAACATTAAGATTATCACAGTGAGCAAAGCAGAAATTATAAACAACCACATCATAGCCTTCAGCAAAATCAGGATTCTCAGCAAGCTCCTTGATCACTCCATCATGTGTGCCTGTCATCACTTTTACTTCCCATTCATTCGCCTTAGCGACTTCTTTGAAAATATTCATCTGCGGAGTGTATTTATGGTATTTTCCAGGCTCAAACGTCACGTAGAGAACTTTCGTAGGACCATTATCAGCTACTTCTTCCTTCTCGCTAGGCTTAGCCTGCTCAGTTTGCGCATTAGAATCATTACAAGAGATGATACCTAAGCAGGCAGCTAGCATTGATAGAATTGCCAGAGGCAGCCACATTGATAATTTTGATCGTTTTGCTTTCATAGAGGAACAAAAGCTAAACCATACAAACTGAAAATCTAGGAGAATCTTAAAAATCCATTATACACATAGTCAGTGAGCATAAAAAAGAGCAGCTACCTCAGTAGCTGCTCTGCTTAAAATTCATCGAGCTTCTTCAATGCTCTTGCCTGCCAATAACTAGTCTAGCTTAGCACCAGTATAGCCTGTTTCATCTGGTCTACGGAAGCGTTGTTTGCCATACTTCTCTTCCCAGCGTGACTGCTGCTCTACAGTTAGTCGACAGAATGGAATCGCTTCTAAGCGCTCCTTCTTAATCTTCTCACCAGAGATTTCACAGTAACCATAGACACCTTGTTCTAATTTTCTGATCGCTTCTTTGATTTCATAGAGAGCGTCCTGCTCTTTCGATAAAATATTGAGCGCTAAGTCACGATCATAAGCATCGCTTCCAGCATCTGCAGTGTGCTCACCTGATCCAGATGAATCGCTACCATCAGCAGAAGACCTCAGAGTGTCTTGTGCTAAGCTGCTTGTAGAGTCAATAAGCTGATCCTTAAGATCAAGAAGCTTCTGCTGCTGCTTTTTATCAAATGCAGTTAATTTTCTCACCTTAATCGCCTTTTTCTTAAGTGATTTTTTCACACTCACAGTTTTTGGTTTTAGCTCTACAGTCTTCACTGGCTTTTTAGGCTTAGCTGCGGCTTTTGGTTTAGCTGGTGCTGTTGGCTTTGCGGCAGCTTTAGCTTTTGGCTTTGCCTTAGTCGCAGTTTTAGGTGCTGCTTTAGCTTTTGGCGCTGCTTTCGGTTTAGCTTTCGTAGCTGGTTTAGACTTTGTCTTAGTCGCGGCCTTTTTAGGTTTAGCTGCTGATTTAGCTTTCGTCACTTTTTTCTTCGCGACTTTCTTCACTGCTTTTTTAGCAACCTTCTTTGCCTTCTTTGCAGCTTTTTTCACTACTTTTTTAGCGATCTTCTTCTTAGTAGGCTTCTTGGCTACTTTCTTTTTAGTCACTTTCTTCGCTGCTTTTTTAGCAGGCTTCTTAGTGACCTTTTTCTTCGTCGCCTTCTTAGCCGTTTTTTTAGCTACTTTCTTCGTTGATTTCTTAACAGATTTTTTAGCAACCTTCTTTGCAGGTGCTTTCTTGACCTTTTTAGCTACCTTCTTCTTCACCACTTTCTTGGCTGGCTTCTTTGCAGCCTTTTTCTTCACTACTTTCTTAGTAGTCTTTTTCTTCACTACCTTTTTAGCTGGCTTCTTCGCAGTCTTTTTCTTCACTACCTTCTTAGCTGGCTTCTTTGCAGTCTTTTTCTTCACTACCTTTTTAGCTGGCTTCTTTGCAGTCTTTTTCTTCACTACCTTTTTAGCTGGCTTCTTCGCAGTCTTTTTCTTCACTACCTTTTTAGCTGGCTTCTTCGCAGTCTTTTTCTTCACTACCTTCTTAGCTAGCTTCTTTGTAGTCTTTTTAGCCACCTTTTTAGTCAGCTTCTTAGCTACTTTTTTAGTTACCTTCTTTTTAGAAACGGCTTTCTTAACAGCCTTCTTAGCTGGAGCCTTCTTTACCGGCTTCTTAGCCACTTTTTTCGCTGATTTTTTCTTTGCTGCCATGATAGTTTTGTAATTGTTAGGTTCTATGAGTTATCTAAAATTCGAAGTGATAAATAATATTTGTGCGTCTCGCATATAGTTTTTCAATACTTCTTCAAGCTAAAACTATTATAACTGAAGGATTTCAGGTGCCGATTTCGACACTATTCAACCCTTAGAAATTAAATACTCCTACATCTGTTCGGCTCTGCATCCCGTCGAATTCTACTTTAGCAAGTTCTGTATAAGCAGCTTCCACAGCAGACATCCTATCGTCACCTCCTGCTACTACTGCTAGAACACGCCCGCCGTTAGTCTCCCAGTTACCTTCTGCATTCTTACGAGTCCCTGCATGGTAAACTCTAGCGTTAGAAACATTCTCTAAACCAGAAATTACATCACCACTACGTGAACTCTCAGGATATCCAGCGGATGCTTTCACTAAGCAAACTGACCAACCATCACTGAAGCTTAGTAAATCTTCATTCAGATTCCCCTTAGCTCCCTCTAGACAGAACGCCGCCATATCTCCACTCACGATAGGCATCACAGCCTGACACTCAGGATCTCCGAATCTGCAGTTATATTCAATAATTTTAGGCCCAGCCTCAGTGATCATAAGACCAAAGTAAATGAAGCCACGGTATGGTAATCCATCGCTCACTAATCCATCCACAGTAGGCTTCACGATCTCTCTGTCGATCTGGTCTAACAAAGCCTTATCCACAAGCTGACGAGAAGCCACTGCTCCCATACCGCCAGTGTTTGGACCACCATCACCATCCAGAGCACGCTTGTAATCTCTAGCTGGTGTGAAAATCTGATACTCACTATCTACCACCGCCGCAAAGACGCTCACCTCTGGTCCAATCAAGCACTCCTCAACGAGAAGTCTTCCAGCACCGAACTTACGCTCTACTAGAACCTCATTGAGAAATTCCTCAGCAGACGCTTCATCAGCACAGACTGCCACACCTTTACCAGCTGCTAATCCGTCAAACTTCAGCACAGTAGGATACACTCCATTGATCGCCGCTCTCGCTTCATCAATGTCGGCACAACCTGCCGCTGCACCTGTAGGGATGTTATGCTTGAACATAAATTCTTTAGCAAACTCCTTAGAAGCCTCTAGCTGAGCAGACTGCTTATGCGGCCCCCAACAAGGGATTCCAGCCTTCTCACAAAGATTAGCAAGCCCTTCACCTTTTACTAAATAGCTTTCTTCACCTGCCACACAGAGATCGATCTTATTCTCACTCATCCAGTCGATCAGAGACTCCAGACCATCCACATTCACCACAGTTGCTAATTCAGCGATCGCATCACTACCAGGGAAACTAAAGATTTCTGTCTCACTAGCTGAATCCTTCATTGATGTGATCAGAGCATGTTCACGGCCACCTTTTCCTACTACTAAAATTCTCATATAAAAGAAGTCAAGCCGAGCACCTAAATATGGTCAAGGCTGTAATCACCTCATGTCACTTTACTCTGGCTCCACGTAGTCCTTATCCACCTCATGATACAGCTTCATCCCAAAATAAGCCCCCAATAAAGCACTCATCAACATTCCAAGTAGAACTACTGACGTTTTCCATTCTAAAAAGACTAATTCTCCAACATAGCCTACAAACTCAAGTAATACCGTTCCAATATTACCGCTCCCCACTCCTGACCTGAGTAAAACATAGATGATTAACATAAGCGCTAAAGTCACCCCCAGAATAAAAGAAAGAGAAAATGTCGTAGCTCGCCCAAGAGAAACTCCACGTCGAGCACGATCCTTAGCCAGCCCATACGCACTCCCCCAGAAGAACAGCAACACCAAGCCATACACCATAAGAATTATTCTATCTACAATCACCTCAACACCATAATTCCCATTCCCCACCAAGCAAGCGTATCTTGCTAGTTAATGAGTCAGTCAGTAAATCCCTCCATCATGCTGGTTCCGCTCAATCAACCCGGTTCCGTGAATTCCGTGCTATTCCGTGGTCAAAAAATAGTAAATGTTGTATAGCCAATGTTGAATTAGCTGTATCGTGCACAAAAATTCTGTAAATCATGTAAATTCTGTCGAAAAAAATCAACCACCACCTAATCAACCCAAGCAAAATTCTGTAAATTCTCCCCCATTCTGAAAATTCTGTATTAAAAAAACCACTTGCCCACTCCACACACTAACAGCTAGCCTACCTCCACATGAAAACAACTATCAAACTCATCGCCTCCCTCTCCCTGCTAAGCCTCGCTAACTGCGTATCCCACCAGTCTACTGATCCTATAGGCGACGGCTTCACCAACGCAGGTAACGCCATCGGCAACGTAGTAAACAAAGTTCTCCCAGAACCGGCAGTTAAGCCAGTGCCAAACATCCCTAAATCAACAGCACCAGCGGTTCCACAAACAACTTACAGACCTGGACACTAAGCTCCTAACTCTAACAAATCAGATTCTTAGGCGAGCCCGAACGATAACTTTCGAGGTTCTCTAAGAGTCCATTGTAAAGCCTCACTCTGGCTTCCTGCGCACTCCAAGCAGTGTGTGGAGTCAGCATGAGATTATCGCCTTTATAATTTATCAAGGGATTATCAGCAGCTGGAGGCTCAGTAGAAAGCACGTCCAGTCCCGCAGCGGCGATCTCTCCGGAGCGCAAGGCTTGCGCCAAATCCTCCTCTACGATCAACGGTCCTCTCGCTGTATTGATCAGAACAATTCTGGACTTCATCGACTTCAGCTTCGCTCTATCGATCATCCCCTGTGTAGTCTCAGTCAGCGGACAGTGCAGAGAAATCACATCAGAAGTAGCGTAGAACTCCTCTTCAGTCACACGCTCAACACCCGTTTCAGATACTTGCCCCGCTTGATTCTCTCCCCTAGCTAAAGCCTGCACCTGCATACCAAATGCCATGCCTACTCTAGCCACAGCTCTACCTATTTCTCCGAGTCCAACAATTCCTAACACCTTCCCCTTAAGTTCAAAGATAGGATACTCCAGAGATGTAAAGATCGGATACTCTGGCCAATTCCTAGCATCCTTATCAAACAAATGCACCTTAGTAGCGAGATTCAAAATCATTGCGAAAACATGCTGAGCCACCGCCTCCGTGCTATAACCAGCCACATTCTGCACAGTCACTCCATACTTCTTCGCAGCCACCACATCGATCTGATTCACCCCAGTCGCACAAGAAATAATCTGTTTCAGTCCACGCTCACTGCACTGAGCAATCGTAGCCTCATCTAACACCACCTTGTTAGAAATCAAAGTATGCGCCCCCAGACAACGCTCAAGCACCTCCGCAGCACCAGTCACAGGATAACAAGTCAGCTCACCAAACTCAGCCAGCCCAGACAAATCCATCTCACCACTATGCAATGTGCTCTCATCTAAAAATACGATCTTCATCCACCTATTTTCACGATTAAAAATTATTTTACAATTCTTTAGATTCCTTATTCCTATCATTAAATTGAAATGCTATAATTTCAACTTCTCTTAAGTTTCCACTTCGACTGCTACCTCGTTATGTCTAAAAAATTCCACCAATCCTATGCCACGCTCTTTCTTTTAACTGCTCTAATACTTCTCAACTCGTGCAATCCCTACGGCGAAGTTTCCTACCGAGAGTCACCAAAGATCATCAACGTATCCTCGTATGATCCAAAGGAAGTCCAGCGCTCTGGCGGCTCATATTCACCGCTCAACCAAGCAGCACTCAAACGCAGTGGAGCACTCGGACAAATCGCTCGTTGCTCAAAAGGCTCAGCACTCGACTCCAAATGTAGCGATTTCCTAGTAGGTGCCGAGCGCCAAGGCCTACTCCTCGGCACCTACCACTACCTCACCCCCTACAGCAGCGCCACCGCTCAGGCGGATCGATACATCGCCAGACTCAGAAGAATCCAGTCCTCCAGAGGTCTCCGCACAGACAAGATCATGCTCGTTGGCGACATTGATGCAAACTGCTCAGTCCCACACATGATCAGATTTATCGACAGAATCAAATCACTCACCGGCACCTACCCGATGATTTACATCGAGAATGGCGAACTCATCCGCAGCAGACTACGCAGAGCCACCTCATCCCAGAAGCGCACCCTCAGAAAATGCCCATATTGGCTAGCTCTCTATAGCGACAACTACCCAGGCATCCCCACTCCTAAATCCCTCATCAAAGCCACCAAAGTCTGGAAAACCTGGGCACTCTGGCAATACGGTGGCGTAGAGTGGGAACGCGGCAGATCTAGACCAAAACACTACTCAGCAGGTTCATGGAAAACTCCTCGCTACCTATCAGGACTCAACCGCCCCATCGAGCGCAACGGCTTCAACGGCAGCAGAAAAGAACTCTACGCACTCTGGGATCGCTATGCTTGGGATTGGTAAATTTCATTTGAATCTTCCCTCTCTACCCTTACCATATAGCTCGTATTATGAAATTTCTACTCTTCCTCACACTCACTCTCTTTCCTTTACTAAGCCTTCAAGCCAAGGAATACCTACCGCAAAAAACCACCTTCGTTGGCAAAGCTAAGTTTGACGCCATCGCCAAGAAAGCCATCAAAGAAAACTGGCGCAAGCTCCCTATCGGCGACCGCATGGCCAAGATAGCACTAGAACTCAACGGCACACCTTACAAAGCCTACACTCTAGAGATCGACGACCACATCGAGTCACCATCAGTAAACTTCAAAGGCCTCGACTGCTGGACATTCTTCGAGACCACCATGGGCATCGCTAGAATGCTCGAAACACCAAAGAAATCTTACACACCGAGCGATCTGCTAAAACAGATAGAGCACACCCGCTACCGTGGCGGCAAATGCAACGGCAACTATCTCGACCGCATCCACTACCTAGCCGAGTGGTATACCGATAATGCTAAACGCAAAACAATCTACGATATTACGAGAAAGTTCCCTACCAGCAAAATGCCTAACAAGTGCAATGAGATGTCACAGCTCTGGAAGTATTATCGCTACCTAAAGCACAACCCAGAACTCCGTCCAAAAATGGCAGCCCAGGAAAGACGCATGACCGCTATGACCGTTAGAATGGTGCCAAAGACAAAAGTCGCTGGCATCGAAAAAGACCTGCGCAACGGCGACATCATCGGCATTGCCAGACACGGTGATGGTAGTTATTGCTCCCACGTAGGCATCATCATCAAGGATGAAAATGGTAAAGCTCGCTTCATGCACGCCTCCACTACCTACAAGAAAGTAGTCGTCGATGAAACCATCTCTGCTTATCTCAATAAGTTCAACAAACACGCTGGCATTCTCATCGCCCGTCCTCGCTAGCATTCTCTGCCCATTTCCTACATTTCTTACTAAAAAAGTAAAATAAAGGGAATAAATACGCTGTTGGAGACGTTTACCTGTAAGAATTAGTTAATCAGTCATCATTCCCTTTTCAAAAGAATGATTTTGGTTACTATCTGCCAACTAACACTTCACAGTATGAGAAAACTATTTACCACACTGATCGGCCTCACAGGCTTTATCGGACTTAGCACCAGCGCATTCGCCCAGTTTGAAGACCCGTTTGCAAGCGGCAATGACCTAGCTGGAGAGCTTGGTGATGCAGGCCCACAGGAATCTACCTCAGAAATCATCGTCAGCGCTAACAGCATCAAAGCTGGCGAAACATTCAAAGTAGCCCTCAAGCTCAGCCACCCACCGAAATGGCACTCCTACTACTTTAACGATGGTATCGGCATCTCTCAGGTTCCAGCGATCAAATGGACACTCCCAGCAGGCTTCACCGCCTCTGCCCTCACCTTCCCAGCTCCTCACGAGATGGACTCATTTGGATTAAATTCCTATGGTTACGAAGGAGTTAACTACTTCATCACCACCATCACTGCACCAGCTGACCTCAAAGCAGGCTCAAACCTCAGCTTCACAGCAGATGCTTCTTGGCAGATCTGTAAAGTCAATTGCACCCAAGAAAAGGCTAGCTATAACTTCTCAGTAAAATCTGCTGACACCACCGTAATAAATGCAGCTTATGCAACTGAACTCGGTGACTATGTAGCAAAGCACGTTCCAACCTTCGTTGTCCCAGATAGTCTCAAAGTAGGAGCGAAAGACGAGAATGGCACCATCACTCTCACATTCGTCTCAGACAACAAGCTTCCAGCTGACCTCCACTTCTACGAATACGACCGCCAGCTTGACGCTCAAAAGCCAATCAAAATCAAGGTAACTGATAAAACAGCAACTATCACTGGAGCGAGAAACAAAGGCAATGACTTCTCAGATGAAGTTCCACCTACTCGTGAATTCATCCGCGGTATCCTCTACAGCGCATCCACTCCACTCTCAGGCGACAACCACGCTATTTTCATTAGCTCAAAATGGGGAGCACCAGCCAAAGCTGAGTCAGCGACAATGGAAATAATAAAAGATGTGGTAAAGCCAGAAGCTAAGACTGGATCTGATAATGCAGTAGTATCACCTAAAGCAATTTCACTAGACGGCACCACTGAGACTAAATACACACTACTTACTGTGATCCCTTTCGCTTTACTAGGTGGACTCATCCTAAACATCATGCCTTGCGTATTCCCAGTGCTAGGTCTAAAAATCACAGGTTTCGCTCAGCAAGCTGGTGAAGATAAATCAAAAATCAAAATTCACGGTATGGTTTTTGCTTTGGGAATTCTCGTATCGATGTGGATACTTGCTGGAGCACTCATTGTCCTAAAAAGCCTCGGCGATGACGTTGGTTGGGGCTTCCAATTGCAGAATCCAGTCCTTCTATCTATCATCCTTATCGTAATGTTCGCTATGGGTCTCAATCTCTGCGGTCTGTTTGAAATTGGAACATCCATGACAAGTGTGGGTGGCGATCTCCAAATGAAAAAAGGCTATAGCGGGTCATTCTTCTCAGGTCTGCTTACAACTATCATTGCTACACCATGTTCAGCTCCTATCGTAGCGCCTGTTATGGGGTTCGCTACTAATTTGAGCCCTCTACCTGCATTGTTTGTATTCACACTCTTCGGGTTAGGTATTGCAGCACCGTTTCTCATACTATCCTTCATGCCGAAGCTCATTCAGAAGCTACCTAAACCAGGAGCGTGGATGGTTACATTTAAGAAAATCATGGCATTCCCTATGTTTGCAGCTGTGATCTTCTTCCTAGGAGGCTATATGAGCATCACTGGTCAAACTGGTGGTATGTGGCTACTAACAGCATTCCTCACCTACACTATCGCTTTATTCATCTTCGGCCATTGGGGAGTTCCTTACAAACCAAAAGCGACCCGATACAAATCGTTCGCAATCAGTATTCTCTTTATGATTGCTGGTATTTGGATGACGGTGAACTCTGTAAACTCTCAACCTGACAAATCTACAGGAGGAGCTTTAACTACAGCTGATGGCTTCATCTGGGAAAAATGGACTCCTGAAAAAGTTGCTCAATACAGAGCTGAAGGAAAAACAGTCTATGTCGACTTTACCGCTGATACATGAGTAACTTGTAAAATTAATGAGAACAGTGTGTTCTCAGGAGATTCAGCTAAGACACTTCAGAAATTCTTTACAGACAACAATGTTGTGGCACTAAAGGCAGACTGGACCAATAAAGACCCAGCTATTACTAAAGTGTTAAGAGAAGAGTTTAATAGATCAAGTATCCCAGTAAACGCAGTCTACCCATCATCCATAGACCAACCAGCTATTCTATTACCTACTTTCCCTTTGAAACAAGAACACGTTATACAAGGTGTAGAGAAAGCTAAATAAGATTCACTAACAACTAACTTTCAAATGGCGCTCAGAAATTTCTGTGTGCCATTTTTTTATACTTAGAACTCACCAGCACAAACCTCTGCTGTGCCTTCAGCACAGTTATGTAATAACGATTCTAACCCAGCGTTAAAACACTGGGCTTTGCACCTATTCTCCCTTAAGGAGACAAAATAATCCTGAAGGGATCTAACAACCAAAGCCTAGGAATTTATTCCTAGGAACCTGCCCCGTTATCACACCGTGCTGAAGGCACGGCATAAGATTACGACTTAAACTTGTTGATAACCCCTAAGACCAACGCTCTAACCAACACCAACACAGTCACTCCCATACAGATCCAGCCTATGAGCCATCCGTATTGATTATAAAACGTGCGCCCAGTCACTAAGCCGACAGCTCCCTTCATGAAGCCTGGCTCCATTAAAGGTATATTCTGCACTCGATTCCCAGTAGGGTCAATAATTTGAGTCATCCCAGATGTCGCTGCGACAGCGATCCATCGATGATTCTCAGCCGCCCTATGACGGAACAGCTCGGCATGTTGCAAGTGCTGACGCTCCGTCCAGCTGATAGCATCGAGACTCGGAACTAAAATCAACTCCGCTCCATCAGCCACCATTCTACGGATCACACTCTCATGGTCGCAATCAAAACAGATCGGTGTCCCAATCCTACCAATCGGCGTATCTATCGCCTTCGCCTCAGTCCCCTTCTTGCCATCATTAAACAACGGCACAGGTCTATTCTTAAAATGCATCCCCAAAACTCCACCTTTCTGCATCGTCAGTGCTGTATTGTATTTCTCAGTCTCGTTCGCAGTCACATACGACCCGAAGATGAAAATCCCTTCATGTTCATTAGAAAATTCATCGACTCTCTCACGAACAGATTCCCTCTCTAACACCAGACCTTCTACTGAGATCTCTGGCCACAATACCACATCAAATTGCTCCTCACTCTTAGCCATCTCTTCTTTGGTAAATTTGAGTTTCTCAATATGGTGAGCATGTTCATTCTGCATCGCCAATACATTGATCACTGCATTTTTCGGAATCCCTCTTTGAATAAAAGTCGCTCCGAAAACAGCGATCACTACCCCTACTCCGATCAACTTCATGCGCCCTTTACCCACAATCAATAAAGCCGACAGAATAATCAGAAAACTCACACCATACACCCCAACAATCGAATCAAGATACGACGGCTTCATTCCCACCCCGGGAGTCATCCACGGAAAATGTAACGCATAAATTTCTGATCTAAAAAACTCACATCCCACCCAAGCCGACGCACCAAGCAAGACACCCGAAACCTTCCTAAGATTCAGTCCAGCCATCAGACTACAAGCCAAGGCCACAAACAAAGAAAGAATCAACCAAAGCGCAATAGCAGTAGGACCAAACAGTAGCCACATCCAAGAAAGAGTCACAGCATACAAGCCGAAGCCCTGCAACAATCCCACATAAAAAGCAGCCCTAGCACTCAGCCCACGAATCGCAAAGAACAACGGAATCCAAGCCACCAAAACCAACTGCCAAATCCCAAATGGAGGAAACGCAAAAATAGCCAAGCCAGCACTTAGCAGACTCAACAAGCAACGAGTCACAGGGTTCAAACGAAGTTCAAAAGACATGGGTTTAAATTAGTGGGGAAAGGAAAAAGGGAAAGAATAAAGTCTAAGCAAAACACAAATCCACAAGTTCCATCGTGCACAAAAATTCTGATTAATTCTGTAATTTCTATCTAAAAAAGTTCTCCGTCTGAGTTCCTCTCATCACTAAGAAGCTTTCACAAACGGAGGAATCGCACAGCCCATCGCATCTGCTACGGCTCTAAGCATTTCCGCTTCTCGGCTCTCTAACACTCCGTCATGCATCACGGCTAAGCCGCAGGCATGGATGAGTTGCTTTCTGACGAGCGATGAAGTCTGCTCTAGCTTCTCTAGCGCCTCATTCACCTGACCAAGCCCACATTCCTCTGGTGGCAGAATTTGCAAATCACCACCAAGCTCATACTGAATCTCCTGAGTGGCCTGTTGATATGCAGTTTTAAGATCAGATTCGTTACTTGCTCCTATACCAGCCAAGGTCGAAAGTAGAATATTCGCTTCGTGCGACACCTTAGAAAGCTTGTTGTATTTCACTCTCACACTACCATGTCTGAGGAAGTGCGATGACAAATGTCTCTCTAACACCTTCTGCAGCATGTATTCGAAAATATCGACTTCACCATCGCTAGCAATTAGCCATCTGGTGATCTCGATGAATCTCTCATACTCAGGCATAGTGAGTCTTCGTAAAGTAGGGATACAAAGATCTAACAAAGCGATCTTTTTAGAACTATGTATTTCAGCTAACTCATCTTGCCACTGAAGAGCCAGCTCTACAGCTGAATCTCCCGCTGTTTTTCTCAAGAAGGAAACCTCCCCCTTTTTCAAAGCCTTATCTTCCGCTAACAGCATGCCAAACACTAAGGCCTGAGCATACTCTCTATCGTGACAGGCGGAGATCCACTCTTCCGATAATCCCGCTAAAATCTTACCACCTACAGCGATGTCATTTAGTGATGCATCTCCTAAATGATTCCAATCCTCACGAGGCACATTCACAGACGTTTCATCATTAGCAATATCGCTAGTTGAGCCACCAGCTGAAAATCCACTGACACGAGCATCTCCTCTATTCATCACGCTACGATCAGCCACTGGAGGCAGCTCTGTCTTCTTAAATTTACCATCCCAGCTCTTCTCGATCGCTGAAATCCTCACATCTAGCGGTGGGTGGGTCGCAAAGCCGAAACTAAACATTCCTCCATCGGAAAAGAACATGTGACTCGCTTCGCCAGCCTTGGCACTCGTCATCGCTGCGCCCTCTTGCTGACCGCCTATCTTCTTCAGCGCACCAGCTATTCCTGCAGGGTCTCGGGTGAACTCTACCGCACTCGCATCAGCCAGATATTCTCTCTGACGAGAAATAGCGGCCTGAATCATTCTTGCAAAAAACACCCCGATCGATCCGATCACCATCAGAGCCACACCTGCAGCTAACATAGCAATGACGATTCCTGCTCCGTTGTTGTCTCTGCTATTACTCCTGATTCTAACAAAACGCAGTGAATGAAATAACATCTGTCCCAGAAGCGACAGCATCATGATGCCAAATAGCCAGCCGATCAGCCGCATATTCATCTTCATGTCGCCATTTAAAATATGACTAAACTCATGCGCAATCACGCCCTGAAGCTCAGACCTGTTGAGTTGCTGGACACAGCCACGGGTCACACCGATCACAGCATTGCCTGGCTCAGTTCCAGCAGCGAAAGCATTGATCCCAGCTTCCTGATCCATCATCCAGACCTGTGGCACTGGCACACCACTAGAGATCGCCATTTCTTCCACCACATTGATCAGACGTTTCTCATGAAAATCTGATGTATGCGGATCCACCAGCCTACCGCCCATGTCTCTCGCCACTACTTCTCCACCGCCAGCTAGCTGTAGAGATTTAAAAATATTGCCTAACAAAATCACTGCCGTAGTGCCGACAGCGATGGTAATAAATGCTTCCAGATTCCACCACTCACCACCAATCGTTTGATACGTCTTGGTAGTCTCGTCAAAGTAACGAGCGCTAGTATTCATCAGATAAATACCGAACACAGAATAGAGCGCCACAATGACACCTATCACCGCTAGAATAAAGTAGAGCACGAGCCACTTTGTCCTTTTTCTAGCGTCGTCTTGAGCTTCGTAGAAATTCATTTTTGTTAAAGTAATGAGTATTTAGTCGAGAGTAGTTAGCAGGATCACTCCCGCTAACTACTGACTACTCACAGTGTTCTTTAAAATTCCACTTTAATACTTTCACGCTCACTATCATCAGCAACCTCGAAGAGTGCAGCTTCTCTGAAGTTGAACATATTAGCAAAGATGCTAGATGGGAACATCTGACATTTGTCATTATACATTGTCACCGCATCGTTATATGACTGACGGGAGAACCCTACCTTATTCTCAGTAGTAGTAAGCTCCTCAGTGAGCTGCATCATGTTCTGGTTTGACTTCAGGTCTGGGTAAGATTCTGATAGAGCGAAAAGGTTTCCGAGTGATCCGCCTAGACCGGCTTCAGCCACTGCGAGGTTTTTCATAGAGCTCACATCGCCAGCAGAAGCTGCTTTCTGCGCACTTTGAGCAGCATTTCTTGCCTTGATCACAGCTTCTAGAGTATCACGCTCATGTGCCATGAAAGTCTTAGCTGTCTCTACTAAGTTAGGGATGAGATCATGTCTGCGCTTTAGCTGCACTTCGATCTGCGCAAAGGCATTCTTGTAACGGTTCTTGAATTTAACGAGTCCGTTATACATTCCCATCAGCCAGAATACTAGCACGAGGGCGACGACTATTAATGTTATTATTATCCACATAGTTTTTTATTTGTTTAGTTTGGTATAGATAGACTCTGACTGCTCATTTGTAAAATATCCATTACAAAACGAGTTCATTTATGTAATTGAGAGTGGAGTCCGTGACTCAGGAAGCGGGAAGCACGAAGCATGAAGCTCTAGAACTCCGTCAAACGCTTGCAGCTCCCCGCTTCACGCTCCCAGCTCCCCGCTCCAAATGCCAAAGGCATAAAAGAGCTTCCACCCGCTACCCATCTCATCTAACATCTCTCTACTACCATGAATCACGAAATCATAGTCGCAGGCAAGCCAGCCCTAAAATACGCTAAAGATGGCACAGCCGAATACCTCAAGCGCCTTACCCGCTATGGCAAATATAAGCTGACTCACATCAAAGACGGCTCCAGCCAAGATGTGTCTGAGAGACTCTACAAAGCAAGTGAAGGCTCGATCCGCATCGTGATGGACGAACGTGGAGCCTCTCTAACAACCACTAAACTAACCGAGCTTTATAACAAATGGGAAATGCGTGGTGTGAAGAAAGTCACCTTCCTCATCGGTGCCAGCGATGGTCATACGCAAGAACTCCGTGATCAAGCTGACCTAGTCCTCTCACTCTCCGCCCTAACCCTCCAGCACGAGCTCGCACTGGTAGTTCTGTTAGAACAAGTCTACCGCATCGCCACCATCAAACGCGGCGAGCCTTACCATAGGGTTTAGAGGTAGATTAGTTCGTCCTCCTACTTTTTCTCAGCTCCTACCTTGAGATCTCCCTTGAGATAATCTCGTAGTAAGTTCCTGTCATCTGATTCAACACGGATGACTTTGCCTTTGTATGATGCTTCTAAGATAACTCCTAATATTCTGTCAGTGCGGCGACCGCCGCTAGTTCCAGGTGCCCCTCATCATCCACCGGCTCGACCACTGACTATATTTTTCACCAGTTCGAGTTTATCAGTCGAGAGGTAATCAGTCATCTTCGGATAAATACTTGTGGTCTTGCTTCCTGAAGTCCTTGCTAGCACTGAGCCAGCTTTAGCTACGTCACCAATATAGTAATAGATGTGATAATCAATCTTCACATTCTCAATCATCGTTGTAGCACTATTGCGTATCGTTACATCGAAATTAAAATTTGAGATAGAAAGTTGCCCCCTCTTTTCTGGCTTGGACTTCACTTCCTTGAATTTGAATGAAAGTCCGCGGTAGATAGCTACTGGTGGCCCCATTTTCTTAATGTAGACTTGGTCTTCTGTGCTGAGAAGATCCATGCTGATAGGCTTTATTTGGCTAGTAGTCTTCAGCTTTATCTTCGCAACATTCTGTCTTTCGTCATAAGCGTAGAGTCTACCAATAAACGATTTGGTAAAATCATTGTTATAGAATGTGCGGT
The DNA here is from genome assembly GCA_937132085.1 of uncultured Rubritalea sp. GTDB lineage: Bacteria > Verrucomicrobiota > Verrucomicrobiia > Verrucomicrobiales > Akkermansiaceae > Rubritalea. The sequence goes on along the minus strand of CAKZNV010000107.1, from coordinate 61,362 downwards.
TTGAAACTACATCAGGGTCTGAAATAGACAGAACTGACTTAGCATGGTCTTTTTGTAAGAAAGAAACCTTGATGGCTTGATTACCATCTTTCTTAGTGCTGGAAAGAAGAACTGTGCAGTCATCAGCATCCCAAACAGTGCGTGTCTGATATGCGCCATTCCCTAGTCGGATAGCACTAAGTGAACGAGCTGGTTTGCTCGACATTTTAGAAAGCAGACCTGTCCAACTCTTCACCATTTTAAGAGACTCTTGCGAGCTCAGTTCAGCAGAGTTATAGATTGTATAGCTAAGTTCTTGAGTCACTCCGTCAGCACCAGCTAGGCTAACCGCTTTGATAGGTTGGTCCCAGAGGGTCAGGTTAGCACTCCTAGACTTAAGCCCATTCCATTTTAGATGCGGACTTTTCGCAGCGATATCACTAGGCGATGTCACCCAGAGTTCACGGTTGTAGGTCAGAGTCTCCGCAGGGATCGTAGTTCCTGCGATAGCTGACTGGCACAGTAAGCCAGCAGAGAATATCATACTGGAAAAAAGTTTGAAGCAACAGTTCATAGGCGCAACTTAATTGGCTGAAATTGATCCTGCAAGGATTATCCGCTTCCTCCCTATATAATTCTCCACAATTGGCACACTCTCTAGAGGAGGCAGTGAACATGAGTAAGAGCCTAAAGCTGATTATCTAGCTCAACACGCATATTTTGCACTTAATGCGCATATTTCAACCTCACACATCACAAGAAACGCTCAGCATTTTCTAGCAAATTAGAACATAGTCCCCGCGTTCCACGGAATTTCACCATTATGCCAGTATTACACCTCACTATATTCGTCTCACTCATCTTAGCAGTGATATTCATTGTGTGTTTTGTGATGGAGGCATGGAGAAATAAAAATCAAGGCGTAGAGCAGACTTCACTTCTGCCACTACAAGATGATTCCAACGAACAAACTCCAACACAAACTACTGAGGAAACTAACTCTTCGAAGAAATGAACCAAACAACTATTACTTACAACGACAAATGCGTTCGTTGGTTTACATGGGCCGCCATTATATGGGGCGTCGTAGGAATGTTAGCAGGGCTGATCGTAGCTCTCCAGCTGAACATTACCATACTCAGTGAGTTTAACTCTGAGTGGCTAACCTCTACCATCCAGTTCCTCTCCGGAGGTTCACTGGAGAAAGAAGGTCTCCCCTACATCACTGCAGGGCGACTCCGACCACTCCACACCAATGCCGCTATTTTTGCCTTCGTAGGTAATATGGTATTTGCTGGTGTCTACTACTCCACACAGAGACTTTGTAAATGTAGAGTTGCTTCCGATAAGCTTACTAGCATCCACTTCTGGGGCTGGCAGCTCATCATCGTAGCAGCTGCAGTCACGCTTCCTCTAGGCTTCACTCAAGGTAAAGAATACGCTGAGCTTATCTGGCCAATCGACATCGCAGTTGTTCTTGTTTGGGTCGTTTTCGCAATCAACTTCTTCTGGACTCTCATCAAACGTAATGAGCAGCACCTCTACGTTTCTATATGGTTCTACATAGCGACAATCATTACGGTAGCGATGCTCTACATCGTCAATAACCTTCAGATCCCGACCTCATGGACTCACTCTTATCCAATTTTCGGAGGAGTGCAGGATGCCCTTGTGCAGTGGTGGTATGGACACAATGCGGTAGCATTTTTCCTCACTACACCGATCTTAGGTATCATGTATTACTTCCTGCCTAAGGCAGCGAATCGCCCTGTCTATTCATACAGACTATCCATCATTCACTTCTGGGCACTCGTCTTCATCTACATCTGGGCAGGACCTCACCACCTTCTCAACACCGCTCTTCCAGAGTGGCTACAGGTGCTAGGAATGCTCTTCTCAGTGATCCTCTGGGCGCCATCTTGGGGTGGTATGCTTAACGGTCTCCTCACTCTCCGCGGAGCTTGGGGAACACTCCAGAAAGACCCAGTGATCAAGTTCTTCGCAGCAGCGGTTACCTTCTATGGTATGGCTACATTCGAAGGTCCTCTACTAGCGATCAAATCAGTCAACGCTCTGTCCCACTATACTGACTGGACTATTGGTCACGTGCACAGTGGAACCCTCGGTTGGAACGGCTTCATGGCTGCTGGTATGTTCTACTGGCTAGTCCCACGTCTCTGGAAGACTGAGCTTTATTCTAAATCACTCGCTAACTTCCACTTCTGGATCGGTTTCGTAGGTATCCTACTCTACGTGGCTTCCATGTGGGTATCAGGTATCGCTCAGGGACTCAGCCTCAGTGAGAGCGTGGATGGATCAACTGTAAACTCATTCATCTCCACACTCCAAGACATCCAGGTGCTGCACGCAGCTAGATCTCTAGGTGGACTCCTCTACCTCATCGGATTCATTGTCCTCGTCTACAACCTCTACAAGACTTGTAAAAGCGGAACCCCGACTGATGTTTCTGTAGACGTCGTTCTTAGAAATAGAAATAATTCTGATAAAGTCACACTAAAGCAGATCGTAACTCAGGACCCATTCGCTGCAGTGCTCGGTGGTATCCTCTCACTCGTCTACTGGGTGACTCACCCGGAGAATCTCATGGCGCTCGCAGTGCTACTGTTCTTCATCGTTCTAGCATTTGTAAGATTTAAGAAATTCACCAAAAACTGGATCGAATGGCATGAGTCTATCACCAAGAACTATCTACCATTCACCATCCTGACCTTCTTCGCAGCAGCGATCGGTGGTGCAGTGCAGATCATCCCGAATGCTCTGACCTCTAAACCAGAAATCCAGCGTGACAGACTACAGACACTCTACACACCACTAGAGCTAGCTGGCCGTGACATCTTCATCGCTGAAGGTTGCTACAACTGTCACTCACAGATGATCCGCATGCTCGACACAGACGTGATCCGCTACGGAGACTACTCCAGAATGGGTGAATCCGTCTATGATTACCCACACCAGTGGGGATCTAAGCGAACAGGTCCAGATCTAGCTCGTGAAGGCGGTCCACTCGTAAAAGGCAGTAAGCTAATGCGTGGCGGAATTAAAGATAACCTCTGGCATTACATCCACCTCATGGATCCTCGTGCTAAGGAAAAACTTTCTAACATGCCATCCTATTCATCCATGGCTTATGAAGACACTGACATCAAGGCTCTCCCTGGGAAAATTAAAGCTCAAGTCGAATGGCTGAATGTCCCTTGGCCAGCAATGAACAAGTATGAAATTGAAGCTCTTGCTCAAGAACAAGCTTTGGAAATAGCGAAGAACCTCGTTTCAAACAATGCCGACATCCCATGGGTAAAAGAAGGAATGTCTAAGCAGGAAATCGAAGCCAAGCTATCGCAGAAAGAGATCGTCGCTGTCATCGCTTACCTTCAAAAGCTCGGAACATACGATGTTCCTGTCTTTGAAGACGGTGATGACCAGAATCCACTCTGGGTCACGCCTGACCAGAAGCTCGAAATGGATAAAAAGATAAAAGAAGAGAAATCAAACTAACTAAAGAAAGGAACTATCATTATGATTAAAGAATTCATGATCCAATACGAAGAGATGCTCCGACCTCTTACATTCTTCATCATCACCGCCGCTGTCTTCATCTTAGCCACAGTTCACACACTTAAGATGAAGCGCTCCAAACTCGATGAAATGGCAAACCTCGCACTAGAATCAGACAATGAATAAGGAAAACAATAACGAATCTGGAGTAACGGATAAATACGGAGTCAAAACGACCCCAGGCAAAGAATTTGCTGAGAAAAAGGGTGAAGTAGTGCTCCGTGAACATGTCTTTGATGGCATTCAAGAGTATGATCAGAAGATGCCTAACTGGTGGCTCACTATCCTGTGGCTATCCATCGCGTTCTTCTTCGTTTACTATCTCGTTTACTATTCATTCGGCCTGCTTCCTACCTCTACAGAGAGCATGGATGCTAGAGTAGAAGCTATAGCACAACAAAGAGTAGATGCTGTTAAGAGAACTCTAGACTCATTGGATGACAGCATATTAGTCAACCAATGGGGTTCAGACACAACTATCCTAGCAAAGGGTCAAGAGGTTTATAATCAGCACTGTGTGGCATGTCATGCACCTGACATGAACTCTAACAACGGACTTACCGCAAGACCTCTAACAGACGGAGTCTGGCACTATGGTGACAAACCAATGGATGTCTTCAACATCATCCTAACTGGCACTCCTAAGGATAGCGAAGGCTATAAAATGATGAGAATGGAAAAATGGGGTGAAAAAATAGGTCCGGAAAAGGTAGCCCAAGTGACTGCCTATATCCTCAGCAAGAACCCTGATGACTTCGCCAAGTTTAAGAAATAGTCATTAAAGATAAGCAATCAAAATTAAGTATAGTAGCTGATGAGTCTCGAAACCAAAAAGCCTAACCTAGACTCCGTCACCACCATCAATGCGGACGGATCTAGATACGCCATCCACCCAGCAGATGTGAAAGGTAAATTCACCATCATGCGTCGGGTCACAGCAGCTATACTTCTTATCATCTATATCGCACTGCCGTGGATTCCTATCAATGGATACCCGGCAGTGTTTCTAGATATTGAGGAGCGCCGATTCCACCTCTTCGGCATCACTCTACTCACCCACGATCTTTGGATTTTATTCTTCCTCATCGCTGGTCTAGCCTTTGCTCTGTTTGTGCTCAGCTCCGTAGTCGGTCGTGTCTGGTGTGGTTGGTATTGCCCCTACACGGTCTTTCTAGATCACGTTTACAGAAGAGTCGAGCGCCTCATCGAAGGTAACTCACTCAAGCGCAAACAACTCGATAAGTCACCTTGGAACAAAAACAAGCTTATCAAGCGAGGCTCTAAATGGTTCAGCTTCCTCATCATTTCACTAATCCTGGCTCACATCTTCTTATCTTACTTTATCTCCCTACCAAAGCTCTGGGAGCACATGCAGGCGAATCCAGTAGATCACATTGGTGAATTTTTATTCATTCTCTCATTCACCCTCGTCTTCTGCTTCATGTTTGGCTATTTCCGCGAGCAATTCTGTATCATCATGTGCCCATACGGCAGATTCCAGTCATCCCTAACAGATGACGACACCATCACCGTGGCTTACGACTACAAACGTGGTGAACCTCGTGGCAAAAAAAGAAGAATCGTCCCTGAGCTAGAGCCTGCACCAGAGCCAGTCGGCGACTGTGTAGACTGCCGCCGCTGTGTCAATGTCTGCCCTACTGGCATCGATATCCGCAATGGAATCCAACTCGAATGTGTAGCCTGCTCATCCTGCATCGATGCCTGTAATGACATCATGAAAAAGCTCAAAAGACCACAAGGTCTGATCCGCTATGACTCGGTCAACAACATAGAAAGCGGTGAACGCAAAATTCTCCGTCCCAGAACCTACATGTATGGTATCTTTATCTTACTAGGAGCTGTAGCCATGTTCTACACTCTGAAAAGTAAAGCTCGCCCATTCTATGCCGATGTAGCTCGTCTCGAAGGCTCTAACTACGTGAGCAATGAGGATGGAGTCAGAAACATGTTCAGCTTTGAAATCATCAACAAAAAGAATGAAGCAATGAGCTTCAAAATTGAGCCTGAAGCCTCTGAGGAAATCCAATTCACCGACACAGGTAGTATCACCATCCCTAAAGGTGAAACAAAGAAGTTCACCATGCGTGTCTTCACTACTAAGCAAGGCTATGAGGGAGCCAAGGATGTAAAATTTAACATCATTTCAAGTGATGGATCTACCATCATTCTCAAGCAGAGATTCACTGGCCCTAACCAATTCCTCTACAAGGGAACTGCTGGACAAGATGAATCACTCAACACCAATAAATAATTACTAACAGACTATGCCAATCATGATAAAAAAGATTTTAAGCAACTTATGGTTCTGGGTCATCCTATCGCATCTAATTATCATCGCGATTTGGATTTTTCTGATACGACTCACTAGCTAAATTAGAGAAATGACAGTTACCACCATGACATCTGTAGCAGCGCTCAGTGCTGGACTAGCCACTAGTCTGCACTGTATCGGCATGTGTGGACCACTTGCCTGCTCAGTCACTAGCCGAGCTAAATCTAAGCAGCACGCACAGCTAGAGTCCCTCGCCTACCACATGGGCAGAGTCATCTCCTACACACTCATCGGAGCGCTCGCAGGTCTCATCACCTATCAGCCATTAAGCTATTTCTTCGACTCACCAGCAGTGATCTTACCATGGATGATGATCCCATTCTTGATCATGACGGCATTTCCTGAGCTAGTCAAAATGCCACGACTCAAGTTCCTCACCATGCCCTACTATAAGGCGAAAATGTGGGCAGAGTCCAAACCACCTGGAATCATGGGCGGACTGTTAGGCATCATCTCTCCCTGCCTCCCCTGCACCCCGCTCTACCTTATCTTCGGCGTCTGTCTCCTTAGTGGCTCACCATTATCCGGAGCCAGGATAGCACTCTGTTTCTCACTCGGCACCATCCCGCTACTCTGGGCAGCTCAGTCCTCCACACACCTCATTGCTAAATTCATCCCAGGTCGCTGGAAGACCGGTCTCAGAACAAGCTTTCTTCTAGTTGTCACCGTCATGCTCTTCATGAGGCTCCAAGGCACCATCCCCAGCTCAGACCCAGCACCAGACAGCGAAACACCAGCTGCTCAAACCGACCTACCCAGCTGCTGAGGAACAAAATAAAACTGCAAGTTTGCAGTAGCAATTTCAAATCTCAAATTTCAAATCCTCAAATCTCAAATCAACGTTCCAAAGATGCCTTCATCTTGTCTTCACTGCTCTACCCCGCTCACCACCACACAGGAATCATTCTGCTGTCGTGGTTGCGAAAGTGTCTATGAGATCATCAACTCATCTGGGCATGAAATGTTTTACAGCCTCAAGGCAGACACAGCCCTCACTCCACTCAGAGAGCGACCATTTCAAGAAAGAAACTGGCAATGGCTCAAGGATCTAACTGATCATACAGAGTCAGACTCCCAAAGCCCTGAAATCATCACACTAGGCATCAACGGCCTCACCTGTGTAGCTTGTGTCTGGCTAGTAGAATCAGTCGCCAAAAAGAATACTGGCGTCTATGATGTCCATCTCAGTATCACCCGTGGATCTATCCAGATTACCTATCATCCAAAACAGGCAGACCTAGAAAAGCTAGCCGACGAACTCTGTAAACTAGGCTACGAGCTAAGCCCAAAGGTCAACTCAGCTCGCACCAGCTCATCACTAGTCATCCAGCTCGGAATCTGTGGAGCACTTGCCATGAATACCATGGCATTCACCCTGCCGAGATACACCGGCATGAAAGCCTCTGACGAGCTTCACCAGCTGCTCACCATCATCGTCATCGCCTCCAGTTCACTGACCTTCTTCATTGGTGGTTCCTACTTTTTCAAGCGTGCATGGAGCGCTCTCAAGCTTGGACATATCCACATGGACCTGCCCATTTCCATCGGTCTTATACTTGCCTACGTCGGCTCATTCATCGGCTGGTTTTCCTCACATGAAGAGCTGTTCTACTTCGACTTCGTAGCCATTTTCACCTTCCTCATGCTACTAGGAAAACAGGTGCAGAACACTTCTCTGAACAAAGCCAACGCAAAGTTCGGCGTAGAAAACACCATCCCAGAGCTATATCAAACTGAAGCCAATGGATCAGTCACCACCAGTGAGATCACCCAAGGCGAACGCATCCTCATCCCAGCAGGAACCGTAGTCCCCTCACCATCTCGACTCATCTCAGAAATGGCAGAATGCTCGCTGGCATGGATCACCGGTGAACCAGCCACCATCCTCTACCAGAAATCTGATCCCCTCCCCGCTGGAGCTGTCAATCAATCTCAAGACACCATCACCGTAGAAGCAGTAGAAGACGTAGACAACGAACACTTCTTCCACCAGCTACCACAGCAGCAACAAGCGCTCGCCCCTGCTCTATCAGCCTTCATCCGCATCTACCTCGTCAGTATCCTCATCATCGGACTCGGTGCTGGCATCGCCTGGCTCAGCATCTCGGGCGATTGGGTAAAAGCTGCCCAAGTCATGATCTCCGTCTACGTAGTCTCCTGCCCATGTGGCCTTGGACTAGCGCTACCTCTACTCGACACCAGATTTAACAATCTAGCCAACAACATCGGCGTATTCCCACTCACCTCCACCTGCTGGCCGAGCTTCCACAAGCTAAAAAAAATCGTCTTCGATAAAACAGGCACCCTCACTCTTGATAGACCAGAGCTGAGTAATCCAGAATTATTAGACGCTCTAACAGCCGACGAAAAACAACTCCTCTTTAGCCTCACTAAAAAGTCACTCCACCCACTCAGTAGATCCATCTTCTCCGCACTGATCCACCAAGGAGTCACCCACTCCAAGCTAGATCTCGACATCACTGAAACACCTGGCCTCGGTGTCTCTACACAGCATGCAGACACCAGCTACGCCCTCACTAGGCCGAACCAGAAGACCAACAAACTCGCCTGCGTTTTCACCAGAGATGATCAACCGCTAGCCCTCTTTGAATTCGTAGAAAGCCCTAGAGAACATACTCAAGAAGCTCTCAACGAAATCGACAAAGCTCTCCCTGAAAAATCCATGATCCTCTCTGGCGACGTAGAGGAAAGTGTCCAACAACTCGCTACAAAACTAGGCATAGAAGAATACTACGCTGAGCTGAAGCCTGAGCAAAAGTTAGAAAAAATAAAGCTACTCCAAGCACACCATGACCTCCTCTACATAGGCGATGGCATCAACGACATCCCAGCCATGCGAGAAGCCAGACTCAGCGCAGCCCCATTTGCCAATATGAACCTCGTCACCAACGACGTAGACATGCTCTTCACTGACGAGACTCTCGCCTTCCTGCCCCGACTCCTCAACCTCGCCAAAATACGCCAGAAACTCAGTCAACATCTACTCATCTACACATTACTTTATAACCTCATCGTCGTCGCCATAGCAGCCTGTGGCTTCATGTCACCCTTCGTAGCCGCTATCATCATGCCTCTCAGCTCGCTAGTTAGCCTCTATATTGTCACTAGAAAAATCAAACTCTGTTAGCTATGAACAATCACATTAAAAGTCTAAAAAATTGTCAACTATCCCAGCCTGTGCTAAAAAAATACAAGCGTATGGGAATAGAAACTAACGACAATAAATCAGAAACATTCGATGAGCCACTAAAGTCTCAGCTCTACGATCACCTGCTAAACTCTGAACTTTTTTCTGTCTACCGCTCCGCCTTTGAAAAGGTAACAGCTCACACAGTCGCCCTCGTCCACCCTGATGTGGATCAGACTCCTAAAGAAGAAATTAAACGTTGTAGCAACGACTATTGCTCTATCCTTAGAGAAACTCAGTCATGTTCAAAACGTTGCCTTTCTCACACGATTAACCTGTCTAAAAAAGCATTCAAGACCTCCAACACAGCCATCTGTGAAGGTGGACTTACCTCATCACTCATCCCCATTCACTCAGATCAGAAAGTAGTCGCCTACCTCAGAACTGGCCAAGTGAAGCTCTCAGTAGATTCTATCTCTAAGGAAAAAATCCACCAGCTTCAGGAAGATCTACCAGACAGCGTCGCCCAAGACCTCTCTGATGCTTTTGCTGAAATGACGAATTTCGATGAGAAAAAATACGTCAACCAACTCGTCGTTCTCGGCGCATTTTCTCTTCAGCTAGCAACTCTTGCAGAAAAATCACTCCAGTCAGAATCCTCAGAATCCATTCTCACTAACCGATGCAAGCAATACATCAGCAAGCACCTCAGAGAGAAAATTTGTCTCGATGAACTAGCCGAGCACACCAAGGTCACCAACAGCTACATGTGTAAGCAATTTAAGAAACACACAGGCATGACTATAGTGGAATACATCAACGTCCACCGTATCAACATCGCTAAAAAACGCCTTCTGGAAAGCTCGGTAACTAAAGTCATCGAGATCGCCTACGACTGCGGCTTCCAGTCACTGTCACAGTTCAACAGAACCTTCCAAAAGTTCGTAGGAGACACACCCTCTTCCTACCGTAAAGGAGCCTCAGGCTGCATCTCCGGCACCTGCACCCCAGCCAGTGTTTAAGACTAGCAGAGCGAAAACGTCACGGCGGTTGGCAACATCCAAGTCCACAAAGTCTGAGAGCCCACAGAATACCTTTTGTAAAAATCTGTTAGCTAGATAGAAAAAACATGTTACACTCTAACCATGAGTCAGGTAACACAAATACTCCGCGAAGCATCTTCCCTCAATTCGGAAGATCGTGCTGAGCTAGTATCTTCTCTTTTAGAAGACCTAGACCCTTCCCCTCATCATGTTTCAGATGAGGAAGCTCTGAAACGTCGTGATGAATTACTCAGTGGCGAAGTAACCGGCCTAAGTGAAGATGAATTTTGGAAGGCTTGCGGCAGGACCTAAACGGCCATGAGAATTATTCGTCACCCAGACTTAGCTAAGGATATTCGAACGACCGCTGAACACTACGCTGACATTTCGGAGAAAATATTGAATGCTTTTTGGTCTGAACTTGATTCCATCCTTAAATCCATAAAAAATAATCCCAAATAGGCAATCGATGAATGAATTAAACAACTTTCTTCAAGAATCACCAGTGATCGATTTTCATCATCCTGAAGTGATGGCGAAGAGTCAAGAATTAGCTAAAGGCTGTAGTGATACCAATGCCTCAGAAGAGATCGCTCGTGTTTGTTTCGAGTGGGTCAGAGATCATATCCAGCACAGTGGAGATGCGCAGTCAGCAGGCTGTGCATGCTCAGCCTCGGACGTATTGAAAGCAGGAAATGGTTGGTGTTTTAGTAAGAGCCATCTTCTCGTAGCCCTGCTTCGTGCGAACAATATCCCAGCTGCCTTTTGTTACCAACGCGTGCGCAAAGATCATATCGGTGGCTTCACCCTGCACGGCCTCGTCAGCATTCACCTTCCAGATCATGGATGGTATCGAGTAGATCCGCGAGGAAACAAAGAAGGAATAGACGCTCAGTTCACCCCACCACTTGAACAACTCGCATGGCCTACAGACCATGAAGGCGAACTAGATTTCACCGAACGCTTTGCTGAACCACTTGGTATAGTTTGTGAATGGATCCAATCTAACATATCCTATCAACAGGCTAAAGACACACTTCCTGATGTGAAGGAACTCACAAAATGATAGTGATGCCAAAATATTCATAGCATGAACTACCCAACAAATTACACACTCAAAACTGAACGTTGTATACTGAGATATCCTTCCTTAGACGATATTCCATATATCTTCGCTGCGACACAAGTGACTGGATTCACAGATGGTATGCAGTGGTGTCCACCTGAGACAGAGGATGAACTCATTGCTCCCTATGAGTATAATTGCTTAGCTTGGGAAGAAGATCGTGCCTACAGCTTCACCATTGAAGGTAAATCAGATCATGATTTCCTAGGTAGAATCTCCATCCGCAAGCAAGAGGAAGAGAATGTCTGGGACCTCGGATTTTTCACCCATCCAGACCACTACGGCAAAGGCTATATGACCGAAGCTGTGGAAAGAGTGATGCGGTTCGGTTTTGAGGAACTAGGCGCCAATCAAATTGTAGCAGATCACGCACTGTGGAATAAAGCCAGTGAAGCTATTCTCAAAAAGAACGGAATGCGTTTCCTCAAATACATAGCTAAAGGCTTTGTCAAAAATGATGAATGGGTAGAAGAAAATATGCTCGGTATCACTGATGATGAATGGCAGTAGTGAATTAACTGTGCTCAGTAGAGCTTGAAATGTCAGCTTTAGCTTTACCATAGTAATGCAAGCGTTCAGTCTCACTCATAAGATCAAGCTGTAGAGGAGCATTAGCATCGTCAACCAGAGCTATCAATGAGCTTACAACCTCTGAACTAAATAAATAACCTTCTTTAGACTTTTCATCACGAAAACTACCAAGATTAATGTAGTGAGCGTTCACTCCTTCATTCTGCATCGCCTCAGCTAGTAGTCTCAGCGTTCCTTTATAGACTCCATAAGGCGCTATTGCTTTCGGTAGTTTATTGAGCATGCCTGCCACTGAACCTATGTAGATCAGCTTGCCTGAGTCGGAGAGATTAGTAATCGAAAATTTGCCTATCAGAGCAGCCCCTGTAGTGAAATTATTCCAACCGAGTAGTTCCTCTTCCGTCATCTCTGCATAGGCGCCGAGAAAAGGAGATGATACAAAAACGATGAGATCAAAGTTCACAGCCTTAATCCCAACCATAAATTTCTGAATCGATCTTAAACAAGTAAAATCCACCGAGTAAGCTTGCTTGAGAGGAACATCCATCTTTGCAAGATAATCACCAAGGTCTTCTGCGTTTCGAGAGGTTCCGTAGATCTCCATCCCTTGATGAGACAGTGATTTACACAGCTGGCTACCTAGCGATCCCCTTGCGCCAATGATGAGTGCTTTCATGCCGAGAGAATGATAGATTAACTGAACATAGTCGATTTGATAATTTCTCAGTAGTGTTTCTGTTTATCATATTCTGACTTTTCTAGTTTATACCAATTGTGTCTGATTCCGTCATGATCAAATGTTTCAATAAATTTTAGTCCAACATTTTTCAAAATCTTATTTGAACCGTTATTTCTCATATCCGCCATTGCATAGACTTCAGTTAAATTTAACTTTTCAAACGCATATTCAAGCGAGGCGAAAGACGACTCTGTCGTATACCCTTGTCTCCAAAACCTTTTCATCAGCCTATATCCAAGATCATAGAAGTTCTGATGATTGTTGGTTTCTTTTGTTACAAATTGTAGACCTGTCCATCCAATGAATTGCTTAGTCTGTTTGTTAATCATTGCCCAACGGCCTACCCCGAAGTCAATATACTGTCGTCTGATGGAATCTATAACTTCCATCATTTCCTCTCGTTTTGTGATGGTTTTATTTCCTAAATATAGATGAACAGCCGGGTCAGAGTGCAGAGCCAACATCGCTTCAAGATCAGTTGAAACTATTTCTCTTATGATCAACCTTTCTGTTTCTATGATGATTTTCATTTTAATTTCTAGCTTACATCCCAGTCCATGATGATAGTATCGAACTTGCCATATTTTGCCTTGTGGAGCGTTTTAAATCCGTATTTTTCATACATGCTCACCAAGTCGTGCTCACATTGTAGATAGAGATTTTCTAGCTTCAAACTAACTGCATGAGATTTTGTTCGATTGATCAGTGCTGCCCCCACACCAGCACTTCGATGTTTTGAGTCTACATACAAGCTACCTAGCCAATGCTCGTATTCAGGGTATTTATTATGTTCGCGAAATTTCAGCTCAACAGCACCTAACAATTCACCGCCTACATGGGCAATAAAGCTAAGTGGAATTTCTAAATTACTAACGGCCTTCTCTTCCATATACTCAACAAAACTATCAATGCTTGAGGATGATGGATCGGCCCATTCATCAAAATACCACTGCGCTATTTCAGCGACGTGATGTGGATACTCAGATAAGAAAGATATTTTCATTGTAAGGTCTTTGAATTCATATTGGGCTCACGGATGGATGATAACTCAGATTCACTAAAATCTAAATGCTCAAGAATATTCAAAATAAACTGTGTCTTAGCTGCTACATATGAATCTATGTCGTCTGGATACTTGGCGGCAAGTTCCTTCTTAAGCCTACCATACGATTTCATCTCATCAGGATTATTTCTCAATCGATCACGCAAGAAAAGATGATTTCGTAATGCCAGCGAGCCCTCTACGCAAACATACAAGTGATGATCTATTGTCGAATCTTCTGGATTAGAGAATGCTTCACGATCTTCTAATCCTAAATTACCACGGTGTTTATACCCGTATTTTTCTAAATCCGATATTAACTTACTAACATTTTCTCTGGTCACGACAATATCAAGATCAATGACTGGCTTCGCTGCCAAACCGACAACAGAGGTGCTACCAACATGCTCAATGGAAATAGCTTCATCACCAACGATATCTAACAGTTTCAGAGATAACTCTTCAAACTGCCTAGCCCAATCAGGCTCATAATCTATGACTTTAATTTTCATTCTTTGATCTAGTAACGTATTTGAAGCAGTGTCTATTTTATGGGTATTCTATGCAATCGAAACGTTTTAAAATCAGAAGTTTTTCTAAGGTCAGCCAGCCTGACCATTCACGTATCGCCACTTCCCATGTCTCTGAATACGTATCGCCCCATGACCATGTAGGAGCCCATGAGCCATTGTCTTGTTGTTCATTTAGCTCATATTCTAAATTCAGAGAAATGGCTTCTTCCAGACCATCGATAAAGGGAGAATCAGGACAATTCACCACCTGTAGAGGTCTCAGACCGTATTCTTTCCATTGCTCAGGATTCGTAGATACTGCCCCAGAGATGAGACGTTTCAGCTCTTTGAGAACACTCTGGCTGATAACTGGAGGTAAGTTTTTCGAATCCAGTAATCGCAAGCAACATAGCAAATCGTGCATTTCAATTTCTTTCATCGACCGCAGAGACTCTACAATGCGATCAGTCAGCTGTGATACGATTCGTTCATCGATGACAGACTCACCGTAATCTAACAAATAGCCAAGTATCTCAGAATTTGGGTTGAGTGAAAAAGTATCACGACCTTCCTGAGTCCACCAAGGAGCATGTGGTGAGCCACCTGCTGTCTCCGGAATAATCCGCCAATGAAGTTCACTCCGATCCAATGTATCCGCAAAGTAACGCATCCCCTGCTGCACCATTTCTTCTCCTCCAGAGATCTGATGTTCACGGATGATCTGAAATGCGATAGAGGTGCAGAGAGCGGAGCTTTCAGGAGCACGCAAATCCGCTTCCAAAGCATGACCAAAACCACCATCAGCATTCTGAAATTTCTTCAATTCACTCAGAACATCAGCAACGTCCGCACCATTGAAGATATGATCAAACCGAGCTACTTCCAGAGGTCTAGCTTGGGATCTAATAAACGTAGCGGCGTCTTCAAAGGCTTTAGGACTAAGACATTTTCGATTATTTTTCATAATGTTTGAGACTACTTATCTTGTCGTAATTACTTATAGTTTTGTAGGTGAGTGATCGTGCTAAATGACCATGGCTCTGGATCGACTTCTATCCAATCATTAAATCTAGATCTTAGGTCTTCTGGTTCAGCCCAGATCTGAGCTTCAACATATCGATACCAATAATTGGTTCTTTTCCCTTCGTCCACGAATTTGTCAATTTTGAGTTCGTGAAGCCTTTCCTCTAGTTCTCTGTAGGTCAGCAGTTTTCCAAAGTAAGGATATTCCTCCTCGCTCCAATCTTTGGGAGCTTGCAAGCCGAAGTGATTCTTCATTTCTATACCGCTAAGACCGACCAAGTGAAAGTGGTCAGGGCACATGAAGGTAAGCTCGTGCTCCTCGAATTCCTCTATGGGAATCCTTATCTTATGTGGGTCACGATACAGACCACCGACTACATCAGCATCGCCCAGCACCGCATAGAAGGGACGACGAGGCGCAAGTTTATCCAACTTCTCAGAGTAGAGCTTGATAAGTAAATCATCTGCAAGCTTCCGATAATCAAAAAATTCCTGCCCATAAGAAAACCTGTTAAATCCAGTTTCCGCAGCACGCTCACTCTCGATGATAGCTTGTGTTTCGTCAGTATCTAAATCACATATATTGAGTAGCGGTCCATATTCTCGTTCGAAATAATGGCTGATGTGATTATCGAGATTCATGTTGGTATTAGAACTCTAACTACGGATAAAGAATATCCACAGGAAACCAATCGAGTTTGAGTTTATTCTGATCACACCACTTTTTGAAACGCTGTGAAGCAATGAGACATGGTCTACGATAGACAAAATCATCAGGAGCTTCAGACTTTTCAGGAGGAGTGACATGGCCAAACGTTTCCATAGTCATCGCAAAGTCGATATCTAGCATCTCTTGAATGACTGTATGCTTGTATGTGAGTCGTTGCCACAGGCATGAGTCTTGAATATGGCAACTGCCCTCCTCTGGGTAGCTTGATAGTGGCTCATAGTTTTCGCCTGTAAATCGGCATGACAAGGGAGGGAACTTCACTCCACTTGTTAGATTGTAAATCCTCGGGTATTCTTTCTTCGATTCTCCTATACGAGGCAGTTCGTCAAATTCTAGGCCGTTAAAGTTCTGAGATTGCATAGCGAGCATCAGTTCGTGATTACATGCAATCTTTTGCCCGTAACCGGGGAAGCCGATAGGGCATTTTTTTATAGAAGATTTGACGATAGGGTAGCCACCATGCTCGAACATGTGCTCAAAATGAGTTTCGGC
Source organism: uncultured Rubritalea sp. (assembly GCA_937132085.1). GTDB lineage: Bacteria > Verrucomicrobiota > Verrucomicrobiia > Verrucomicrobiales > Akkermansiaceae > Rubritalea. The sequence continues at coordinate 45,068 of CAKZNV010000107.1, read as the reverse complement.
TATGGACTGTTTCGCCATAACTTGAAAAAAGGGTGCAGCCTCAATATCTTGTTTACTGTATACGTAGCTCAGTGACACATCTATGGCTTGAGCACCTGGACTTGGTGGAGTTTGGGAAAAGTGCACATTGCGCTGCATTGGCCCCTTTACTTCAGCTAAGATGCGATGGATCACTTCTTGATCCCAGTAACCTTCTACCACGATGGCATTATACCCTGTTTGAGGAACAATCGTTCTCTCGATACCACTGATCTCGGTGATTCGCTGTAGCTCTTCTTCTTTTAAAAACCTACGATTCCCCAGAACATGCTCATACTCTAGAACCAGCTCAAATCTGACTTTTCTTCTCATATTATTCTCATTGTTTATTATCGATCGACCTAGAAGTCACACATGGAGGTGTGATCACTATCTTAATATGCTTTTGATGTTTCGAGATCAATGAGAAATCGACTTGGTGGCTTTGAGTTTCGACGTTCCGCCTCATCACGTCTAAGCCTTGGTGAAAGCTTTCTGGAGCTTCAGAGAGATTCAAGGTCATATGAAAATGGACGTAGATGATCGCCTCTCTGAGTAAGAAGAATTTTTCTAGATGTTCGAGATTCAGCTCTTTCATTGGGCTTGTCTCAGCATAGCCCTTGAGAAGAGCTTTCCACAATGGCCGTATCCGATCGTTGAGTCCATCGTCAGCAAACTTGTTCAGCTCTTTACAGTAGATAGAATCCCACAAGATGGTTGCGAGATCTTGAACAAAATAGCCATACTCACAGTTATCAAAATCGTAAATCCATAGCTCTCCCTTGTCTTCAAAAAGATTATTGGAATGGATATCTCCATGCAGAAGCCCAAAACTATCCGTATTCTTTGGAATTGCAGTAAGGTCATGAATCAGGGTTTTCACTCCTGCTAGAAATTCCTTACTTAGAACTGCTCTACAAGCATCAAAATCCTCGTTCAACAATCTAGATTCATTCCATAATGGCCGACTTAATGGGCCATCATCCCTCTCGAACTCACTAGCATTACTCGCTATAGCATGCATCCGCCCTGTTAAATGCCCCAGCTTCTCAAAGGTCGCTTCATCAGCAAATCTACGATGCATAGCCACTCCTGGAGCATGTTCAAAAACAGTAACGATACTTACTTCACCATCGATGTTAAATGAATGAAAAAGCTTACCTTCGTTGGAGAGAATAGGCTGACACACCTTGATTCCCTGCTCCACCAAATACCTAATCCATTCCAGCTCTGCCGCTACTTCGGACTCTCTCCGATACCGACCTCTACAAACCCTAACGATCCTACACCCATCATCATCACAAACCTTGTAGACATAGTTCTGGCTACACTGAATAAACTCCAACTGGGACACATCGATCCCATAAGGACGCATCAAGATTTCAAGATGTTCTTTCTTCAGCATATGCTGTTCCCGGATTGGCTCTAGTTAAATTTTGTGATCTCATGTCTGATTAAATTTACTTTTTTGTTATGATTTTTAACGACACTTCTTCTTCTCCATATCTGACAGCATAAGTATCATCAACTTCATACCATGATGAATCCATATTATGGGAACCATGATTTGCACCCAAACAACTACACTCGCACTCAAAACCGCCAGCATCCATACATGATTTGGCACATACCTGCTTATGTTTAACTGGTTGCATCAAGATAACTTTCCCATAGTGATCTCCTAGAATACGGACTAGGCTGTTGAGTCGAGAATAGGGCAGTTCCCAGTAGTCGCCATTCTTTATGTGAACAGGATTATGATTATTAGGGTTTGCTTTGAGGAGATGATAATGAGAGCCACATTCTGGCAATCGAATCCTCAATTTAGGGTTTCCTTCATTAGAGCGCTTCCTACGAAGAATAACAGGGATTACTCGTTGATTCCATGCTGTCTTGGCTTGATCATAACGCTTGTTCATTTCTGGGTGATTTTGTTGTTATTCACTACAATTCTGGTTAACTACTTTTTGCGGTTGCCCAAAATATGACTACTGAAATCAGTGGTGGAATTATTATAAACGAATGGTAAATCATATGAACTTTACGATAATACTCAAAATAAATTTTATACACATCCATTTTGCTCAGTCCATGATATCTTCTCTTTTGTGTCTTAAAAATCGCAAAATCTATAGAGTCATGATTCTCGTAACCATCTAGTATTTCATCATACTGAGTCGTCAAATCCAATAATGACGATTGCATCTTCTGTTTATCATTTTCGAACTCTTTAGCGTAACGTAGTTTATTATACAGTCGTGAAACTTTGAGAGCACACTCATCATATTCATGAGCTTTAAGTCCCAAATTCTTTGAGGACTCAAGTAATCCATAAACTAACAAGAGTATTGAAGTTCCTGTCGTTATCAGAGCCATGACGTCCACATCAAGCGTCTGTGAAAATGTCTTTAATAAATATGGGCTTATACCAGCAACTATCAGATATGAGGATAAGATAGTTAGAGCCAGTTGAGAATTTTGAGCTAACCTTGCACATCTTTTTGCTGCAGCAAAGCGGGTTCCTTTAGTGACCCATAGCTTATAGTTAAATTCTTGTTCCCAAGAATTTTTCTCAAGATACCTAGGTTTACTAACAGATTTCCTACGAAAGAAAAACCGTATGATTTTGAAGCTATCTCTGCGTGTCATTTTTAAGTTAATACCAAAGCACACCTAACGCGGCGTATCTTCGTCTTCAAGGGTTGGTAGTTAATTATCATTAAAATTTAGTGAGTTCACGTCATTAGCAGATACATATTGTTAGCCTGGTAAACTATTTGTAGAAATACGGTATGCAGGAACAGCTGAATCAATTCTTCTGTGCGCTAGAGATACTATTGCTAGTATATCTAAAGCGTCTTGCTCATTCATTTCCCATGTTAATCGTGGAGCATGTGCAGTTGGATTCCGGAATGTGCCAAATAATCCTTTTAGTAAGTTCACGAAACCTTTTTGTTCACTCTGTTCACTTTCAGATGTCAATGATGACAATGCTAAATGAGGAATCCTATTCTTAAATATGAAAGCTTCGTCGACTAGTGATGCTCCGTCCGAAGTCAATCCCGTAACAGATCGTATTTTCTCTGCTACACTTTTGGTGGCCTCAAGAACAGCATGAAAATAATTCTTAACAAGTAGTTCCTCCTTACAAAACCTTAAAACATCTGAATGAACTCCTCTCTCATTAAGAATATGCCGTAGTCGATCTGCCCTTTCGGAGGCTTCTGAAAGACTCTTAACTGGTTGCACTTTTTGGACTCGTCCATCGTCGTTGAACTGAAGACCAGCAAAGGCTAAAACAGAATTAATCTCTTTCCGCTTACTTTCAAAATACTCTCTATTATCCGTATAAAGAACTGGGCTAAATGAGTTCTGCACGAAAGAGATCACGTTGTTAGCACAACGATCTTCAGTCTGCCTTTTATGTAGAGCCTGGAAGAGTCGAATCCGCTTAGTAAGTAACGGCTCTGGGTCTAAGATACCGCAATATTGAAGATAACGACCGATCTCAGAGCCAGTAAGCCCAGTGCTTGTATCAGCCAACACTGCACAGAGTTTTTGGAGAACTGGTTCATCTAGTGAAGTAATAGTCATTTTTTAAGAAAAAATTAATAGTTAAATTCTAGCTGATATTCAGTAAGAAAACTTGGAGTTTTTTGTTGAGGCTCTTTGTTCCATAGATCATTGTTGTATAGTTTCATATATAACTTCATCTAGCATATTCGACGACATTAATTTTAGTGGCAATTTCCTTATCTTCCGCATTTTTTCTGCATCTGACATAGTTGTTTAACACTTCACTTTGTAAGATAACTTAACCAATGATTTTGAGCATGGAAAGTTATTTTTCTACAGAACGTTAAATCACACACCTTCCTTAGTGAAGTTGTGTGAAGCATAATCAGAGTAGCAGCCTATTTCAGACTGTTGAGCCACTGAGTAAATACTAGTAGTTCTTGTTTTGATTTGATGTGGTAGAAATCTTGATCCTCTGAACTCCCCTGCACCCTACTCAAGATCTGAGGTCGCACTTTGTTAGGGAAGTTCCAAATGATTTTGGATAAGGTGGGGATGATACGTATTTCTGGACAGTTGGGAGGTAGTTCAGGTCTAGATTTAAACAGATAACACCAGTTACGCCTAATAACTCGGAGAAAACAAACCCGTCTAGGAATGTCTAACAGCACCACAAGATCCGCAGATTCTTGAACCTGAAATGACACTCCATCGATCACCCATAATGGTTGCTGGGTTAGCTCTTCTATCAGCTGCGTTCTCTCAACATCTGGCGTCTTTTTCCAACCTTCCTGCCAAACGATACGATCTAAGCAATCAAAAGGGATACCTAATGCAGAGGAGACCTGTATAGCTAAGGTCGTCTTACCAGAACCAGCATTACCTGTGATCAGAATACGCTGTGGGGCTATATTTAATGCGAGAGTCTTCTGATTTTCAGACATTTTAATGTTGATTCTCCTTACTCAGCATTTTCTGGAAACGTCTACTATCCTTTGCGTAGCCACAGGACAGATAGAATATGTGGGCATCATCTTTTCTGTGGTCTCCGCTAGTGACTTCGATTCTTACGCAACCTCTGTTCAATGCGTGATCCTCTAATTTCTCTAACAAAGCTTTGCCAATACCTTTTCGCTGGTGCTGTGCAGAAATACTCATCGCTGTGATTCTACCCAGATTGCCTGGAGCGTGGAATAGAGGGATCATGTGAAAACTTACGAAGCCAATAACTTCTCCACCCTCATCTGCGACCAAAACAATATCATTAGGTCCAGAGTATATCTCAATCCGTGATTCGAGCTCTGAAAGTTCCAACGAATACCCTAATTCGATCATCAAAGGCATGATAGATGGAGCGTCTTGGGCGGTAGCTTGGCGAATAATAATTGAGTTCATCTTTTTATTTTCGTTTCTGGTTTGGGTCGTGAATCGAGCTGTCCGACTTCTCTGTTCTCTCTGAGTTAAGAACCATAGCATCGTCTTCCAGCCCTTGGATAGTGTAAAATCGCTCTACCCTCTTCGTTGCTTTCCCCCAATCAGATTGTTGCACACGATCCTGATGGGCCTCGAATGCTTGCTTCGATTCAAATTCTTCATAAACATCAAATCGTCCAATCTCGGTCTCGTGCTCATCTACTTTAAAAATCAGGCACCCAGATTCTAAACAAGTCAAACGGATATGCTCAGGTAAGAATCCTCTTACCTGATTAAGATCAGAATCTAGCACTTTTATATAGCCTGATAAGGTCACTTTCTTCATACGCATTTAAACAATGTTGGGGTTTAGACGATTGTTACTACTGAGTGAAAATCTTAGCACACTAGTCGCACTGGATCCCACGGGTTCCCTTCTTGAAGAATTCATAGCCATCTTGAATGTCTTGCGCCAGAACTCTTGCCTCTGAGAGAGGCGGCAGATCGTTCACTGAGAAAAATTCAATCTCTGAGACTTCCATATTAGCTTCCGGTTTTCCAGCCACCACACTTCCAATGAAAAACATCTTGTAGATACTCACAGGGTATTTTGGCTTATATGGGTTTCGATCTCGATCCTTGACAGCATAGAGGGCGTCAATAGTGACATCGTAACCAGACTCTTCCTTGACCTCCCTAGTGATTCCCTCAATAGGAGACTCATTCTGGTCAGCCCAACCGCCTGGCAGTGCCCACAATCCATCAGAGCGCTCTTTTACCAGCATAACCTTGTCATCTCTGAACACACAAGCTCGTAGATCAACCTTGGGAGTAGCGTAACCGACTTCAGGTATAAAAAATCTTTCAACTTCCTCTAGATCTGAATCACTGAGTTCAGTGTATAGCTCTGAGGAGATGTCTAACAAACGCTCGAATCTCTCACGATCATACGGATCCTTCGTGAATTGGAGAGCTGATTGCGCCAATGCTCTAATTTCCTTTATAAGGCTGTGCATAACATTTGATTTTAAAATTACAGGTCATCCTGTCAAGTTCCACCTCACTAGAATCCCCTGTCTGCATTCTGTAACTTTACTTCTCTATCTCAACATCCATTCTATGACGAAGATCTTTAAAGCCATAACCAGCAAAGAATCTACGAGCGTTATCATTGAAGTCCCAGACTTCTAGCTCAACGCGTTGGACACCACGTTTTTTCGCTTCTTGATACATTCCATCCATCAGCATTTTACCGATCCCCTTTCCTTGAGCTTTAGAATCAACGCCAATATGATGCAGCATCAGTAAATGAACTGTAGGGCTCACCCACGATGCTGTTTTTTTGACCTCCTCTGCGTAGATATAGCCAACGACTGTTCCAGACAGTTCTACCACCAAAACAATCGAATCTGGGTTCTCAATCACCTCGACAAACCAATCACTAAACTCAGTCCCTTCTGAAGCAGGCTTAATGAGTTTAGGATGATTCCGAGCATGTAGGTTCTGAACTAGATTGTTCAGCTCTACTATACTCGGTAGATCAGATGCTGAGGCTGGTCTGATCAACTTGTTTTGAGAGTCTTTCACACTTACTTACTCTTCAGCGTCTAGCTCGCTTTGCTTGAACAGACATGACAGAGTCACTCCGTGCTCTGCGAGGTTCTCTCTGCCACCAGTTTCACGGTCGATCACACAGAGGACTCGGTCCACGATGATTCCATCAGATCTCAGCATATTAGTAGCATCAATGATTGCTCCACCGCTAGAAACTACGTCTTCGATGAGAAGGACTTTTTTACCCTGTAGGTTTGCTCCCTCAGAGTATTTACAGGTTCCGTATTCTTTGGCTTCTTTTCTAACAAATGCACAGTGAAGTCCAGATGCTCGGCTAAGGGCGGTAACGATAGGAATTCCACCCATCTCAAGTCCAGCAAGGATCTCAATGTCTTCAGGAACGATTGCCTTCATACCTTCAGCAATGTCTGCGAGAAGAACTGGGTCAGACTCAAACAAATACTTATCAAAGTAGGTGTTACTAGTTTTGCCTGAGCGAAGTTCGAATGTTCCGCTGATCTTTGATTTCTTAAGGATACGTTTTGCTAGATTCATAATTATATTTTGCTTTGATGGAGATTGGCTTTTTAGACTAGAAATGTAAATCGAAATGATCAATAAGATCTGAGTCTGAATCGTCATGCCGTTGACTCTAGCTGAATGGAACTGACTTAAAAAAATCAGTATCTTTTAACCCGATCTTTTCTTTGTGTATTCTGTGCTTTTTTGCGGCGAGATTATTTTAGCCGCAAAGAAGCGCAAAAATCACATAAGGTTGTTGAGATCAGGTTGGGAGCCAGTGCCTGCCAGTGCCTTCTAGTCATTAAACACAAAGAAGCCTGTTAGACCTGGGTCATAGATGATGACATCTTTCACACTGCCATCGTCGCTGAACATCGTGAGTTCTTGGGTGATTGGGATTTCGGCTTTTCTTATCTCAGCGATCACTTTTGCGTTTTCACCGCTATTGAAATAAGTCAGTCCTGGACTAGGGCTAAAGTGGCCACAGCATCCTTGCTTCATGAGTTCTAGCTCTAATCCTCCTCCCAGCTCAAAGTAGGGTGCACCATAGTTTCGCACTTTTGCGGTAAATCCCTTTGCTTCCCACCAAGCAACAGTGCCACTCACATCGTGTGATTCTACAGAGAGCACAGCATGTCGCCCTAGCTTACCGAAGGGTTCTCCCATCGTAGGAAGTTTTCTGTCTGGCTCAGTATCAGAATAGAGTTTCACTCCGTTAGGATCGACAGCTGGAAATTTTATCGAACATTCATCAGCGAGAAAATCAGCTGATACTTTGATACCAGTTCTCGCATGAGGATGAGGACTCACCTCAACACAAACTCGACCATCCCAGAAAAAGTTAGGGCTACCTTCGACCTCTTTGAACCCCAGGGCCTCATAGAAATGTCGACTCTTCGCTAGATCAGGAGTCGGAGTTTGAACCCATGCGGCAGATGGTGGCTTTATCATTCCCTAGAGTTACATAACACCTGCTTGAGCACTAGTTATTTATTATATCAGAAGAGACTGTATTTATTGATTCTAATTATTGTTGAGCATCGCTCACTGATCGAATTTCTACCTACTCTCCCTCAAAGTTTTCTAATGCTCGACAAGTGTGAATTCCCCTTCCAACAAACAGAAAACCCGCAATCGCTTCATGCAACTGCGGGTTGGGTTTGAGTGATTCTTTATCGTGTGTAGAATTACTTGCGTCTGCGTAGGAGCAAAGCAATGCCTCCTAGACCGAGTAGAGCAGTAGAAGATGGCTCAGGAACAGCTGCTTGCTCAAGTAGAATCCATCCACCTATACCTGGGTCAACGTCATCTGTTAAATTACCATCTTGTGTGTTACTCCGGATCTGGATGTCTTGCGATGTGCCATCTGCGATGAACGTTCCTACAACTGTGCCGTAACTTACTTGTCCTCCAAACGTTGGTGGACTTGCTGGGTCAGAGTTACCATAACCAGCTCTGGTCAACACTGGTGCTGTGCCACTGCCAAAATCTGCCCCACCAAAACTCACTTCATATTGGCGTTCATTAATGCCTGCTCGCGAATCGTGAATACCGATAAGCTGGATTTGATATTGAGAGCCCATGGTTAACCCACTGAGAGTAACGGTGCCTGTGGCTACTCCACCTGCAAGAGCTGAGTGGCCAGAGAGAACGTTGTCGATAATAGGATTAATTCCAGTATTCCCCCAGAAGTCTGAGCTACCTGCTTGCTCAGTAAATACGATGCCATTGATAGTGGATGCTGTGGTGTCACCAATATCTAAAGCGGAAGTAGAAAGAAGTGCTCCATTGGCTGCTGTGCCACCATTACGGCTAGCATCAAAGCTATTCAGCCATAATGACTGATCCGTGTGGTCGAAGTTATAGGCTCCTCCCCAGGTGATCGTGGCAGCCGTTGCTACTTGAATAGCTGCGAGTCCAATTGTAAGTGATAGTATTTTTTTCATAGTTAGGTATAAAGTGCGTTTTGCATTTAGCATAATGCAAAATAATTCCTACTATCGTCAAGCCCCTTCTACACATCGAACATCGTTCATCCATCGATAAGACATATTAGATAACGAAAACAATATCTCCTCGTTTATAAAATACCGTCCTTATTACACACTGGATGCTTCTTGAATTCACATACATTTGAACTCAAGATTTCTTTACCTAGTTCTACGTAGAAGTAACACACAAGATGCTAATCCTAGCAATATAGACGAAGTAGGTTCTGGAGGTAGCAGCAGACCTAGCTCAAGCTTGGCCTGAGCGCTCCGAGGCAATCGAGCACCTGTTCATAGGCTCAGCCAGACAACTCGGAGCTGTCTGCCCAACACCAAGAGCTTCTTACAAACTAGGCCTAACTGCAGCTCGACTAGGTAAAGGAGACAACATTTTCGAAGATTAGTTGGATACTCTGAGGATGGAATAAATCTTAAAAAAAAATTGATTATCTTCATACATTAGATTTCAATAATTTACCCCCAATTAACATTATTCGTTCAAAACTATGAAAAATATTTTCACAATCTTAGCTACATCAATAGCTATCTCTACTACAGTTACTGCACAAACGCTTGATTTTTCTGGCTTAGATACAGCCCTTATAAATTCATCTTCTGGTCAGGTGTTTAACTGGACAGCAGCGGACTCCACTACAGGAACTGTTACTTTCAAGCAACTTTCAGGCGAAACTACCTTACTCCTGAACGGAAGAGGTAACGATGGTCTAGATTTTTATCACAGAACAGCTTCTGGAGCTGGCTCAGCAGTGTATCAATTTACCTTTAGTTCTACTGTGAATATCACCGTATATGGAGAGGAAGCTCTCGGTAACGCTACGTTTGAAAACGTAACGCTAGATACTGATGGCTCTGACTGGAATCTACTCAGCTCAACTGACCTTGCATATACAGATAACGGTCAGCAATTTTTTGAGGCTTATGCTGCGACTATTGGACCTGGTGCAGCAGCAGATTATACAATAGCTAGTAACTCAGTTCAAACTCTGACATGGACTTATAACTATTTTGGAGCCGAGGGAGCTGAAGCTATTGGTATCGATATCATTGGATCAGTTCCTGAGCCGTCCAGCACAGCTCTCCTAGGGATTGGTGCACTAGGGCTTATTGGACGCCGAAAGCGATAAGCAAGCATCACATCTATCAAACTAGTGTGTGACCCAATTTTCAGCGTCACTCTTTGATTTGATTTCAGCCTTATCTCCTTCAAATACTTCAAAAATAGCCTGATGCTCGATAAGAGAAAATTCTCCTGTGCGAGACTCGTATCTGGCAACCCAATCTAGTAAATTCTGGAGTTGCTCATCCTGTTGCTCCTTTGATTCATACTTTTGCTGTTCCCAGCCTCTGGATTTACAATTTTGCATGCAACTCTCTATTCCTAGATTAAGAAAAACCAAATGATTTGCTGATTCAGCAGCGATTGAAATCAACGAGGAGTAGCAACCTTCTACCACCCAATGGTCATGCTGAGACATGAATTTTCTTAATAGTTTTTCGCTTGTCTTCTGGCACTGTCTCACTCCAGGTCGAGCCCAGGCAATTGTATCCAAATCCAAATGCGCTAAGCCATCACGTTCAACACAACTCTTCGCCAATGTAGTCTTCCCAGAACCTCCATTCCCATAGACCACTAGTTGTATTGCCTTACTCATCAGTAGGATCTATATCGAAATACAAATACGGACAAGTGTGAATCTTCGGTGAACACAATTATACAATCGAAGCAGGTCTCCATCTATATCGCCTTTTACGGTATGATCCTCTCAGATAATGAGGGTCACCTATTGGCACAGATACTTCATCGAGAAAGGTGGCTCCAATTCTTTCAATGGTTCGAATACTCGGTATATTATCAGGATCGGTAGTGATCAATATTTCCTGTGAAACTTTCTGCGCAATATCTGCAATCCACTGAGAAGCAGCTAAGCAAGCATCACCAGCATAGCCGTGGCCGCGATGTTCTTCTAGTATCTCATAGCCAATATGACCAGCTGCCAGCCTCACATGCTCAGAGTCACGCACACGAAAATTAAAATGACCAACCTCAACGCAGTTGGTATTAAGGATCTTAAAATGGTATCCTGGAGCAAACCCTCGCTCAGTGTCCCCTTCCGTCAATCGATCAAACACAATCTTTACCTTGCCGTAGCGTAGTGATTCGGGAGCTTTAGGTAGTTGATTCATTTCTATTCTCGTTAATTTCATTTTATACTGTCAGAAGCATCCATCCTTGACGAATAGATAAGCGATCACTATTCCTCTAGAGTAGTTTAAATTATCTGTTTTAAAACCACATGACACCAAATCCCCCCAGTAATATCACCATTCCAGTGATAAATCACTTAACTGGTTCCACCTATTTTCTAAAACGAGTAGATGAGGTTGAGCCTACGGATGAAATGCTTGAGCGATTGATAGCCATAGGCAATGAGCCAAAAGTATATTCTTGGATTTTTGAAGAAAGACTCAAGGGTGAAGCTTATGGAATAGAGATGGCGAAAGGATTCTTCGAGATGGGAACCAATGGCTGGAAGAATCATGAGCAATTTGTGTTCATTCTTTTGACCGAGGATGGAAGCCCTGCTGCGAGCATTGACATCAAGACTGCAGATATCAACAGTGCTGAAATAGGCTATCTGTGTAGTATTGAGCATCGTGGTGTGATGACTAATACTGTTTTAGCAGTAATCGAACTAGCGAAAGAAGCTGGATACAAAATGCTTTGGGCATGTTCTATGAAGGAAAACAAAGAATCCTCGAGAGTTTTGCTTCGAGCTGGGTATTCTTATAACGAAGAACGATCGACAGAATGTGAGACCTATAACTACTATGAACTAGAGCTATCCGATTAGAGGGAGGGACGGTAGGTGTATAATTTCATCTTCCACAATTTAATCATTTCTCCTTATAACCCTCTTCCCCCCATTATTTACAAACTTCCTAGCTATGAAATCACAGCAATATCTCGATAGAAAACGAAATCTTTTACCCGTTTATCGTGAGCATTGTCACGTCTGCAACCGTCCTACATCAGTGTGCCTCTGTGAACTCATCCAACCGTTCGATACGCATACTCGCTTTGTGATCCTGATGCACCCCAAAGAGGCTCACAAACAAAAGAGCGGCACCGGCCGATTGTGTCACCTCGCATTGAAGAACAGTCGCCTGCATGTAGGGATTGATTTCACTTATGACAGCAAGGTCCGAGCGTTGATCGAAGAACCAGAATACACTTCCGTTCTACTATTTCCCGGCCCACAGGCAGTCAACCTATCGAATGATGGGTATCGATCGTTGACAGGACACCAGGGTAAACTACAGGTTTTCGTGGTGGACGGCACCTGGCCATTGGCCGGAAAAATACTGCGCCTGAGCAAAAATATCCAAGCGCTGCCCACCGTAAGTTTCACTCCGCGTCAGCCATCAAATTTTAAGTTTAAGAAACAGCCCCAGGCTGAATACTTATCCACGATCGAGTCAATTCAACTCTTGCTCGAACTAGGGCAAGAGCAGGGCATTGAAACCGTGGGCAAGAACATAGAGCAACTCCCCAAGGTCTTTGAGCGTCTAGTGCAGATCCAATTGCAAGGCGATGGTAGTCAGTCATCAGGAGAAAACGGAGCATAAGGGAGGCTATCAAAGATCAGAATCAAGTAGTCAGCTCTAAAACACCAAATTAAACAAACTTACCTTTTCCATATTGACCCTAATCTGAAAACTAGTCAGCTTCTCGGCACACAGCAATTAACTCCCAACCACTTTATCAAATCTTTCAATTTCTAGCATTAAGACACCTCATCATCATGGACTTCCAAAACATACTAAAACTAGCTTCTGACTTCGCTGAAGAACACCAATTTGCTACTTATGGACTAAAGATTATTACCGCTTTATTCACACTCTGGATTGGGTGGAAGCTTGTGAACATCATTTGTAAAGGTCTGCGTCGCTGGTTTGAAAAGGCTGAGTATGACGAAGCACTAGAAACCTTCATCTACAGTCTCGTTTCTTTGGCATTAAAGATAGTGCTTATTGTTACATGTGCTGGAATAGCAGGTATACCGACCTCTTCCTTCGTCGCCATTCTCGGAGCTGCTGGTCTAGCGGTGGGACTAGCCCTCTCTGGAACACTACAGAACTTCGCAGGTGGTGTGCTTATCCTCATTCTAAAGCCATTTAAAGTGGGTGATTTCATTGAAGCCCAAGGGCATTCAGGAAAAGTGAAGAGCATTCAGGTTTTCAACACAGTGATTAATACAGGTGACAACAAGCGCATCATTTTACCCAACGGTCCGGTTGCTACAGGCTCAATCATAAACTACTCTGCCGAGAGTAAACGTCGTGTCGATTTCACCTTCGGTATTGGTTATGATGATGACATCGACCACGCTAAAAGCATACTAATGTCTCTAATCGAGGCTGATTCTAGAATCGATAAAGATCCTGAATCCTTTGTTGCCGTTCATGCGCTAGCTGATAGTTCAGTCAATATCATCGTTCGAGTATGGGCAGATGCATCAGACTACTGGGGCATCTACTTTGATATGAATGAGAATGTTAAGAAGACCTTTGATAAAGAAGGAATCTCATTCCCATACCCACAAACTGATGTGCATTTGCACAAGACTAATTAGAGAGATTGTCTAGATAAGAATCGACCACTATCATCATTGGTTGTTTGCTCATTTCTCCCTATTCCCCTCCATCAGATCAGCCACTCCATGGTCAAATGGGCAGCTGCTTTTCTGTAATGAGCTGATCACCCCATGCTGGTCTTCACTTGTCTTATTCTGGTTCAGCTTGAAGCAAGCATTCACAGTATCTATTGAGATTTTAAAGACAACAATTCCACCTAACAACTTCATATAATTATCATTATTTCGGTCTAGTTGCCAAGCCTCCTCAGAGCCTTCATTTTCAATAACTAGTTGGTCTAGGAACTCTAACACCTCCGCTTCATCGTCGATCACGGTGAGCTTTCCTGAGATAGAAACTGCGGTGTAGTTCCAAGTAGGGACATTAAATTCAGAGGCATAATAGCTCGGCGAAACATACGCATGCGGTCCAGTGAAAACTACTTTTGCTTTAGTGTCGTCACTCCAGCCCTTCCAATGACTATTGGCTTTGGCTATATGACCGAAGAGATACTCTCCACATTCAGACAAAATAAACGGAGTGTGTGTATCATCGATCTCACCATCATTCACCGTAAGCAACAACCCAAAAGGATACTGGCGAATGAACTCCAAAATCTCAGCTCTGTCTTCTACTCTAAATTTTTCTGGAATATACATAATGCTAATTTCTCTCCAAGGAAGATTGGCTTTGAGGAGAAGGAATGTAAATCGAAATGATGAGACTAGCGCTAATACAATCCCAGTATGATGCAGATTTTTCACCACGAATGATGGACGATGGAACCGAAAATGATGAAGCATTTATGACCACGGAAGGCACGGAATAGACGGAACCAGCATGATGAAACAGAAACTCTATAAGCAACATGAACAGCGACTGACAAAAGCTTCTTAAACCCAAAGCACCGAGCACACAACACCAGCATTCGAGTCAATTCGTGTAGATTCGTGGTAGAAACCTAACTAAATCGCTCATTTCGCTACTATCTGAGTTCCTCAAAATAGGTGTTTTAAATGTGCAACTTCTCCTCACTTTGCTAGTTTAATGTTTAGCAGTAGCAGTTTAGGCTCACATCAACATTTTCTATCATGAATAAGAAGACATCCATTTTACTCATCCTACCCATCTCATTATTAGCCAGCATCGTGTTTACAGCGGCTGATACTAATGTGGCTAGTAGCAGCTCCGTGGCTTTAGAGAACAAGCCTTCTCATCAACAAGATGTCATTCACAACACCAGCCTGCTGATCGACCAAGCTGTGAAGGATGACCTTGAGAAAGCTGAGTTGAAGCCTAATCCAGTCATTGATGACGCTACTTTCCTGCGTCGTTCCTACATCCAGATTATTGGTCGAATCCCTACTCATAGTGAAGCGACTAGATTTCTCGCTGACAAGTCCCTTACCAAACGTGCTGACCTCATCGATGCTCTGGTTTATTCCCCTGGCTATAATTCTACCATGTTCAACTACTGGGCTGACATGCTTCGCCTACACACAAACTCTGACCAACACGGCCTTGGTTGGCATGTCTGGATCCGAGATGCTGTGAATAATAACATGCCATACGACAAGTTCGTTAACTCCATGTTGTCAGCTAAAGGCCACACCAGCGAGAACCCGGCAGTGGGATATTATCTTCGTGATAGAAACATGCTTTTAGACAATGTCAGCAATAGTGTCCAAGTCTTTTTAGGCACACAGATCGGCTGTGCTCAATGCCACGATCATCCGTTCGAAGACTGGACTCAGAAGCAATATTATAGCCTCGCTGCTTTCGCTGGGAATTTAGATTACAAGAGTTCCTCGGCTAACATGAAGATTCGAGAGACAGTCAAACACATCGCTAAAACAGAGGGTGTGAATATCGATGAAGATAAGATGAAAGCCCAAGCTAAAAACAAGACTAAGGGCAAGAATCGTAAGAAAAATCAGAACAACGTCGCCAAGTATAAGAAGCACTACCGAGACCTGCGCACGCTGTTTAAGCAGTTCGGCCGAAACGAAACTACGGTGAACAATAGTAAGGTTCTCAAGCTTCCTGAAGACTATCAATACAACGATGGTAAGCCGGGTGAAATCGTCAAGCCTTCTGTCCTCTTCGGCAGCATGCCCCACCCTGCTCCGGGCGAAGACAGGCTCACTACATTTGCTAACTGGGTCACTAGCCCAGAAAACCCACAGTTCACTAAGAACATCGCTAACCGTCTCTGGAAACGTGCCTTCGGATACGCTCTCGCTGAACCTATCGATAACTGGACTGACCGCACCAAAGTATCGCACCCAGAAGCACTCGCGTTAGTAGAGAAAATCCTTCGCTCCAATAACTACAACACACGTGAAACTCTCCGAATCCTCTACCACACTCAGCTATTCCAGCGTGAAGTAGGAACGATAGAGGTAGTGCAAGGATCAGCTTATAATTTCCAAGGACCAATCCTCCAGAGACTCAGTGCAGAACAAGTCCACGACTCACTAGCCACCTTAGAAAAAGGTAACATAGATGCCAATTACAACTTCACTCTGAAGCACTCATGGAAGGCTTACCAAGTCTCTATTAAAACACTACTCACCGCCTCACCTCAGACTGTGATACAGCTAGATAAACTAGCCGACGACACTGAGAAACAACTCCTTTCACTGAAGAAAGAAACAAGACGACTCAAAGCAGAAAGAGATAAGGCTACTGGCGAAGGAGATCCTGCCAAAGCAGCTAAGATCCAAGCGCAAATGCGAGCCCTCTATGCAAAACTCAAGGGCATTCAAAACAAAGCTAAAAAGAAAGCCAAAGACAATGCCAACCCAGCCGTAGCAGAGATGGCGAGCATGATGACAATGGGTAAAACAAGAAGCCGATCAAAAGGAATCATGCGAGCATCCGAAGTGCCAGCCCCATCTAAAAAAGGCAATTTACTACAACAGTTCGGAGCATCAGATCGTCAGATCCCTGATGGTTCCAGCACCTTCGCATCTATCCCTCAGACCCTCACTCTGCTCAACGGTCGAGAAGTCGGCTCAGTGACAGATAAAAAAGGCCTACTGCCCCAGCTGATTGCCAAAGCTAAGACCAATGAAGAGAAACTAGACGTCCTTTTCCTCTCCATCTACTCCACCTACCCTACCGAGCGTGAGAAATCTAAATACACGGCCTACATGTCTGATTTTAAGAAAACTCAGATCCTAGCCAAGGCCATGCTCAACTCAAAGCGCTTCCTCTTCGTAAGATAGCTATCACCATAACTCATTTTCATGATGCAAAATAAACTTTCTACACTCAATCGCCGCGACTTTTTAGCCACCACAGCCAAGACATGCTTCGGGGTCACTCTCGGAGGAAGCCTCGCTCAGCTCTTTAACACACCAGCCTTTGCCGATACCAGTGATCCTGCTCTAGCCTCTAAAGCAGCGAAAGCCAAGCACGTGATCTACCTCTACATGTCCGGAGGAATGACCCACCTCGACACCTTCGATCCTAAACCTCAAGCTGCCGCAAATATCCACGGTGACAAGAAGGCGATCAAGACCAATGCCGATGGTATCCAGCTCAGCGAGTATTTACCTAACCTAGCTCGCCACGCTGACAAGCTCTCCATCATCCGCTCCATGAGCACCACACAGGGAGCACACGGACCAGGCAGATATTTCATGCGCACTGGCTACACTCCACGCTCATCGATCACTCACCCTACCGCTGGTGGATGGGTGAATAAACTAGCCAAACCACTCAACGACACCATCCCGGGATTCGTCACTGTGAACTGCGGAAGCGGTCACCCAGGGGCAGGATTTTTTGAGCCTAACTATCAGCCACTACCTATCGGAAATGCTCTCTCTGGCCTACAAAATTCCTCAGTGCCTAAGCATCTTTCTGATGAAGATTTCGAGAAACAACTCACCATCCGCCAAGATTTAGATCACGACTTTGATGAGAAATTCGCACCCGCTCAGAAGGACGTTCGTGCTTACAATGAAATGTATGCAGCCGCCGTCAAGCTCATGCGATCCAAGGATCTAGAAGCATTCGACCTCTCTAAAGAATCGACAACCACTCATAAACTATACGGAGCTAGCAACTTCTCAAAAGGCTGTCTACTCGCACGTCGCTTAGTAGAGCGTGGCGTCCGATTTGTAGAAGTAGAGCTCGGCGGATTCGATTGGCATGACGATGTCTTCGGAAATGCAGCAGACAAACTACCTATGTTAGATCAAGGATTCTCTGCTCTGTTAGAGGACCTCAAGGTCAAAGGATTGTTAGACTCCACACTTGTCGTTCTCGCCACAGAGTTCGGCCGATCACCTAAGCTCACTGCTAATGCTGGAAGAAACCACTTCCCTAAAGCATTCTCCTGCATCATGGCTGGAGGCGGTGTGAAAGGCGGCTACGTCCACGGTGAAACTGATGCCACTGGAACTAGTGTAGTCAAAGACAAGGTCACTGCCACGGACTTCAACGCTACCATCGGACACGCTCTAGGCATCGAGTATGACAAGACACTCTACTCAGCTAGCAAGCGACCATTCAAGATGCAAGCCAGAGACGGTAAGCCCATCCTAGATCTGTTTGTTTAGTGAGAGTTTAGGCTACATATGATATGTTGAGGGATCGTCTACAAAACAACCATCCACTTTAAATTTTCTTACCAAATCCCAGTTTTCGTCACTTCTAACAGAATGTGCAAAGACCTGTAATTCACCCTCTCTCGCCTGACGCATATACTCATCTGTTAGACGAATTAAACCTGGATGCACAGAGTAAGCATTCAGTTTTCGTGCGACCTCGAATGGGTCTTCCCCTAACACTCCAAGCGTTATCTCTGAGCTTAATTGTCGATATTCATTCAGCTGATCCCAGTCATACGAGGATACTAAAAAGCCATCATCGCTATGAATCGTCTGATCTAACAGCGGAACAACTCCCCTGCCTTTGATCTCAATATTCAAACCTACCTTATCACGTGTCAGCTCTATCACTTCTTCTAGATAGGGAATTCTTTCGCCCTTGCCGGCATCTAGTTTACGTAAATGATCTAGGCTATAGTCAGAATATTTCCCCACACCATTAGTAGTCCGATCCAGCGTTTGATCATGCATTACGATGAGACGTCCCTCGTGTTCATAGATATCTATCTCTACCATATCGACACCTAGATCCATCGCTCTCTGCACGGAACGCAATGTATTTTCAGGTTCGAGCCCACAGGCTCCACGATGTCCAATAATCAACATTTGATTGATATTTTTGTTAGAATTAGATAATTTATAACATAAAGCTATCTATGAACCAAGAATATCATGACCCCAGAACTACCTTGATTGATTCAGCCTCTGATCAATCAGTGCTATGGGACGTCATCGTTATCGGAGGTGGAGCCAGTGGTCTTTCCGCTGCTTGGGATGCTGTGAGTCGAGGTCTCAGAGTAGCGCTGTTAGAGCAACATGACTTCGCCAAAGCCACCTCTAGCCGCAGCACTAAGCTCGTGCACGGAGGTGTTAGATACTTACAGAAACTTGAGCTAGGTCTAGTCCGTGAAGCCTTACATGAACGTCACCTCTTACTAGAAAACGCTCCAGAGTTTTGTCATCCACTACGCTTTGTTCTCCCTTCAGAACGCTGTCTCGAACGCTACTACTATCGTGCAGGGCTCACACTCTATGATCTGTTAGGAAGTTCCAGCAACGTCGAAACTTCCACTCTTCACAACGCAAAGGCAGTCCGAGAACTACTACCGACACTGAAAATGAAGCAACTCAGAGGAGGAGTCAGCTATAGTGATGCGCAGTTTGACGATGCTGGGATGGCAATAGCCTTAGCTCAAGTCATCAATGCCAGTCCTGATGGTCAGGGACTAGCTCTCAACTATGTAAAAGTAGATCGACTAGAATCTAACAACGGCAAAATTTCTATCCTCCATGCTCAAGACGCAGAGACTGGAGCTACGTGGAAGATGCGAGCCAAAGTCTTCATCAATGCTACAGGTATCTTCACCGATTCATTCCGAGATAAACAAGGCATCGAGAAGAAATGGTCGTTACAAATGAGCCGAGGATCTCACATTGTAGTGCCTGGCTCAGTGCTCGCTAGCAAACAAGCTCTCATCATCCCAAAAACCTCTGACGGCAGAGTCCTATTTGCCATTCCATGGATGAATCATACCATCATTGGCACCACTGATGTAGCCACAGATGAAGCTCTCTCGGAACCAACTGTGAGTCAGCAGGAAATCCAGTTCTTACTCGAAGAAGCAGGACGATATCTAGGAGTAGAAAAGTCTGATATTCTTAGCCAATGGGCAGGCCTAAGACCACTCGTGTGTAAGGCTAATAAAGCAACTAAATCTCTGTCTCGCAAACATGTCATAGAACTTTCAGACAATGGTCTCGTATCTATCCTTGGGGGCAAATGGACTACCGCCAGAGCCATGGCAGAAGATGCCATAGACATAGCGCTGAAAGCCCATAAGCTAGAAGCTAAGCCCTCACAGACAGCCACTCGAAAGCTAGCAGAATATGGTGCTCTCCCTCCACTAAACCAAGACGACTCAGGAGATAACAACATAGAGAAAGCCATCTCAAACTACTACACCAGAACTCCGGAAGATTATCTAGCAAGGCGGAAGCGGAAGCTATTTCTCAATGCACAAGAAGCGATCGACCAGACTGATGAGACTTCCGCCTCAATGGCGAAGATCCTTGGCTGGTCTGACGAAAAACAACGCCAGTCAGCTGAGCAATTTAAAGCTCTCTCTCAGAATTATCTTCCTTAGATATACTACTTCCAGCCGTCATGTTTATCCTTATTGATTTTAGGGTAACGTATGATTGGTTTCGATTCTTTAGGAGCCACCTTTGGTATAATCAAGATCGGCTTATTTTCTATTGGTTCTTCAACTTGTAGAGAACTGTCTGGTGTAGTGACAGGCGTTGAGGCATACACATCATCCAGAGGTGAAGCTTGAGGAGCATCGGCATCTAACACTGGCTCCCAAGCTGGAGCACTTGCTGCCACTTTAATATTCATTTCTGGGGCCGGAGCCCATTTAGCAGCCTTAGGACTGACATCAGAATACTTCGCCACCACACCCATCGCTGCCAGACCTAGACCACCGATCCAGCCAGCAGTAATCAATGTAGCCATCCCCGCTACCAGTGGCGTAAAGATCAATAAACCTATCACCATCCAGCTAGGCTTCACTTCATAATGATGCACTAACAGCCTGATCCTAGACCTAGCCATGACTAGACCTAAAGTCATATAGCAAAAGATAAAGGCGATCACATTGAGATGATAAAAGATACCACATTCGCCACCACTCAGAGCACTTCCCGCTAGAGGAATACCTCCAGCTAGAGCTGCCGAAGCAGTGAATAAAAGCATCACACCAGTCTTGCCCATTGCTGTTTCAAATGATGACGCTGCCAGCGCCCCCACACAGAAGATCGCAGATAATGACACCACTGTTAGAGCCATTGCTATGTTTCTCCAGACATCCATTCCACCCACGAAATATCGCACGATCATATAAGGAAGCAGCGATGAAAAGGTCAGCAAACAGATACTCCAGATTGCAAAGAATTTCCCTAACACGATCTTCCAGCGACTCAAAGGCGTCATCTGTAGTAGCTCATAGTTTCCCTCATCCATCTCAGGTCCCATAAGCAATAAAGCACTAAGGGGCATCAAAAACATACAGATACCACCCGCTACCCACCAAAATGGGCTCTGATCAAAAAACAAAAATACCTGCATCACTCCCGTATACTTCTCAGAAGACAAAGAATCCTCCATGTAAAACTCAGCATACATCGCAACGATCGCAAACACGTGGATCGCTAGAAATGGAATCAAAAATATCCCACGGCGTAGGCCCTGACGTAGTTCCTTCACAGTCATAGGGTCTAAACGATCAGACAAGTCAGCATTTCTCAAAATATTCTCCACTGATCAGACTCTCTCAAACAATCAGATTCTCAGCAAGCCAGATCACATAAAAAAGGGCCTCAACGTCATTCGTTGAGGCCCTGATGATTTATTCTATTACTAGTGAATCTATTCCGCAGCTTTTTCTACTGCTGGCTCTGGCTTAGCTTCTGCAGCCTCGGCTGGTTTAGCAGTTGCTTCAGCTAGGAGTTCCTTGATTGCTTTTTCCATTTGCTCGCCTCTCAGACCTTTATGTCTGATCACTCCCTTATGGTCGACAAGATACAGTGTAGGCCAGCCTGTGACTCCCCATTCATCTGATATCTTTCTGCCGTTAGCCTGTTCATTAGTGAAATTTCTCCAGGTAGTAGTTCCGTCTTTGACGAGTTCCTTGAGCTTATCTACAGGATCACTATTAATACCTACGATAGCGAATGGCTGGTCTTTTAGTTCCTCTACGAGCGACCGCTCATGAGGTAGCATTGCTTTACAAGGGCCTCACCAAATTCCCCAGAAATCGATCAAAGTCACTTTACCTTTGTAGTCGCTCAGCTTGAATTCTACTCCTTCTTCATCAGTTCCAACGATGTCTGGCACCATTTTCCCGATCGTTAGGTTCTCTGCTACGAAGATCGCCGACTTAGCAGCACTATAGTAACGTGGGTTTGATTTCTCAATACCAGGCCATGCCAAAATCGTTCTAAATAAAGCTAGCCCCTCAGATTTACCCTCTGGGCTTCTACTTCTCACAAGACCACTCGCTAGAGTAATTGTAGTCGCTTGTCTTACTTGCTCATTATTAGAATAAAGTCGAATCTTCTGTAGGTAAGAGTCACCTCTTCCACGCATTCTAGCTAGTCTAGAAACGACCATACGCATTTCACTATCATGCAGGTGATGTCCCATAATGATATCCATAGACTCCTTGAACTGCTCTTTATTACATGAGCTGATCCCCCATGCTAAGCCACTAGCCACACCCTTTGCTGTAGGATCTGCTTTTGCAAGATCTAACAGAGCTTGCACTGTAGGAGCCAAATCTGGTTGCTCCTTCTGGTAGAAGGCTCTTGCTTCATTTCTGTCCTTGATCGCTCGAAGCTTCTTCATGAAGACATTTCTCTCAGCAGTCGCTTTTGCGATAATTTTGTCCATCTTATCTTTGGTAGTTACTACCACAGGCTTTGCTGCCTCCTCTGGTTTCGCCTCTTCTTTGGCTGCAGCAGGTGCTACGGCCTTCTCTTCAGCTGGTGCATCTTGTGCCATGGCGAACGAACTCACCCCTAGCATTGAGCCCAGCAGAGCTACTTGTTTAAGTTTCATAAGTCTTCAAACTACTCTTCTCAGCCATTAAATCAATAAATTTCCTCCCTGACTCATACAGGTATTGCAGAGAGACCGATTTCCCTCTATGTATTCTGCCATGTCCAGCACACTCGGCAGCATATTTAAAATTTCGACCTGGGGAGAATCCCACGGTGTAGGCGTAGGCGTTAACATTGACGGCTGCCCACCCATGCTTGATATCACGCAAGAAGATATCCAAATGGAACTCGATCGCCGCCGCCCAGGCCAGAGCGACATCGTAACTCCACGTAAAGAAGGAGACGTCTGCGAGATCCTCTCAGGAGTATTCGAAGGCAAAACCCTCGGTTCCCCTATCGGCATCCTTGTCAGAAATAAAGACCAACGCCCATCATCCTACACAGAGATGAAGGACAAATACCGTCCATCACATGCTGACTACACCTACGATGCTAAATACGGCATCAGGGCCTGGCACGGTGGTGGCAGAGCCTCAGCACGTGAGACTATCGGCAGAGTAGCCGCTGCAGCAGTCGCTCAGAAAGTCATCAAATCTATCGCACCAGACATCGAAGTCCTCGCTTGGGTAAAATCCATTCAGCACATCAACGCAGACGTAGATCCGAACACAGTTCAGTTTGAAGATATCGAATCTAACATCGTCCGCACAGGCGACGCTTCAGTAGTAGATCAGATGATCGACCTCATCAAAGAAGTCCGCTCAGATGGTAACTCTATCGGCGGAGTCGTAGAATGTGTTATCCGCAACTGCCCAGCCGGCATAGGAGCACCAGTCTTCGATAAACTAGAAGCTGAGCTAGCCAAAGCCATGATGAGCATCCCTGCCACTAAGGGATTTGAGATCGGCTCAGGCTTCGGCGGAACACTCCTCACAGGACGCGAGCACAACGACCACTTTTACATGGACGGCGACAAAGTCCGCACCAAGACCAACCACTCAGGTGGAATTCAAGGCGGAATCAGCAACGGCGAAAACATCATTTTCCGAGTAGCCTTTAAGCCAACTGCCACCATCATGAGCGAACAGCCGACCATCACGACTGATCACGAAGACACAGAGCTAAAAGGCCGCGGTCGTCACGACGCCTGCGTCCTACCTAGAGCAGTCCCTATGGTAGAAGCTATGGCAAACCTCATCCTTTGCGACCACATGCTCAGACAAAGAGCTATTGGGAGGTAGTGGAGCTTCGCTCCGTCAATGGTTGATTGGTCAATAGTCAATGGGCCGATTCTCTGCCACGTGACGGTGGTTTCCAACCGCCTAGGCCACCAACTCCCCTTTCCCCACTCGGGGAAATTTAAACCAGGATAGGGAAAGGAGCCCTAGCGACGCATCCCTATTACCGCTCCATCAACACCAGCGTTCTCTGAAGGTGAACTTTATGCTGAACAAACTTAGTCAACAAAAATGACGTGCCCCATTTTACAGGGACACGTCAGAAGTAATTGCGGATAGGTCAGCCTACCCTAATTCTAAAATGCGATGATCTTAGAAGTTTGAACGGAAGCCGAACCAGAATGTGGATGCGTGACCTTCGAGTCCTGTAGATTCTTCTAGAGTCTCGTATTCAGCACCGAGCTGAAGTTTAGCATTATCTCCGCATAGGTAATAGTTCACACCAGCATAGATACCATGGTGCTCGTCACCTCTTGGAGTTCCACCTATAACAGCGCTTGAGCTATCACTAGCATATCTGCTGAGACCGATGTTATCACCATCTGACTTTGCATACTCATAGCGAGCTACGAACTCTAGCTTGTCCTCGATGATGAACGTAGAAGGCATTACAACAAAACCGTAAGTCTTGTCTCCTGATTGCTCTTCTTTACCATAAAGGGCATTAAGAACTAGATCCCAGTTACCTACCTGTGTCTGATACGCAGCTGATGTAGCCCACTCCTTGCTGAACTGTCTGTCTGAAGGTCCATCTGTGTCTGATACTAGACCATCAAGAATTACTTTACCACCAGCAGCAGCAAAAGAGACACTACCATGGATAGCTGTTCCATCATTCCAATCATCTAGCTCTTGGCTGTCATCATCAGTAGAGAACACACCGAGTGATCCGCTAAAACCACCAACTTTACCTGCAAACTTCACACCTGTAGGGCGTGAACCATTATAGAATGAGTTGCCAATTACTGAACGCTCAACAGTCTTAAGATTATTAGATGAAGTGTGACCTTCTGCTCCAAACTTAAACTTCATACGTCCATAAGAAATGGATGCGTCATTCACACCACCAATGTTTCCTAGAGCATATTTAAGATAGAGTTCATCCATAGATTTGTATCCAAATCTCACATCATCTCTAGAGCTGTTCTTATTCAGATCAGCCGCTGCCACGAGTGTGAAGTCGTTAAACAGTTGAACCTTTGTGCCAAAACGAAAACGACGAAGCTCGATATACTCATCGCTAAATGAGCCACCACCGTCTACGTAGCCGTTTGTTGAGGCTGCGTTGAAGTGTGCTCTACCTGAGAATTTAATCGAGTTTATGAAACCAGTGCCTTCGTAGATACTACTACCGAGCGACTTAAGAACGCAGCATGGGCTAGCGCCACCTGATGATGAAGGAACTTCTGCTGGGCCTGCTACTGGGCCAGCCACTGCTGCACCTGATAGAGCTACACCGGCTATAAATGATTTTACTACTTTGTTATCCATATTTATTATTATTTGGCAGTAAACGATTTCGTCCTAAAAAAACTATTTCTTAAGGCACGATTCGCTGTGTTAAGAAGCAATTTAGATTTTCACACTCACATTTCAAGGACTTTCTTCACGAAGAACCAACTCCCCTTTCCCTACAACAACTTAGATCATATCGGATGTTATTCTCTGAGTCCGCCTCTGTCTGTAATTCGCATGTGAAATCCAGTGAACTCATAACGCTGCTGTAACTCTGCCAGCGACAACAGCTCTCTTCCTTGTAACGGATCTCCTACGATAAAACGATCACCCTCTTTACCAAGAATAGCGATAAAATGTCCTGTCACTCCCAGCTTAACACCGACCACAGCAGGTAGTCCCCTGTCTGGAGAAAATCCGGTCGTAACATCGAAATCAACATCCAGCCCTCGAGACCTTACCGCTCTCGCTAAATACCATGCTTCAGTCCCAGCTGTATAAGAATGAGCCTCCGCTGCCAGTTCTGCTTCAGTCGCTATCATTCCAAAATGCTTCAGTATAGTCACTGTCGATGCTGCGCCACATGTCGAGCCTGTGCTCTGCATACAAATCTCACCATCCCACTTATCCTTGAATACATCCTCTGATAATGGACCAATGAAAGGTTTAATAACCGGAACAATAGAGAATAGCACCACTCCAAACAACGGCAGAATGAGAAACACGCGAGGCAACAATGTGGCAATCAAGCCACAAGCTATCCCGAGAAAGATCACTAACAGTTCAGTTCCTGCAATACTACGAAACTGAAAATACCAACTCGACTCAGGTAGAACGTGCGCATAGTAGACAGCAAAGCTTGCACCTGGAATTGCAGCCACAATGGCCAGAATAGAGAAGACAACACGAGTTCTGAGCGGCTTATTTTTTCCAAATCGATACGCAAAAAAGAAGGCTGCGATCGCCAGAATAGCAGAAATAACGCCTAAGCAATTGGGATTCATAATTCTAGTGATTAGTAACTAGGCTTCCTGCGAACTACTCCAGCAGATTTTTTCTTACCATTCCAGTAAGTCAATCCTTCCTCAAAACACGTCCCACTCAAATCCTCGGCCTTCATCACCAAAAATTGCCGAGCGTCTTCTATCCCCTTATTATAAGCAAAAGGTGCAAATTCCTTACTAAAATAATCCAAGATCATCTCCGCCTGCATTTCACTCACATCAACATCGATCTCCTTTGACATGTAGCGTTGTATAGACTCGATAGATTCTGTCTTCTGATGGTCGAGTAGTGGTATATTCATAATTTTTTTTCTAAGGCTTAAACCTAATCTACACGATCAAGAAGGCGAGCATGGACTTTGGTTTTCATAGTTTCAGACACCTCCGCGATCTAGTTCTGACTTGACATCCATATCAAATATTCATCTACTGTATGATATTTTAATAACCGTAAAAAATATTATGAACTATCAACATCTCTTAAAATCATTCCGAAAAACACTAAGCGTTTTTGGTGTAGTAATCCTCAGTAGTTGTGCATCTATGACACCGAATGTTGCCACAGTGAACTATGGATCTGTTCTCATTGGCAATAGCGCCACTGGTAATGTCACTTGGTCAAACACCTCCAAAAACACTGTCAACTTTCTAGGGTTCATAAAACCTTCTGCACCCTTCTCACAAACGGCGCCCGTCCGAGTTATCGGGGCTAATCTAGCACCTGCCGCTACCACTCCTCCAGCTACCTTTGTCTTTACACCAACCGCGGTAGGCACCTTCAATGATACTGCAACACCCCTGCTCGGTAACGGAGATTCTGCAACTCCAGCCACACTCACAGGGATAGGTGTAAGCCATTTGATCTCCGGTAAGGGCTTTGGCATTGCAGGCGGGAATTTCCGAAGTAATCAAGTTCTAGATTTCGGTAAAATTCGTGTAGGACAGACCTCAACCCGAAACTTCCGACTGCTCAATGGCTCCAACGCTCCACTCAGTATGACAGGCAGAGTGCTCGGAGCTGGTCCATTTTCCGTCACAGCACCTGCTCAGCCAATTGTTTTAGCTCTTGCTGCCAACCCGTTGATCCCCACCAGAGTGCGTGTCACCCTCACTTTCGCCCCCAGAGCACCAGGACGCTTCATGGATCTCATCCAGTTCACTGACCCAGCCAATCCCGGCCATCAGCTTACATTAGTTGTCACAGGAACTGCCGAATAAATAAAGCCCACCTACTCCCCTTTCCCCAAGCGGGGAAATTTATACCAGAATAGGGAAAGGAGCCACAGCGACGCATCCCTATTACCATCCCCATCTACCCCAGCCTTCTCTGAAAGTGAAATTTATGCTGACCAGACTATGCAGCACCATTACTCCACAAAGGGCTCATTCAAATGATTAACTGTCAAACATCTAGGATTAGGAATTCTCGTCGTCACGAAACCATATCGAAACCAACTCCCCTTTCCCCAGTCGGGGAAATTTATACCAGAATAGGGAAAGGAGCCACAGCGACGCATCCCTATTACCATCCCCATCTACCCCAGCCTTCTCTGAAAGTGAAATTTATGCTGACCAGACTATGCAGCACCATTACTCCACAAAGGGCTCATTCAAATGATTAACTGTCAAACATCTAGGATTAGGAATTCTCGTCGTCACGAAACCATATCGAAACCAACTCCCCTTTCCCCAGTCGGGGAAATTTATACCAGAATAGGGAAAGGAGCCACAGCGACGCATCCCTATTACCACCCCATCTACACCAGCGTTCTCTGAAGGTGAACTTTATACTGATTAGACTATGCACAGCCAACAAACGATCTCACCTCAAAACAAACTACA
The DNA here is from genome assembly GCA_937132085.1 of uncultured Rubritalea sp. Taxonomy (GTDB): domain Bacteria; phylum Verrucomicrobiota; class Verrucomicrobiia; order Verrucomicrobiales; family Akkermansiaceae; genus Rubritalea. Next base: position 16,680 of record CAKZNV010000107.1, on the reverse strand, counting down.
GAGGAACAGATCTCGTTAATTCAATTTGCGATATTTTATTAAGTAGAATGCTCTTAACTTTTCGAAATCGAAACATGAGAAACGTATGCCAACACAGATTAGATACTATAAATAATAAAGCTAACGATAAAATATAGAAGCTACCATCTACACTTTGCATGAAACAATACACAGATAAGCTTAATAACCCCAATGTGGCCAGATAGAACAAGCCCAGACTGTTACGCATCATTATTGCAGGCGAAAAACACCCTGCGATTTGACTTCCTCTTGTGTTCTCAGAAACATCAAATGTTATTAATGGACCTAGTTCATCATATTTACCCCCAGACTTCCATTGAAGTTGGAAAAGTTGAGATGAGGATTTAGTCGTCTTAGAAATTTCAACCAAAGCCATCTTATTATTCCTAAGACGCTGCTCAAGTTCTTCGACTGACAGTGTGTATTGTTTAGTGAAGTTGATCTGAGGAAATAGGTGCATATTTTTAAAGAGCAGTCTGATGAATCTTAGTTATATAGAGGTTTTAGCCAAGTTTATTACATTCTTATTTTTTAATGTAATGACAGTGATAATCTCCACTAACTGACCGAATATCTAGCTCATTACTTTCTAGATTGAAGTTATATTCAAGGCTAATATTAGACGCCTTCAGATGTATTTTAGTTCCTTCAACCCCCCAGTTTAATTCAGATTTATGCACTCCTACATATTGAACGGCTTCACTATTTGACCGAAGTTCAAGCCTAGGGCATAAATATTCAAACATCTCATCATTTTCAGTTTCGGATGACATCGGCAACCATTCTCCTACTAGCTCAGGTAAAATTAAACCTACTTCAAGATCGACACATTTGTCTAAAAAATCACTCCAGCTAGATTGTAATTCTAAGCAATGATTCTCGTGGTGATAAAACCACACTTGGTTCATACCAACAAAAATATAATCTCCATCTAGAGATCCTATTGTGCACATGTCAGATAAAGTTTCAGAGCTTGCTGCATAACCTTTAACTTTGGTCGTTACGATATTATTATGAAAATCGGCAAATGCGTTCGGAAGGTTCCAACGTTCCACCATAATGCCATTAAAATTGATAACTTCTAGTAAATCGTTCCTAGAGTATAGTTCCCAACCACCAGTATGAAATTTAGGTAGATTATCTAAATACTCATCAAAGTCATTTGGTAGATCATCTCTTTTATTAAATGTCTGTTTTTTCATATTTTCTATTAGCCCCTTAGTTTTTAGTTCTACTGAGGGTTCAACCTTATTTGTTTTGAAATAGCTAAAAATCTTTAAGAGCTTCTTTTTCTTTGGTAGCTTTCTCAGTAGCGTTTTTCTTCTTCTTGGCTTCTTCTAAGATGACTAAATGATCTTTAAATTTCTTAGTAATCACTATTAAGGCATTGTCTGCATACTCAGCACACATGCTTTTATCAACTGTCCGCCATCTCGCATGTAGAGCATCTAATCCATCCCAAGACCTCTCCCATTTTACTTTGTTACCTTTGCCATCACTCGGTCTATTAGCTTCTAGTAAGGCATCTCTTTGAACTACAGAAAGGGCTTTCCCTTTGCCTTCATCGCTTGCTACCATAAAACCGATTCTATGGACCTTGTCTTTCCAAAAGACAACAACTACCCAAACTTCTGCTTTAGTAAAGAGCACAGCGCCATTCTTAGTTTCAGTTTCTTTACCGTATCTCTTGCGGCACTCTTCAAGAGTCTCACCTATTCTACCATGAGCCATGCTAGAGCATACTAACAGCAATATCATTATTGTTTTAATCATAGCGTCGATAATGGCTAGTATCTGTTCACTCGCAATAAAATTACTCGCACGTTTTAGTCATAACATTTCAGTATGTAACTTGTCGTCTTTCAACTATTATTCCACTTACGACTTTAAGTTAGAATCCTCCCCCTTAAACTCCAACCTTATCTCTACTAAAATCCTGCAAATACTTAATACAATACTCTAACAGGCTTTCATCCATAGAATGCACATCTTCTCCTGTGCCGAGACCTCTTAGAAGCATGATGGTGAGTTCGCCGCCTAGGTGCTCGCGGAATTCTTCTAGGCCGTAGAATACTTTTCGGCGTCCTGACTCATCCTTCAGCTCATAAGCATCATCGTAAAGTGGTAATTTTAGCTCTACTAGTAGATCTAGGACTCGATGAGCTTCTACCTTAGTAAGTCTGCCGGATCGCCAAGAATAGACGGTATCCAGAGCTAGTCCTATGCTTACTGCCTCAGCATGACTGAGTGCGAAATCTGTGAGTTGCTCAAGTTTATGTGCAGCCCAGTGACCGTAGTCGAGTGGGCGGCTATTACCTGTCTCAAATGGATCTCCCCCCAGAGCGATGTGCTCAGCATGTAAGATAGCGGAGCGCTCGATCGCTTCTTCCAGTGCGTGTGGGCGTAGATTGGTGAGTAACTTAGCATTGTCTTCCATCCAGTCGAAAAATGCCCCGTCTCTAACGAGTGCCACCTTAACAGCTTCGATCAGTCCATCACGGCGCACCTTTTCAGGTTGAGTGTGGAGGAAAGCGAAGTCATTGACGACTGCATAAGGAACGGCGAATGAGCCGATCCAGTTCTTCTTACCAAAAGCATTGATACCATTTTTCACACCGACTCCACTATCGTCCTGAGACAATGTCGTAGTCGGGAATCTGACTAACCGGACTCCACGGTGAGCGGTAGCAGCCCCGAAACCAATCACATCGAGGAACGCTCCTCCTCCGATGGCAAAAATATACGAATGTCTGTCTACCTTATGCTCTTCTACAGCGTCCCAGACTCTGCGTAGCACCTTTTCATTCCTCTTACATTCTTCAGCGCCTACCTCTATTTTGACCGCTTTCAGGTCTAGACCTGGTGTGCTGGCAAAGTAAGTCTCTATCTTCTCCTTGAGCTGAGGAAATTCGACAGCCACAGCTTGCTCTAGGAAGACTAGGACTTTAGCGTGGCCATTACTCTCCAGAAGACTCGCTAGTAGTCTGTTGGCTTCGTTAAAAACATCTCTGCTAAAGCGAATTCTGTGCTTAATATTAAGCGAAATGGTGTAATCTTTTTCTACTCTCTCGTTCATGGCCATTTGTATTACGTCTTCTAAAGATACGTTCTATCAGTAAGATTACTTAGATAAAATAACAAAAAATGAAAACTATGTGTGAAATATGCGCACTGAGGGCTGAATTTCACACAATCAGGACAGCCTAAAAAGTTGACAAATGCCTTATCCCATCACATATAGAGCACATGTTACTCCACTTCTACAAAATGAACGGTGCTGGAAATGACTTCATCGTAATCGACAACCGTGACCTCAAAATACAGCTCTCAAATGAGCAAATAGAGTCTCTCTGTGACCGTCACCGCGGTATCGGAGCTGATGGCCTATTGGCTGTAGAACCGGCTGAAGCTGGAGCTGACTATAAATTCCGCTACTACAATGCAGACGGTGGAGAAGCTGAAATGTGCGGCAATGGCGCTCGCTGTTTTGGCAGATTCACTGCTCAGCTCGATGGCGCTGCAAAAGACATTGTTAGCTTTGAAACTATCGCTGGCACACTCACCGCAGAAATGATCGGCGAAAACGTCCGTATCGCTATGTCAGATCCATTTGATCTCGACATGAATGCAGACTGTAAAATCGATTCACTCGGTGCAGACGTCCACGTTCTCAACACAGGTGTCCCACATGCGATCAGCTTCGTAGATGATCTACCGAACCTAGACGTGATCAAAAACGGTGCAGCAGTCCGCTATCACGAGCGTTTTGCGCCAAATGGCACAAATGCAAACTTCGCAGCAGTTCTCGCAGACAATCACATCGCTATCCGCACCTATGAGCGTGGAGTTGAGGGTGAGACTCTAGCTTGTGGCACTGGAATGTGTGCAGCAGCGATCGTTCACCACCTCCTCACTGGCGCTACTTCACCTGTAAAGGTAGACGTAGCTGGCGGAGACACGTTAGAGATCGGGTTCGAGCATGATGGCAACGAGAACTTCTCCAATGTGACACTCACTGGCCCAGCAGACCTAGTCTTCGAGGGCGACGTGCAGATTTAATCTCTATTTTTTCAAACAAAAAAAGCCGTGCTAAATGACTAGCACGGCTTTTTTTATGTAAATTTACTTCTTAGGTTCAGCCGGTTTCTTTTCCGGTGCTGCAGGCTTAGCTGGCTTTTCTGGTTTAGCAGGCAGTGGCTTAGGTCCGAAATTGAACTCTAACTTCAGCTCTCCATCTTTCATTTCTAACTTATTTCCGTTCTTCTTCATCTGCTCCATCATCTTTCTCATGTCTTTCTCTATCTGAGCACGATCTTCAGCGTTGAGCCTCTGTGGTAAAACTTGGAGTCTACCATTTGCTCCAGGAGCTATTTGAAGTTGAAAATTCTGCCCACCTGGAGGAATGATAAACTGGTTCCCCTGGAAACCTTGCATGTTATTGTTCTTCTCATAGTCTTCACGACTACCTAGCTTCAGATCTTTCTCCATCAATTTCCCGCCACGCTTAAATTTAAGCTGGAGTTTCTCACCCTTCTTTTTCTTTTGAACATAGTTTCTAAGGTAATTCAGAGCCTCATCAGGTCTTTGATTCATCTTAGTTAAATCTTTACCATCCATCTCTATGATCACATCTCCAGGCTGAAGACCAGCTTTCTCAGCAGCTTGTCCCCTTTCCACAGCAGCAATCCCTACTCCACCGTTCATCGGGTTCATCTGGATCCCCATAAATCCACGAGTATTAGGCACGGGAATATAAGCATTCTTATCGATAACGTCACGTATGCGCTCTCTAACCTCTGGTGAGTCGGTCAGATCAGAGAATGCTTGTAGTTCCTTTACTTGACTCTTGTTTGCCTTCTGAACCCATTTACCTAGTTCACTCTGTGCAGCATTACGCTCTAGATAGTCCTCGCTGTCTAGTTGTTTAAGCAGAGTTTCAGTCCCAGCTATATCTATTGGAGCTGCTACAGCGAGTGATGCTGAAATAGCTGACATCAGAACTGAGCCACAGAGAGTTCCGGCTAAAGTTGGTTTAAAAGTTTTCATAATCTTAGTATACTATAGAACGCCAGTAAGAGGCATATTTATTTAAAAATCTTCAGATCATCCAAAATTTTAGCGCATCGCCTTTAAATGCGCTTTAATACAATCAGCTAAGCTCTGTGGATTATAGCCACCTTCTAAGACCGAAACCAATCGACCATTACAAAACTCATCTGCATAGCCACGCACTATTGTTGTCAGCTGACTAAATCCGCCTGGAGTCATTTTAAAATCACCGAGAGGGTCTGGCTCTGAGGCATCGAAGCCTGCAGACACCAGAATGATATCCGGCTTAAATCTCTTCAGTTTCTTATACAGAGGAGCGTTCCAAGCCTCGATGACTTGCGCATCACCCGCTCCAGCCTTGAGTGGAATATTGAATGTCGTGTTCTTGCCCTTTTTAGCTCCTGTCTCAGACGCATGACCAGTGTGGGGGAAGATTCCATCTTCGTGGGTCGAAAAGTAAAACACACTCCCATCTTCGTAGAAAATATCTTGTGTCCCATTGCCGTGATGCACATCCCAATCCAGAATAGCCACTCTCTCAATACCGTGAGTTTTCTGAGCGTAGCGAGCCGCGATAGCGACGTGATTGAATATACAGAACCCCATCCCCACAGCTCGACTAGCATGATGCCCCGGTGGACGCACTGCACAGAATGCTCGGTTTATCTCCCCACTCATCACCTGGTCCACGGCGGAAAGCACACCTCCTGTTGCCTCCATCACCACGTCATAAGAGTCCTCACAGATCGACGTGTCACCAGTCCTCAGCACCTCGGCAAAGTTATCAATATCGTAGCGAGTCAGGTCATGATAATCGGGGCTATGCGCCAAGGTAATATCGGTAATTTGAGCTCTCCTGCCTTTGATCTTTTTACTTTTAAACCTAGAATGAGACAGCATGTCTAGCACAGCTTTGTAGCGCTCTACAGACTCTGGATGCATCGGCCCAGTCTCATGACGAAGCAGATTCTCAGAACGATAAATCCCTAAGCCATCATTCTTCTTTTTCGTTTCACTTACTTTAGAATCCAGTTTGTCCTTTTTCTTTTTAAATGACTTACTAGCCTTCACCAGCTTACTGGTATCCATCCAGAACTCATCGCTATCTTCACCGAGATACACTTTCCGTTCCGCCCCCATATTAAGAAATAGCTGCGACATTGATTTATTCCTCTTCAGCACGCTTGCCCAGAACTTCTTCACTCCACGTTTCACCGCAACTTTTGCCATTTCTCCTAACAGAAAGTTCGCTATCCCCATTCGCCTAGCCTTCTCATGCACTAGAAATGACACCTCAGCCGATTCACCACCAGCATCAAGATAAAATCTCCCCGTAGCTCTCAGTTCTTCATTAAATTTATTCTCGTAAAACACCCCTAAAGCCAAGTCTTTATCCTGAGCAACAGATGTCATACTATACGCCGATGACTCATCTAATTCAGGCATATCATGGCCAAATCTCAACCTCAACGTCTCCTCATCCTGAGTATAAAAGAACCTCTGCAGTAATCTAAGATCACTAGGGTGTAACGGACGCACCACATACTTCATGCCGCCAAATTCCGCTTTCTGTAAATCAATTTCCTTACCACCCAAATTCATATTCGTAGGCGAAACTGAAAAGATCTTAGGTAACCAACCTAGCTCTCTAGCCTCCTCTAACAGATTCTCTCTAAACTTAGGATGCGCCACCTCTACTAGACGCAACGCACGCTGGCGAATTGATTGGCCTAACAGATTCGCTACCCCATATTCTGTCACTACATAGTGCACGTCACCACGTGAGGTGCAGACTCCGCTTCCACTTGTTAGACCCGCTACGATTCTTGAGCTACTACCGTCTTCAGCTGTCGATGTAAGAACGATAATAGGTCGCCCACCTTTACTCATCGATGCTCCACGGATGAAATCTTGCGTAGCGCCAATACCACCATAAAAATGATGACCTCGTGAATCCCTAACAACCTGACCTGTTAGATCCACCTCTCTTGCACCGTTGATCGCTACCATATTTTTAATCTTACCTATTCTGTTAGGGTCATTAGTATATTCACTACGGTGCATAGAGATCTCATTAGTCTCTCTGATAAACTGATACAGCTCCTTAGAACCTAGCACATGAGATGCTACAGAGAGCCCCCTCTGCTGAGCTTTCATGCTATTATCCACAGCACCAGCCTTCATCAAACGCATCATCCCGTTGGTAAAACACCCTGTATGTATACCAAGATTCTTGTGCTTATGCAGCATACTTAAAACGGCTTGAGGACTATTACCTAGACTAGCCTGGATCGTAGCCCCGTCATCGATCAACTGAGCCGCATATCTTGCTGCTTGCTGATGTTCATCACTGTAAATCCACTTATCCTTCGTCACCAGCTTCTCATGATGCGTGATAACATACTTAAATTTCTTCATCGACACCACGGTATCTCCCTGCGTTCTCGGCATGTATTTATTTACCTGAGCGATCACTACTTTAGCATTCTTGATCGCTGAACAGATCACATCCGCACTGAGACCTAGAGATGCCATCCCATTCTCATCGGGTGGGCTGACCTGGACTAAAGCAACGTCTAACTTCAATGCTCCAACTTCAAACAACCTAGGAATGTCAGATGTGGGACTCGGTGTGTAGTCAGCCTGTCCAGTCTCCACCGCTCCACGGATAGACCGACTCATAAAAAACGTATTGGTTCTAAATGCTCCCTTATATTTAGGATCTACCCAAGGAATATCACCTAAGGTATGAACATGACAAAGCTCAACATCATGGAAATTTTCATACTGACTCAGCAAATCATTCACTAACGCAAATGGCACACATGCCCCCCCTCCAATAAAGACTCTACCACCATTAGGAACTATTTTCTGCCAAGCAATACCCATAGCTCCAATATAAAAGATACCTCTCAGCACACAAGCTCACAATTCTACTAGTTTCACCCCTCCGTTGTTAGAGGGGCAAGCGAGAGCTTAAACTTAACCTTTATTGTGGGGTAGAGCTGACTCTGAAGAAGAACTTAGGAGCAGCTCCATTGATTAGAGTTTCTGAACGTAGAGTTGCACGTTCTAGTCCTCCACCAAGATCCTGAGGAGTCCCATGGAGCGCACTAGCAACACCCGGCCAGCTAATCATAGTAGCACTAGCATCTAGCCCCCAGAGAATATCGAATGCATTGCTAACACGAGTTACAGAAATTGCTGCATACTCCTGACTATTATGTGTAGCGCTTACAAATGCGCAAGATGGATAATCCACGACCTTAGGGTTGGTGCCAAAACTATATTCAGCCCAGTTTGTAAGACCGTCACCGTCAGGATCTGAGTTCTGCATTCCTATTAATGCATTATCTCTCTCTACAGAATTAAAATGGCTGTATCGCCAACCTTCAAAGTGCGCCATGACTATTCCGTCTACCTGAGCTGGAGAGCCCCCCTCAGAAGAGCTAACGCCCCAATTCTCAGGCTCATCATATTGATTAAATGGTATGGTCGGATCCTTAATGACGATTGTCCGTCCATCACCATCGCTCGGCGGATACCATTTATCATTATACACAAAATCTAAAATACTCTCGCCTAGTGTATCTACAACCTTCAAGCGCTCCCCGCCATTATCTAGAAAGCCAGAGTAATCACCGATCACATTCAGCCCCAGCCCATACCGAAGCTCAAATGCAGCCACGTTTTTAGCGATCACTATTCGAGCTCCAGCAACAAGTGTTGTTGAGACAGGAAATACAAACTCGATCCCTTCAACAAAGGATGCCCCATCTAACACGAGACTAGTTGATCCAATATTGACTAGCTCGATAAACTCAAAATCTGACTCAGTAAGACCACCAATTTGAGAGAGTTCAGCGGAGGTCGGATCGGCTGGATGATAGTTAATTTCAGAGATTCTAAGATCTTGTTGAGCTAGGGATGGTGTGCCAGTGTAGCTTTTAGAGGTGATCATATTCCCTTGGGTATCCCATAGTTCAATTGTCTCACCACGAGCTGAAAGCTGACCACTGTATTGACCTTGTATAAAGCGATACTGTGCTCCTTGTGCTCCTACTGAGCGAGCTCGGAAGGCAGATGACGACTTGGCTAAATGTAGTAATCCCACATACTCCGCTGCCGCATCTCCATTTCCTGCTGGTATCACAGTTCCTGATTTAAAGGTCATTTCTACAGCCCCTCTGATCTGCCACCCAGAGATATCTACAGCTTCACCATCATGGTTTTTTAATACGAAATATTCTTCGTTTTGGTTGCCACTGACAGGAAGAAAGTCAATATCTTCAATCGTCAAATGAGGCATTACTTGTTGTTCCGAAGGAATCCCTAGGCCACTGCTCGATGGAGCTCCACCGTAAAGATAAGTTCTTCGGTTTGGCAGAAATTGATTAATGAGTCGCTGAGTTTGATTCCGCATCATATGAGAAGTCGCTGTGCTGCCACTACCTCCATCTTGCCAAGATCCCCACTTGGTAAAATCAAGGTCAGCATCAGAGGTCACACCAGTAGGATCAATAAGGTCATCAAGTGCATTGATGCGAGTTTCCATCTTTCGCTGTGCCAGCGGTGTAGAAGATGGTTCCAGTTGCTCGTCCATAAGAGTTCTTATTCTACGCACATACATGGCATTTAACTCAGGTGAATTCCAAATGAATGTCTTCAATCGATTGGTTGCTCCTAATTGTAGATCCTGCGTCCAGATCAGATCATCATCAAAGTAACCCTGCCCTCCCCAGTCATGTCCAAAGCTGAGATCCAAATCCCAAACTATTGGCATCCATTCGCCAGTCTTATTGGTGTCACGGTAGACATAGTAATTCTTGTGCCCCTGATCCTTACTGCCAGCCAGAACCAGTCCAGCTAGATAGTTAACTGTCTCTGGGATATCCACATTATCATAACCATAGAGGCGTCGTGTGTCCTGAGATTGGCTTTCATTGAGACCATTGATGAAAGCTTGCAGATCTGATTTATCTTCATCCTGCCGTGTCTTTTTAGTGCCACCACCAGTTCCATTCAGACTATTATACATTTTATAGAGAGCTCCTTCTGGATCGAACCCAATACGCTCTAAGAAGCGGTCATCACCGTCTTCCACCATGTCTGCGACACTGAAATAAGCTGCATTCTGCTGCACTCTAACAGGGAAGGCATAATGGTGAGCTGCTCCCGCATCACGGAAAACCTCATAAGCCATCGTATTTCGCACCTTCGTTTTGTCAGCCCAGTTTGTAAGCAGATTAATATCCTTAGCTTTTATCTCTCCAGCTTTCCAAGTAAAACGATTACCTTTATTGAAATCAAGGTCGTAGCTCTTTTTACCAAATCCACTAGTAGTTTGACCGTGTAAATCAGTCTGAATGTTATCGTAAAATTCACCTAAGTAAAAGAATGATGAGCGAGTTCCTCCACGGGTATTAGCTGCGGCGGTGTCCTGCACAAACCAGTGGAGAATCGTAAGGTTCGAAGTAGTGATACCAGAATCAGCAATAGTCCCAAAGTATTCATCAGAGTCTACTGGATCAAGATAAGCCGGAGCTCGGTTCAGATTATTTTGATCATCCTCAGCCTCAATACGCCAGCGAATCATCTGCCCTGAAGCCATGCTCGTAGTCGGGACACTCACACTATAGATACCGTCACCTGCCGTTACATCCGGAGCCACCCCATTATCTAGCATAATCAGCTGTGTTTCTGCTCCAAACATCACACGATAAAACAGCTCTACAGTATCAACTGGATGTTGAGTTTCTGTTACCACAGCAGTAACCGTGATAGGCGAACTCCCTGCACCACCTTGTGGCAAGGTCCCCACAGAATCTGTTACATCAGAAAGCAGTGGAGGTAAACTAGTGACACCCTGACTATTAAATGTAGCCGGTGTAGGAGTGATAAAATAAGTATTTTGACCGCCAGCATTGGAAATAGAAACTGCGTCTAGCTCAGGTAAACAGAGCATATCCGAGCTTTGAACCAATTCATTCAGACCATGAATCGCTAGCAAATTATTCCCTGCTAGCAGAGTCACATTACTCATATCAATATTGAAACTAACCCAATCATCATTCTGTCCATCAGCTCTGTCTTCAGTAGCGGCACTATTCCATGCTAGAGTAGCAGGCTGACGATTAGCAGCCACTTCCACACCATTGATGTAGGCTACAAATCCAGAATCCCAGCGCATCCTTAGTGTCAGAGTATCGACAGTAGATGGATCTGTGATATTAAATGGCATACGAAGAAAAATAGACGCGTTTGTGTTATACATCTCAGATTCAAAATCACCTCCTGTGCCAATCCAAGTTCCATAACCAGCGCTACGCTCATAGCCTACTCCCGAATTAACATCTCTCCATGAGGAGCCTGTAAATGTTCCGTTGACTGAAGTATTCCAGCCGCTGTAGTTACTGTTAAAGTCAGCTTGACTCAAAGCCACTCCTGCACGTCCAGCTGCTCCCTGAGCTACAATAGTCGATGGTGTGGTTTGATTCTCTATCCCATAGGAAACATCTGTAACCTGAGGTGGATAGCTTGGTGAATAAGCATGTTCCACCGTGCCATCAGATTTTAGCAAAGCTAGGTATTCACCAGACTTCGACAGCTTAAAATTAGTATGCAACTCCCCCCCCACACTGCGTCGATCTTTATTAGAAGCAAAAACTATGATGTGTCCCTTAGCTGGAATCACAGTGCTCGGAAATACCCACTTTGTAGGGTTCCCTACATCATCTGTAAGCCGCCAGCCCACCAAGTTGATCGGTAAATTATCATCATTATAGATCTCTATCCAATCAGAAGTATCATTATCAGAATCCTGAAGGCCTGAATCATTGGACGCCACGAATTCGGAAATCCAGACTGTGCCGTAGCTAGCACTAGTTCCTCCTAAAAAGAAGATGAGGACATACGCTAAGATTGAAATGTGTTTTAAGCTCATAATAATTACTGTCTGTAAAAATAGTTCAAACTGAATTACTTACAAGTAAATACTCTTCTACCCACCCACACAGCAAGCAAACAAATCACTGTAAATAAACACCTTAAGAAAACTTCGCTTGTAATTCACTTGTAAATAAAAAGAAGTAATCAAAAATTAAAGCACGAAGATGTTAGATTATTTAAGACTTCCTTAATAAGGAAATTTAGGCATATTGAACGCATTAATACTCAATAACCTCATGAAAACTCTCTGGCCAGCTCTTGTAATAACTATCCTCACCATCAATGTAAATGCCATCACCCTAAGGTCAAATGGCGTCATTCTGGGAGATCCGAGCACGATTACTCAGGACAGATTTGAAGCAAATACTCCTGGAGTCGTTCTTAATCCAGACTTTGAATTTTCTACACTAGATTTCTCAGGAGTAGGCTGGGACTCAGCTACCCCGTCTCGATCTGTCACCCTCATCAGTGACCGTCATTTTGTAGCAGCTAAGCATCATGCTATCGGTAGTAACGTCAGCTTTCTAACATCCTCAGGAGTCGTCTCCTATGCGGTAGCATCACAGGTCTTTATTAACAATCCAGCCGAGCCAGGCTTCCCTCCAGGTGTTTCTGACCTTAGGATTGGCACCCTAACATCACCGATCGATTTAGGTTCTGCAGGCATCAATTTCTATCCAGTGCTAGACCCGACTCTATCGCCTGTTGGTCAAGATATCATTATTTACGGTCAGAATGGTAGAATTGGAGAAAGCACCATCACAACAGAACTTAATATTAATGTGGGTGGAGTATTAGGTAGAACAACAAGAGCGGACTATGTTATCGCCTCAGGTGATGCTAATGATGCCTATTTCTCTGGCGGTGACTCTGGTGGCCCCAGTTTTATTGTAAACTACAGTGGTGATTTAGTATTATCAGGAGTGCACTGGGCTGTTGGAGATAATACTCCTAGAGATGAAGACAATAATCCAACAGGTCCTGCTACTCTGAGACAAAGCTACGACTCACAGATTTCTCGTTATATCACATCAGCAGAATCCCAAGTTGCAGGTCTCACCTTTGCTACATCCACACCAGAACCTAGCTCTACTCTGCTACTTCTATCTGCAACATTCGGCTTTGCCCTACGTAGAAAACGCTAGTTCATCACACTAGCTACCAATCACAGGCTGGAGCGCTCAGCTCAGCATAGACATCTCTGCCACAGATCTCCCCCAGCCTCTTAAGCTCCTTCTCTAGGACCTGCCAAGCTGGTTTACCTGACTCATCCGCTCTGCCGCAATGTGTGCAAGACGCATAGCCAGCATAGCTCCCCTGCTTTTGCGGATCGTTATTGGAATTGACGATCGTCAACACTGGTTGCTCCTCCCACTTACCAGCTGGGATTAACACCAAAGGGTGCATCCAGCACGTCAGAGGCTTATGTAGCCATTCGTCTTCACCATTTTCCATTGCTAGACTCTGCAATCCACAATGTCCTAGTTTATTCAGGAACACGCATCTTGTTTTAGGAAAATGAGCCGGGAAATCATCCGCTAACTCAGTCGGTAAAGCATCTCTAACAGCAGTCTTCATCCCCTTGTTTTTTCTTAACAAAAAATTTTCTGGTAGAGACAATCCATACTCTAACATTTTCGACGAATGCCTACTGACCAGAGATTCAACATACTCCCCCTCTTCATCTGAAATATGCACTCCATCATGACAACAGGTCGCCTTACATCGGCTAAGTTCACAAGCTCTGAGTAATGTATCAAACGCAACATGATCCACTCTAGCTTCTCGAATCTGCTCAGCTAGGATCTTCACCGTCTTAGGAAACTTCACTCTCTGACGACCTTCCCACTATCCACCGTGTATCGACTCCAGTCTTTAAAGCTCTCACCGCTATCATTTAGCCAGTCTAGATTGGTCGTAGTGATCAGTCTCTGCGCATCTTCTGGAAGATACGCCATGAGAGCATTCCTACGTGAACTATCCAGCTCACCGAAAATATCATCCAGAAGATAGATCGGGAATTTTCCACCCTTCTCTCTCAGTAACTCACCCTGTGCTAACTTCATCGCCAGAGCCACAGTGCGTTGCTGTCCCTCACTTCCATAGTCGAGGGCCGACATGCCATTGATCATTATTTTCAGCTCGTCTCTGTGTGGTCCAGCCACCGTCTGACGTTGCCTACGCTCGCTTTCATAAGTAGTCTCAAGCGCCTGTCGCATATCGCCACCGCTACCTGATACAAACTCTAAAGTCAGCTTCTCATCTCGCCCACTGATCGCCACCTGTGCAGCAGCCACCCTATCTAACAAATCATTCACTAGCTGCGACCTAACAGAACCTAACAGATCACCATATTGCACTAAGAGTTCTCCGTAAGCATTAATCTCAGCATCGTTCTGACGCCCATCTTTCAGTAAAATATTTCTAGCTTTTAGAACTCTACGGTATCGACTCAGCGCCTGCCTATAAGTCCCATCCACCTGTGAGCAGAGGAAATCCAGATAATGCCTACGCACACCTCCGCTTCCTCTAACAAGCTCCACATCCTCATTACCCATCCACACCACCAAACCACTACTAGTAAGATAATCTCCCTGAGTATTCAGCTCCTCGCCATCTCGCTGGAACACAGCCTTCCCTTTACTATACTGCACTCTGAGCGAAACTTCATCGCCCCGCTCATCCACCACTTCACCTGCCACTCCGTAGACCTCTGCACCACTACGGATCAGAGGTTGCATACGTTTGGCTCTAGGCGAATGCAGACGCATCAACACACAGACAGCCTCTAAGATAGAGGTCTTGCCTTGCGCATTATCACCGATAAATAACGCCCCAGCTTCCCCCAGCTCAATCGATAACGACTCAAAGCAGCGAAAATCTAACAGGCGTAATGAACTCAGCATAAAGTAAATTTAAGCTGGATAAGCCGCAGCAATTTTATCAGCCCATTCCTTGGCCTTCTGAGCAAAGCTCTTATCCATTTCTTTAGCAGTGATTCCTCTAGAAACATTGATCGTATCAGGAGCAGTGCGACCTTTTCCAGCCATATTATCCAGATCTCCACCCTGCGCACCTAGTCCAGGTATTAGCAGCGGATAGTCTTGAATTCTATCTAGCACTTCATTGCTAGCATTCGTGAGTCCTACCACCATGCCCACATCCGTAGCTAGGCCTTCATTCTTCGCTCTAGTGCAGATATCCTGCACTAGCTCGAACACATATCTATCCCCCACCATCTGACGTTGGAAATCTGCGCTTCCAGGATTCGATGTCACAGCTAGCACATAGATCGCCTTACCTTTCCAATCCAGAAATGGCTCCAGCGTATCATAGCCTAGGAATGGATTCAGCGTCACCGCATCCACATCCCAGTTTTCAAAATAGCTCTTTGCATAATACTTCTGCGTCTCACCAATGTCCGAACGCTTCGCATCCAAAATCACTGGCACCTGCTTCGGCATCTGCCCTAACAGTTCCTCTAAAATTTCCAATCCACGAATACCCATCGCCTCGAAGTAAGCCATGTTCGGCTTGAATGCCGCAGCATGCTCCCAAGTCTCGCCCACCACACGCTTCAGCAGCTCTGGCACAGCCTCTATCCCACCAGTTTCAGCATTCGGTCTAGGATCTAGTCCCACACATAGTCTTGATCCTGTTTCCTCTATTCTTTTCTGTAGCTTTTCTCCGTAGCGCATGGCTCAGATCATCCAGACTCTGGCTCTAATTTACAAGCTCACAATCATGAAATATTTCTCTTTCATCAGCCACCACCATCCTACACACTACCAGCATGCAAGAAGTCACGGATCAAATGCGCAATTTCCTCCAATTCATAGCGCTCCAATTCATCAATCACCCTGAAGAAGCTCAGCTACGTGTCGCAGAAGCTGGCGAAACTCACCTCCGTTTCCGACTCATCGTAAATCAAGCCGACGTCCCCATCCTCATCGGCAAAAACGGATTCACCGCCAGCGCCATCCGCAATGTCCTCAAAGCCGCAGCCATGAGAGAAGACATCACCGTCTCACTACAAATCGTCTCCCACGAAGAAGAACAACAACGCATGGCAGCCATCGAAGCAGGCGAAATCATCCAAGACGACGACAATCACCACACAGATCACAGCGATGAAATCGACGACGATCAACTAGAGGAATAGCTCCTCTATGAGTTAGCCCCGAGCTCCCCTTATCCTAAATTATCTTTCTGTAGATCTCGCATGCTAAAGAGAGAATCCGAACTTAATTGCCGAACTTTCCTAGCTCCAGTTTCTCGCTTTTCATACTGACCTTGATAATTCGGCATGCCCTGAGCCTTGGCCTTCATACTTTGATAAAATGAATTCACGAATTCCTTACTACCCAGCACCACTCCATCACTAAAGTAACGCACACGGCAGCGTAGTATCTCCGCCCTACTCAGCTTACCTCCAGCCTCCAGTATCTTCTCTGAAGCCTCTCTACTGTATCCTCCACGCTTCTTGCTGCGCTTAGACTTACTTTCTCCCCGCACTGGCGCACCACCCTGCTCAGCAGCAATCCCGTCCACTGCCAGCACCATCCGATAATCATTCATCACCTGCTTCCACTCTTTAGACAATTTCCCTAACAGCTCCATATTAGGCGCTACGTTCTCTACTCCCTGCATCACACTGAGCAG